>PNKD01000001.1 GCA_013822265.1 Leptothrix sp. (in: b-proteobacteria)
CGCGGCGGTTACTGATCCACCCGACACAGCGGCGCCGCATGGCGCTGCAGGCAACGAAGGGCACCCCAGGGTGCCCTTTTTGTTTGGCGCGCCGTTCGGCGCGAGATTTGGCGCCAGACGCTGGACTGCGCCATGGCGTCTGGGCCCGGGCAGAAGGGGCCCGGCACCGGCCTTTGGATGTTCAGTAACGCTCGGGGCGCAGCACGGCCACTGCACTGAAGTACAGCGCCACGGCATAGTGCGGCGCGTAGCGTGCCAGCACATGCTCGGCGATCGCATCGGCCACCTCGGCGTCGCAGATCACGCGCAGCTCTATCGTGCGGTCGGCCTCCCAGGCGCCTTCGCGCACGCCCTCGTGGCCACCGCCGTGCACTTCGGCGACGGTCCAGCCCTGGGCGCCGCGTTCGCGGGCGTCGCGCACCAGCGCTCTTTCGAGCACGGCCTCGGCCACGATGACGAGCAGGGTCTTGGGGTGTTTGGACAGCGTCATGCGGTGAGCCTCTGCGCCAGGCCGATGTACAGCGGGATGCCGATCACGATGTTGAACGGAAACGTGACACCCAGGGCTGCCGTGATCGACAGCGCCGCATTGGCCTCGGGCACGGCGATGCGCATCGCCGTCGGCGCAGCGATATAGCTGGCGCTGGCGGCCAGCGTCGCCAGCAGCGCCACGCCGCCGGTCGACAAACCCAGCGCCAACCCCGTGAACGCACCTGCCACGGCCAGCAGTGGCGGCACGGCCAGGCCGATCACGAACACGGCGGCGCCGAAGCGCCGCACCTCGGCCAGCCGGCCGCCGGCCACCAGCCCCAGTTCCAGCAGGAACAACGCCAACACGCCCTTGAACGGGTCGATGAACACGGCCTTGATCGGCGCCGTGCCCTCCACGCCCGCCACGGCGCCTATGGCCAGCCCGCCCAGCAGCAGCAGCACGCTCTTGCCAAAGAGCACGTCGCGCGCCACCTGGCGCCACGGGCCACGCCCGCCCGGATGGCCCAGCCGCGCCAGCAGGATGCCGGCCACGAGACCGGGGGCCTCCATCACCGCCACCCAAAGCGCGGCGTGGCTCTCATGCGCAATGCCCTGGCGCGCCAGCGCCGCCGACGCCACGGCAAAAGTGACGACGCTGACCGAGCCGTAGTGCGCTGCCAGCGCCGCTGCATCGGCGCGCCCCAGCCGCAACGCCCGGCCCAGCGGGAACAGCGCGAACGGAATGGCGAAGCCCAGCGCCATGCAGGCCGCCACCTGCGGCGCCAATGCGCCCAGCGGCTGCTTGCTGAGCTCGATGCCGCCCTTCAGGCCGATGGCCAGCAGCAGGTAGATCGAAAGCGTTTCGTACAGCGCCTCGGGCAGGCGCAGATCGCTCTTGACGAGACGCGCCACCACGCCCAGCAGGAAGAAGAAGACGACGACGTCGATCATCACGATGCAGTGATGCTGTCACGGCGCGCCAAGGCCCCGCCTGGCCGAGGCCCGACGCCCTGCACGTTGCGCATGCGCCGGCGTCAGACGCGGCGCGGCTTGCGGCCGCGGCGTGCCATCAGGCGGTCGAACAAGGCGTTGGGCAGCAGGCGCAGCAGCTTGGCCACGACGCCCATCTGCCAGGGGATCACGACGTAGCTGCGCCCTGCCTGTATGGCCCGGAAAGCGCGTTCGGCGAAGGCCTCGGGCACCATCAGGAAGGGCATGCGGTAGGGGTTGCTCGCGGTCAGCGGCGTGGCCACGTAGCCCGGCAGCAGCGTCACCACCTGCACGCCGGCGCCACGGCACTCGACACGCAGGCTCTCGCAGTAGGCCACCACGCCGGCCTTGCTGGCGCAGTAGGCACCGTGTCCCGGCAGCCCGCGGATGGCCGATACGCTGGCCACGCCCACCAGCCGGCCGCTGCCGCGCTCGCGCATGCCTTGCAGGAACGGATGGAAGGTGGCCGCCAGCCCGAGGTTGTTGAGTGCGAACATGTCGCGCATCACCGCGAGGTCGCCGCGTTCGGCTGTGTCCATGCCGACGCTCACGCCGGCGCACGCAATCACCACGTCGGGCAGGCCCTGGCTTGCGACGCAGGCCTGCCCTGCCGCGATGATGCTGTCGGGCACCGCGACATCGGCGGCATAGGCCTCGCACCGATCGGGCCCCAGGCCTTGCGCTGCCGCCCAGGCCTGCAGTGCCTCGCGGCGCCGCGCCACGACAGCGAGCCGCCAGCCCGCTGCAGCATAACGGGCCGCCAGGGCCTGGCCGATGCCGCTGGAGGCCCCGGTGACGAAAACCAGCGGCGGCGCGCTCACGACGACGCGCCTGTGCGCTGACCGACAGCGCGCCTCGCCCATGCGTGGGCCCGTGCGCGTGCCCTTGCGCGTGCCCGTCGGCCCTTCATCGCAGCGACCCGGCCGCGGCACGCGGCGCCAACTCGGCCCGCATCGGGCCGGCCAGGTCGAGCCTGCGCGCCGCGTGGTCGTAGTCCAGGCCCCCGGCGCGCCACTCGTTGCTGCCCACGCGCACCCGCACGGGCAGGTGGCTGCGCACGCGCTCGGTCACCAGGAAGGCGTGCAGGAACTCGCTGCGCATCTGCACCGGCGCGCCGTTGGCGTCGGTGCTGAGGATCTCGGCGCCACCGATGAGCTGCAGCTCGCTGCCATCGCCGTTGCCTAGGGCCTGGCGCGCATGGGCGTCGGTCACTCGCCCGTCCTCGGCCACGGCATGGATCCTCGCATCGTCGATCTCGATGCGGTCGGGGGCCGGGAAGTGCCGCATGCGCGCGCCCTCGATGCGCAAGCGCATGCGGCCGGCGGCATCGAAGCGCTCGAGCGCGAAGCTGCTCATCGTGTAGTCGGGCTCGTTGCTCACCGGCCGCTCTTCGGCCGCGGTGAGGGGCCGCGGCGAGTTCTTCACCAGCCACCAGGTGGCCAGCGCCAGCATCAACATCAGCAGCAAGGGCAGGTAGGCCGACAGCGCCTCGCGCAGGCGCAGGTGCCAGGGCATGCGCGGGCGTGGCGGGCGGCCACGCGCCGGCCCGAGCGAGATCGGCACCTCGGGCAGGTCGGGCAGGTGCAGCTCGACGCTCATGCGACGGTGGGTTCTCGATCGGCCAGGCGCGGCGCTAGCGGCCCGACGATCAGGCGCCGTCCAGCGTCTGCAAGTGACCGTGCAGCAGCGCCGAGTAGCGCCCGGCCGCGATCAGCAGCAGGTCACAGAACTCGCGCGCCGCGCCGTGCCCGCCCGCGGCGGCGGTGACGTGGTGGGCCGCGGCCTTGACTTCGGCGTGGGCGTTGGCCGGCGCGCAGGCGAAGGCCGCGCGCGTGAGCAGCGGCAGGTCGGGCCAGTCGTCGCCGATGGCCGCCACCTCGTGCCAGCCCAGCCCCAGCGCGCCCAGCAGCGCTTCGGCGGCCACCCGCTTGTCGTGGGCGCCGTAGACGGCGTGTGCCAGGCCGAGGTCGGCGACGCGCCGGCGCACGGCGGCCGAGTCGCGGCCGGTGATCACCAGCGGCTCGATGCCGCCCATCTTCAGCAGCTTCAGGCCGTGGCCGTCGAGCGTGGCGAAGGCCTTCACCGTCTCGCCATGCTGGTCGATGTAGATGCGGCCGTCGGTGAGCACGCCGTCGACGTCGAAGATCGCCGCCTTCAGCCCCAGGCCGCTGCCCTGGGCGCGCAGCAGCAGCTCGGGCGCGAAGCTCAGCGCGGGGGCGGGCAGCGGGCGCTGCGGGTCGGGGGTGTCCATCACGGTCAGATCACCTTGGCCCGCATCAGGTCGTTGGAGTTCAGCGCGCCCACCAGGCGCCCCTCGGCGTCGACCACCAGCACGCTGGTGACGCGGCACCGCTCCATCACGTCCGCCGCGTCGACGGCCAGCGCGTCGTCGCGCACCAGGTGCGGCTGGCGGTGCATCACCTGCTCGGCCGTGAGCGCGCGCAGGTCGGCGCCGCTCTCGATGCGGCGGCGCAGGTCACCGTCGGTGAAGATGCCCAGCGGCCGCCGGTCGGGGCCGGTCACGGCGGTGAAACCCAGGCCCTTGGCGCTCATCTCGCGCAGCAGTTCGCCGAAGCTGGCTGCCGGCGGCACGCTGGGCACGGCGTCGCCGCTGCGCATCAGGTCGTGCACGTGCATCAGCAGCTTGCGCCCCAGGCTGCCGCCGGGGTGCGAGCGCGCGAAGTCCTCGGGCTTGAAGCCGCGCGCGTCGAGCAACGCCACCGCCAGTGCGTCGCCCAGCGCCATCTGCGCCGTGGTGCTGGCAGTGGGCGCCAGGTTCAGCGGGCAGGCCTCTTCGTCGACGGCGCTGTTGAGCACGATGTCGGCATGGCGGGCCAGCGTCGATTCGGCGCGCCCGGTCATCGCGATGAAGGTCACGCCCAGCCGCCGCAAGGCCGGCAACAGCGCCGCCAGCTCATCGCTCTCGCCGCTGTTGCTGATGGCCAGCACCACGTCGCCCGGCATCACCATGCCGAGGTCGCCGTGGCTGGCCTCGGCCGGGTGCACGAACATCGCCGGCGTGCCGGTGCTGGCCAGCGTGGCAGCGACCTTGCGGCCGATGTGCCCGCTTTTGCCCATGCCCATCACCACCACGCGGCCGCGGCAGCCCAGCACCGCCGCCACGGCGCACACGAAGGCGTCGTCCAGGCGAGCGGCCAGGGCCGTCAACGCGCGGGCCTCGATCTCGAAGGTGCGGGCGGCCATGCGCAGCGCACGCGGGCGGTCCAGGGCGGAGGCGGTGTCCAAGGTGGTGGGGCGGCGGGCCAGGGAGTACGCCCGCGGGAGCGTCGAATACGATCGAGCCATTCTAGGCACCCCCTTGGCGGCCTTGGCGACCACCCTCGAACTCGTCCTGCTGTACCTGATCGCCGCGGTGCTCGGCGTGGTGGCCTGTCGTTCGCTGAAGCTGCCGCCGATGCTGGGCTACCTGGTGGTCGGCGTGCTCATCGGCCCGAACGCGCTGGCACTGGCCCGCGACACCGCCGGCGTGAAGTACCTCGCCGAGTTCGGCGTCGTGTTCCTGATGTTCGTCATCGGGCTCGAGTTCAACCTGCCCAAGCTGAAGAGCATGCGCACTCTGGTCTTCGGCCTCGGGCTGAGCCAGGTGGTGCTGACCATCATCGGCACGCTGGCCGGCCACATGATGCTGGTGGCCGCCTATGTCGGCATCTTCGGCGAAGCCTGGCGCATGGGCTGGCAGGGTGCGGTGGTGCTGGGCGGTGCCATCGCCATGAGCTCCACGGCCATCGTCGTCAAGCTGATGGCCGAGCGGCTGGAGCTCGAAAGCGAGCACGGCCGCCGCATCATGGGCGTGCTGCTGTTCCAGGACCTGGCCGTGGTGCCGCTGCTGGTGCTGATTCCGGCGCTGGGCAGTTCGGGCGAAGACCTGGCCATCGCCATGAGCCTGGCCGCGCTGAAGGCCGGGGCGGTGCTCACGGTGCTGCTGATGGGCGGCCAGCGCGTGATGCGCTGGTGGCTCACGCTGGTGGCGCGGCGCAAGAGCGAAGAGCTCTTCATGCTCAACCTCCTGCTCGTCACGCTGGGCCTGTCCTACCTGACCGAGCACGCCGGCCTCAGCCTGGCGCTGGGCGCCTTCGTCGCCGGCATGCTGGTGGCGGAAACGGAATACAAGCACCAGGTCGAGACCGACATCCGGCCCTTCCACGACGTGCTGCTGGGCCTGTTCTTCATCACCATCGGCATGAAGCTCGACTGGCGGCCCGTGCTCGACCAGTGGCCGCTGGTGCTGCTGCTGTCGACGTTGCCGTTGCTGGCCAAGTTCGTGCTGGTGGCCGCACTCGCGCGCGCCTTCCACGCCGCGCCCGGCGTGGCGCTGCGCACCGGCCTGTACCTGGCGCAGGCGGGCGAGTTCGGCTTCGTGCTGCTGACCCTGGGCGCCGACCGCGGCCTCGTCTCGCCCGAGTGGATGAGCCCCATCCTGGCCAGCATGGTGATGTCGATGCTGGCCACGCCCTTCCTGATCATGCACAGCAACCGCATCGTCAACCGGCTGAGCGCCAGCGACTGGCTGATGCAGTCGGTGGCGCTGACCACGATTGCCAGGAAGTCCATCGCCACCGAGCGCCACATCATCATCTGCGGCTACGGCCGCAGCGGCCAGAACCTGGCCAGCCTGCTGGTACCCGAGCGCATCCCCTACATGGCGCTCGACCTCGACCCCGACCGCGTGCGCCAGGCCGCCGCCGCCGGCCAGAGCGTGGTCTTCGGCGACGCCGCCCGCCTGCCCAGCCTGATGGCCGCCGGCCTGGCGCGCGCCGCGGCGGTAGTCGTGAGCTACCACGACACGCCGTCGGCGCTGAAGATCCTGAGCCTGGTGAAGGCCCACGCGCCGCGCGTGCCGGTGATCGTGCGCACCATCGACGACGCCGACATCGAGAAGCTGCGCGCCGCCGGCGCCACCGAAGTCGTGCCCGAGGCCATCGAAGGCAGCCTGATGCTGGCCGGCCATGCGCTGGCGCTGATGGGCGTGCCGATGAAGCGCGTCATCCGCATCACCAGCGAGGCGCGCGACGCGCGCTACAGCCTGCTGCGCGGTTACTTCCACGGTGCCGACGACGACACCGCCAACGAACACGAGCAGGCGCGGCTGCAGAGCGTGACCGTGCCCGAGGCGGCGCGCTGCGTCGGCCAGACACTGGAGGAGCAGGCCCTGCACGCGGTGGGCGTGAGCGTGGTCTCGGTGCGCAGCACCCTCGGCGGCGTGCTGCCGCCACGGCCCGGCCACGTGCTGGCCTCCGGCGACACCCTGGTCTTGTCGGGGCGACCCGAACCCCTTGCCCTGGCCGAGGAAAAGCTGTTGCGGGGGTGATCCCGCAACACGACCCTGCCGGCCCCGGCGTGCCCGACGTCGTACGGGCCTGGGTGGCATGTGACCGACGAATCGCGGCAAACCGCACGCTGCCTATCATCGCTGCCATGAACGCCGACCCCATCGCCGCGCCCGCCGACTACATCCGCAGCCACATCCGCACCGTGCCGCACTGGCCGGCGCAGGGCGTGATGTTCCGCGACATCACGCCGCTGCTGGCCAACCCGCGGGTATTCCGCGTGCTCATCGACCAGTTCGTGCACCGCTACTTCGACGTCCAGCCCAGCGCCATCGCCGGGCTCGACGCGAGGGGCTTCATCATCGGCTCGGTGGTGGCCTACGAACTGAACATCGGCTTCGTGCCCATCCGCAAGAAGGGCAAGCTGCCCTTCACCACGGTGGCCGAGACCTACGAACTCGAGTACGGCAGCGCGACCGTGGAACTGCACACCGACGCCGTGAAGCCCGGCGACCGCGTGGTGCTCGTCGACGACCTCATCGCCACCGGCGGCACCATGATGGCCGGCCGCCGCCTGCTCGAGCGATTGGGCGCGCAGGTGCTCGAGGGTGCGGCCATCGTCGACCTGCCCGAGCTGGGCGGCTCGGCGAAGCTGCGCGAATCGGGCCTGCCGCTGTTCACGCTGGTCGACTTCGCGGGCCACTGAGATTGGGCCGCGCGACGCGAGGGCGCGCGTTCACTTGCCTATGCAGAAGCTGCCGAAGATCACCCCCAGCAGGTCGTCGCTGCTGAACTGCCCCGTGATCTCGCCTAAAGCGCGGTGCGCCAGCCGCAGCTCCTCGGCCAGCAGGTCGAGCGCGGCGTCGCGCAGCGCGGCCTGGGCCTGCGCCTGCCGCAGGTGCTCGCGCGCGCGCTGCAGCGCGTGCACATGGCGGCGGCGCGCGATGAACAGGCCTTCGGGCGCGGCCTGCCAGCCCGCCTGCGCCAGCAAGGCCTGGCGCAGCGCATCCAAGCCCTGGCCGGTGCGGGCCGACAGGGTCAGCGCCGCTTCTGGCAGCGCCGGCACCTCGGCCACCGGCAGGTCGGCCTTGTTGTAGACCTGCAGCAGCGGCACGCCGGCCGGCAGCTGGGCACGGATGGCCGCATCGGCTGCCTCGTAGCCCGGCTCGCCCGCACGCGACAGGTCGTGCAGGAAGACCACCGCATCGGCCTGCCCTATGGCCTGCCAGCTGCGGTCGATGCCGATGCGTTCGACCTCGTCGGCGGCCTCGGTGTCGTGGCGCAGGCCGGCGGTGTCGGTGATGTGCAGCGGCACGCCCTCGATCTGTATCGTCTCGCTGACGCGGTCGCGCGTGGTGCCGGGGATGGGCGTGACGATGGCCAGCTCGGCGCCCGCCAGCGCGTTCAACAGGCTGCTCTTGCCGACGTTGGGCTGACCGGCCAGCACCACGCGCAGGCCTTCGCGCAGCAGCGCACCCTGGCGTGCGCGGGACAGGGCGTTGTCCAGTGTGGCCAGCAGGCCGTCGAGCTGCGCCCGCGCGCCGGCTTTCTCGAGGAAGTCGATCTCTTCTTCAGGAAAGTCGAGCGTGGCCTCGACCAGCATGCGCAGATGCACGATGCGCCCGCCGAGCGCCGTGACCTCGGCCGAGAAGGCGCCGCTGAGCGAGCGTGCGGCCGAACGCGCGGCGGCCTCGGTGCTGGCGTCGATGAGATCCGCCACGGCCTCGGCCTGGGCGAGGTCGATCTTGTCGTTGAGGAAGGCGCGTTCGGTGAACTCGCCGGGATTGGCCAGACGCAAGCCCGGCATCGCCTGCAGGCAGCGCGCCAGCAGCAGCTGCAACAGCACCGGGCCGCCGTGGGCCTGCAGTTCGAGCACGTCTTCGCCGGTGTAGGAGTGGGGCGCCGGGAAGTGCAGCGCTAGGCCGTGGTCGAGCGTCTCGCCTTCGGCGCCCAGGAAGGGCAGCAACGTGGCCTGACGCGGCATCGGCAGCCGGCCGCACAGCGCCATCACCAACGGCGAAAGGTCGCGCCCCGAGGCGCGCACGATGCCCACCGCGCCGCGGCCCGGGGCCGAGGCGATGGCCACGATGGGGTCGCGGTGACGGCCGGCGCCCGGCGCCGGGGCGCGGGCTTGTTCGGGCAGTGCGTTGCGCATCGGCGGTGGGCGGCGCAACGGGTCAGCAGATGGCGCGGGTGGAGTACCGCAAGGCCGGTAAAGGCTTGTTGTCGGTACTCCCGAGCCGGCGCTGTTCGAGCCGGGTCACCCGCATGGGCGGATATTCGGCCCTGGGCGCACTCACCTCAACCCCTGGGGAGGGGGCAGCCCCGGGCCAAGCGTGCGCTATTTCCCGAGCACGCCGAGCTGCTTGTTGATGAACCACTGCTGCGCGATCGACAGGATGTTGTTCGTCAGCCAGTACAGCACCAGGCCGGCCGGGAAGAAGAAGAACATGAAGCCGAAGGCCAGCGGCATGAACCACATCATCTTGGCCTGCATGGGATCGGGCGGCCTCGGGTTCAGCCACACCTGGAACAGCGAGCTCAACGTCATCAGCACCGGCAGGATGAACCAGGGGTCCATCGCCGCGAGATCGGTGATCCAGCCAATCCACGGCGCGCCGCGCATCTCGACGCTGCTCAGCAGCACCCAGTACAGCGCGATGAAAAACGGCATCTGCACGAAGATCGGCAGGCAGCCGCCCAGCGGGTTGACCTTCTCTTCGCGGTAGATGCGCATCATGGCCTGCTGCATCTCTTGCGGCTTGTCCTTGTAGCGCTCGCGCAGCTCGGTCACCTTGGGCGCGACCGCCTTCATCTTGGCCATGCTGCGGTAGGCGCTGGCGTTGAGCCAGTAGAACGCGATCTTCAGCACCACCACCAGGCCGACGATGGCCCAGCCCCAGTTGCCCAGGAAAGCGTGCAGCTGCGTCAGCAGCCAGAACAGCGGCTTGCTCAGCACCGTCAGCCAGCCGTAGTCCTTCACCAGTTCGAGCCCCGGCGCCAGCGCGGCCAGCTTGTTCTCTTCCTGCGGCCCGGCAAACAGCACCGATTCGTGGCTGCGCGTGGCGCCGGGCGCCAGTTCGCCCAGCGGCAGCACCATGGCCACGGTGTAGTGGTTGTCCGAGACCTTGGCGGTGCGGAACTCGCGCGGCCCCGGGGCCGCGACCAGCCAGGCCGATGCGAAGTAGTGCTGCACCATCGCCACCCAGCCGTTGTCGGCCGTCTTGTCGTGGCTGGCGCTGCCCTTGGCGATGTCCTTGAAGTCGACCTTGGTGAACTTGCTGGCCTCGGTGTAGATGGCCGGGCCGGTGAAGGTGAAGTAGAAGCTGCTCTCGCCTTCGGGCGGGTTGCCGTCGCGCGCCAGCTGCAGGTAGAGCTGCGGCGTCACCGGCACGCTGCTTTCGTTGGTGACCTCGTGCTTGACGGCGATGGTGTACTCGCCGCGCTTGAAAGTGAATATCTTGGCGAGCTTGCGGCCATCGACGGCCGGCGACTCGAAACGAAGCGTCAGTTCTTTCGCCCCCGCGGCCAGCGTGCGCGTGCCCGGCACCACACTCATCTGCGTGAAGTGGTTGGGCAGCGACACACCGGCCTGCGCCGACACCAGGCCCGTCTGCGCCACGTACAGGCGCTTGGCGCTCAGGTCGAGCAGCACGACGTTGCGCTTGTCGTCTACCGCATCGCGGTAGGCCAGCAGTTCCAGGTGCACCAGGTTGCCGCCCTGGCTGTCGAACACGGCCTTGACGACGTCGGTGGTGATGGTCACGCGCTCGCTCGTGGGCGTTGCCACGGCGGGCACGCCCGGCAACGCGGGCGCGGCGCCCGTGGCGGCGGGCACGGCGGCGGCCGGGGCCGGCACGCCGGCCGCCGAAGCCGCGCTGGGCTGGGGCCCGCTGCCGGCACCGGCGACCGACCTCGACTGGCCACCGCCGAACATCGAGGGATGGCCCGTGTGCTTCTGCCACGCGTCCCAGATGAGGACGAGCGACATGGTAAAGACCACCCAGAGCAGGGTGCGGCGAATATCGTTCATGGAAGTTTCCGGGTCGGGGATTGCGGCGCGGCGTTCTCGGCAGGCAGCGCGGCGTCAGGGGTCAGGCCCAGGCGGCTGAACAGCCCCGCCATCGGGCGCGGCAGATTCTCGGGCACGGCGTCACAGCCCCCTTCGCACCAGGGGTGACAACGCAGGATGCGCCATCCGGTGAGGGCCGTGCCGGCCAGGGCACCGTGGCGCTCCAGCGCCTGCAGTGCAAAGGCCGAGCAGGTGGGCTCGAAACGGCAGGCATTGCCCAGCCACGGCTTGAGCAGCAGGCGGTAGCCGCGTACCAGCTGCATCAGCAGCCGGCGCGGCCAGGTGACGAGGTGGGACCAGAACTCGCTCATGGATCAGCGCTGACCGCGCACGAAGAGTTGGTCGAGTTCGAGGCGGGCAGCCAGCTGCAGCGCCTGCGAGCGCGCCGAAGGAAACGCGCTGACCGCGTAACCCTGGCGCAGCCGAACCAGCCACAGTCCGCGCGGCAGCGCGGCTTCGTGGCGTTCGAAGGCGCCGCGCACCTGCCGCTTCAACAGACTGCGCGTGACGGCTCGCCGCGCGTGCCGCTTGGGCACCACGCAGCCCAGCCACCAGTCGGTCGGGCAGTCATCCACAGGCTGGGGGCAAACCGGTGCAGGCCCTGTGGACAACTTGTCCACTACCGGCGGCCTGACAGGCGACTGGGGCCGCTGCGGCAACGCCGCCACGTGATGAACGGCGAAGTGCGTGCTTCGCGCCCAGGGTTTGGCGCCCAGCAAGCGTTCGAAGTCCGCCTTGTTGACAAGGCGGGTGGGCATGGATGCTCCGGGGCGCCGAAATGAGGTGTCGGAGACGGTTGCGGTCAGACCGCCCCGCTCAGACGGCCAGACGCTTGCGGCCCTTGGCGCGGCGAGCGTTGATCACCGCCCTGCCGCCGCGGGACTTCATGCGGACCAGGAAGCCGTGGGTGCGGGCGCGGCGGATCTTCGAGGGTTGATAGGTGCGCTTCATGGCGGGCTCCGGTCGGTCTTGGAAAGGGCGGTCAGGGTGGCTTCGGGGGCGGATCGTCGTCTCGAACCGGGCGCCTGTCGGTCAGCCGGGCCTAGCGCTGCTTGTGCGGCTTTGCCGCACCGCCCGGCCCGAAAGGCCAGGCTCTTCCGCCAGGAAGATGAGTTCGGGAAACCCACGATTACAGCAAAAAAACCTAATCACGTCAAACACTTGCACCACAGACCGCGGCATCGCCCGGGCTTGACGCCGGCGCCGAATGTGTGGATAACTACGTTCCGCCGCGCTGGAGGGACCTCAGGATTGGCGGCTCTCACAACAAGATATCCACAATGAGCTCAGATCTCTGGTCACGCGGCTGCGAGCGCCTTGCCGCCGTGCTGCCTGAACAACAATTCAATACCTGGATTCGCCCGCTGGCACCGGCGCTGCGTGACATGGGTTGCGCCGGCACCGTCGACGTAGTCGCCGTACAGGTGCCCAACCGCTTCAAGCTCGACTGGATCCGGTCGCAATACGCCGGCCACATCGAATCGGCGCTGACCGAAGTGGCGGGCCACCCCGTGCGCCTCGAGCTGACCTTGGCGCCACGCACTGAGCCCCTGCCCGGCACCGCCGAGCGCCACCTCGCCAACGGTGCGCCCGCCAACGCCGCACTGCTGGCCAGCCAGGCGATAGAGCGCGCCGGCCAGGCCCGCGCCGGAGGCGCGCCGGTGGCGCCGGCGGCCACCACGCACCGGCTTAACACCGCCCTCACCTTCGACACCCTGGTGGCCGGCCGTGCCAACCAGATGGCCCGCACCGCCGCGCTGCACGTGGCCGGCGCGCCGGGCGTCATGTACAACCCGCTGTTCATCTACGGCGGCGTCGGGCTGGGCAAGACCCACCTCGTGCACGCGGTGGGCAACGCGCTGCTGAAGGACCGCCCCGACGCCCGCGTGCTCTACCTGCACGCCGAACAGTTCATCAGCGACGTCGTCAAGAACTACCAGCGCAAGACCTTCGACGAACTCAAGGCCAAGTACCACAGCCTGGACCTGCTGCTCATCGACGACGTGCAGTTCTTCGCCGGCAAGGACCGCACGCAGGAAGAGTTCTTCAACGCCTTCGAGGCCCTGCTGACCAAGCGCGCGCACATCATCATGACCAGCGACACCTACCCCAAGGGATTGGTGGACATCGACGAGCGCCTGACCAGCCGCTTCGACGCCGGCCTCACGGTGGCCATCGAACCGCCCGAGCTCGAGATGCGCGTGGCCATCCTGATGCGCAAGGCCACGGCCGAGAACACCGAGATGCCCGAGGACGTGGCCTTCTTCATCGCCAAGAACGTGCGCGCCAACGTGCGCGAACTCGAAGGCGCACTGCGCAAGGTGCTGGCCTACAGCCGCTTCAGCCACAAGGACATCAACATCGCGCTGGCGCGCGACGCGCTGAAAGACCTGCTGAGCATCCAGAACCGGCAGATCGGCGTCGAGAACATCCAGAAGACGGTGGCCGACTTCTACAAGATCAAGGTCGCCGACATGTACAGCAAGAAGCGCCCGGCCAGCATCGCCAGGCCGCGCCAGATCGCGATGTACCTGGCCAAGGACATGACCAAGAAGAGCCTGCCCGAGATCGGCGAGCTCTTCGGCGGCCGTGACCACACCACCGTGCTGCACGCCGTGCGCAAGATTGGCGCCGAACGCACCACCAACCCCGAACTGAACCAGCAACTGCACGTGCTGGAGCAGACGCTCAAGGGGTGAGCGGCCACCAGGGCACCCGCAGGCCCCTTTGCGAGGCGAGCGGCAGCGAAAAGACGCCGCGCCGCGTCACAATCCGGGGTACTGCAAAGCCTGTGGAGAAAACCGGCACAACCGTGGTCTTGTCCACAGCCGCAGGCCCGGCGCCAGGCTTGTCCCCGTTGGCACTACAGCGGCAACCGGTGCCCGCCCACAGGCTTGCACAGTTTCCAAGTCGTTGATCGGTAAGACGAAAATCGCGTTGTCCCCAGTTCCGGGCCGGCTCTACCAGCTACTACCAAGTTTAAAAAGAGGAAAAGGCATGATCGTTCTCAAAGCGGCCCAGGCGAATCTCCTCGAAGCCTTGCAGTCGGTGGCGGGCATCGTCGAGCGCAGGCACACGCTGCCCATCCTGGCCAACGTGCTGCTGCGAAAAAACGGCCCCAGCATCGAGTTCACGACCAGCGACCTCGAGATCCAGGTGCGCACCAACGCCGAACTCGGCGGCGACGCCGGGCAACTGGCCACCACCGTGGGCGCGCGCAAGCTCATCGACATCCTGCGCAGCCTGCCGGCCGAGCAGACCGTGACGCTCAGTGCCGCCCAGAACAAGCTCACGCTGCAAGGCGGCAAGAGCCGCTTCACGCTGCAGACGCTGCCGGCGGATGACTTCCCCCTCGTCAACGAGAGCGTCGACTTCGGGCCCACCTTCAGCGTGCCGCAGAAGACGCTGCGTGAACTGATCAACCAGGTGCACTTCGCGATGGCCGTGCACGACATCCGCTACTACCTCAACGGCATCCTGTTCATCGCCGAAGGCAAGACGCTGACGCTGGTGGCCACCGACGGCCACCGCCTCGCGCTGGCCCAGGCCCAGCTCGAGCAGGACGTGCCCAGCAAGCAGGAAGTCATCCTGCCGCGCAAGACCGTGCTCGAGCTGCAGCGCCTGCTCAAGGACGAAGAAACCGCCATCGAGATGCGCTTTGCCAACAACCAGGCCAAGTTCAACTTCTCGGGCATGGAGTTCGTCACCAAGCTCGTCGAAGGCAAGTTCCCCGACTACAACCGCGTCATCCCCAAGAACCACAAGAACGTCGTCGTGCTGGGCCGCGCGCCGCTGCTGGCCAGCCTGCAGCGTGCCGCCATCCTGACCAGCGACAAGTTCAAGGGTGTGCGCGTCAACGTCGAACCCGGCCTGCTGCGCATCGCCAGCAGCAACGCCGAACAGGAGGAGGCCAAGGAAGAGCTGGAGATCGACTACGAGGGCGACGCCATCGAGATGGGCTTCAACGTCACCTACCTCATCGATGTGCTGGCCAACTGCCCGCACGACATGGTGAAGCTCGAGCTGCAGGACAGCGCCGCCAGCGCGCTGTTCAGCGTGCCCGAGCAGCCTGGTTTCAAGTACGTCGTGATGCCCATGCGCATCTAGCGCTGCGCCCACGCAGCCACCATCGCACAGCGGGCCGCGGCCCGCTGCAGCGTTTCTGAAGGGGCCCGCAAGAGGGCGCCCCGCAGCCGAAGAGAGCCCGAGATGACCGAAGCGAACAAGCCCCAGAACCCCGACGACGGCGTCGTCAAGCGTGCCGTGCCCAGCGCCGAAGGCCAGGCCGCCAGCACCGGCAGCGAGGCCAGCACCGCCTACGGCGAGGGCAGCATCCAGATCCTCGAAGGCCTGGAGGCCGTGCGCAAGCGCCCGGGCATGTACATCGGCGACACGTCCGACGGCACCGGCCTGCACCACCTCGTCTTCGAGGTCGTCGACAACGCCATCGACGAGGCGCTGGCCGGCCATTGCGACGACATCGTCGTCACCATCCACACCGACAACAGCATCAGCGTCACCGACAACGGCCGCGGCATCCCCACCGGCGTGAAGATGGACGACAAGCACGAGCCCAAGCGCTCTGCCTCTGAAATTGCACTGACCGAACTGCACGCCGGCGGCAAGTTCAACCAGAACAGCTACAAGGTGTCCGGCGGCCTGCACGGCGTCGGCGTGAGCTGCGTCAACGCGCTGAGCGTGTGGCTGCGCCTCATCGTGCGGCGCGAGGGCAAGGTGCACCAGCTCGAGTTCAAGCGAGGTGTCACGCAAGACCGCCTGATCGAGATGCGCGAAGGCTTCGAGACCAGCCCGATGAAGATCACCGGCGACACCGAGAAGCGCGGCACCGAAGTGCACTTCCTGCCCGACGACACCATCTTCAGCAACATCGACTTCCACTACGACGTGCTGGCCAAGCGCCTGCGCGAGCTCAGTTTCCTGAACAACGGCGTCAAGATCCGCCTCGTCGACGAGCGTGCGGGCAAGGAAGACAACTTCGCCTTCGCAGGCGGCGTGAAGGGCTTCGTCGGCTTCATCAACGCCGGCAAGAAGGTGCTGCACCCGAACATCTTCCACGCCATGGGCGACAAGCTGAGCGAGCAGGGCACCAACATCGGCGTCGAGGTGGCGATGCAGTGGAACGACGGCTACGCCGAGAACGTGCTCTGCTTCACCAACAACATCCCGCAGCGCGACGGCGGCACCCACCTCACCGGCCTGCGCGCGGCGATGACACGCGTCATCAACAACTACATCGCCGAGAACAAGATCGCCGAGAAGGCCAAGGTCGAGATCGCCGGAGACGACATGCGCGAGGGCCTGGCCTGCGTGGTGAGCGTGAAGGTGCCCGAGCCCAAGTTCAGCAGCCAGACCAAGGACAAGCTCGTCAGCAGCGAAGTGCGCGGCCCGGTCGAAGACATCGTGGGCAAGCTGCTCACCGACTGGCTGCTCGAGAACCCCAACGACGCGAAGATCATCTGCGGCAAGATCGTCGACGCCGCGCGCGCCCGCGAGGCCGCGCGCAAGGCGCGCGAGATGACACGCCGCAAGGGCGTGCTCGACGGCCTGGGCCTGCCCGGCAAGCTGGCCGACTGCCAGGAGAAAGACCCCGCGCAGTGCGAGATCTACATCGTCGAGGGCGACAGCGCCGGCGGCAGCGCCAAGCAGGGGCGTGACCGCAAGTTCCAGGCGATCCTGCCCCTGCGCGGCAAGATTCTCAATGTCGAGCGCGCGCGCTACGAGCGCCTGCTCGGCAGCGACAGCATCGTCACGCTGATCACCGCACTGGGCACCGGCATCGGCCCCGAAGACTTCAACGTCGACAAGCTGCGCTACCACCGCATCATCATCATGACCGACGCCGACGTCGACGGCGCCCACATCCGCACCCTGCTGCTGACCTTCTTCTATCGCCAGATGCCGGTGCTGGTGGAACGCGGCCACGTCTACATCGCGCAGCCGCCGCTGTACAAGGTGAAGCTGGGCAAGCACGAGGAGTACCTCAAGGACGGCCCGGCGCTCGACGCCTTCTTGCTGAACGTGGCCCTGGATGGCGCAGCCATCCATCCCGATGGGGTCGGCGCCGGCGCCGGGCCCGACGGCGCCGGCGCCGGGCCCGACGGCGCTGCCGCCGGGCCCGACGGCGCTGCCGCCGGTGGCCGCGACGCCCTGCAAGGCCCGGCGCTGGAGACCCTGGCGCGCAGCTACCTGGTGGCCAACGCCGTGACCGAACGCCTGAGCAACTGGATGGACGTGGACGCCGTGCGCGCCGTCGCCAGCGGCCTGACGCTGAACCTGGACACCGCCGCCAGCGCCGAAGCCAGCGCCGCGGCGCTGCAGGCCGCGCTGAAGGACGCCATGGTCAGTGCCGAGTTCGACGCCCGCACCGACAAGCACTTGCTGCGCATCAACCGCCGCCACCACGGCAACATCAAGAGCAGCGTGATCACGCTCGACTTCGTGCATGGCGCCGACTACGCCGCGCTGGCGGGCGCCGGCACGGCCTTCCTGGGCCTGCTGGGCCCGGACGCCGTGGTGCGGCGTGGCGAGGGCGAGAAGATGAAGGAGCACAAGGTGGCCGACTTCCGCGCTGCGATGGGCTGGCTGATGGGCCAGGCCGAAAGCGCCGTGGGCCGCCAGCGCTACAAGGGCTTGGGCGAGATGAATCCCGAGCAGCTGTGGGAGACGACCATGGACCCCAACGTGCGGCGCCTGCTGAAGGTGCAGATCGACGACGCCATCGAGGCCGACCGCGTGTTCACGATGCTGATGGGCGACGAGGTGGAACCGCGGCGCGAGTTCATCGAGAGCAATGCGCTGAGGGCGGCGAATATCGACGCGTGAGGAGCTGGTGTCGTTGCGCGCTACTTTCAACTGTTCGGGCTGCAGCCTCACCGGACCGTTGGCTTCAAGCTGTCCAACGACCCTTTCTTCATCGAGAAGCTGCGCGACCTGGTCGGCCTGTAGCTGAGCCCGCCCGACAACGCGCTGGTGATCTGCGTGGACGAGAAGAGCCAGTGCCAGGCGCTGGAGCGCACGCAGCCGATGCTGCCCATGGGCTTGGGCTATGTCGAGGGCGTCACGCACGACCACAAGCGCCACGGTACGACCACGTTGTTCGCGGCGCTGAACGTGCTCAAGGGCGCGGTGCTGGCTACAAAGCCATCGGCGGTGGCTCGTTCACCAGCGTCAAACAACGCGTGCGGCGCATCGATCACTTCGTCACGGCGTGCAACACGAACGGCAAGCCCTTCAAGTGGACTGCCACCGCAGACTCGATCCTCGAAAAGCTGCATCGACTTTGCTCACGTATCAGCGGGAAGAGACGCTGTGAGGTTCTTGACGGTCGCTCCCTGCCACCTCAGTCACCCGACCTTGAAGGTTGAGTGTCGGCATTGTGAGGAACAGCGGTCACTGGGCGGCGTCACTTCGCGGGCAGCCTGCGGCCCGTTGCCGACGTTGCTTCGCGCCGGGTCTCGTGCTTCGCGCATGCCTGCCTTCGGGCAGGCCGAGGGTGTTGGGTGGGCTGATCCTGCGCAGATGCCTGCGCGCCGCGGCGCGCCCCCCGGCGCGCCGCCTCAGTCGCGCCGCCCGTCGGCGTGCAGCGACAGGATGTCCACGGCCGCGCGGTTGCACGGCGTGGGCACGCCCAGGCGGCGGCCGCGCTCGACGACGTCGCCGCTGAGCCAGGGCAGCTCGAGCCGGTTGCCGCGCTCCAGGTCGTGGTGCATCGACGAGGTCATGGTCTCGGGCAGCGTGTCGGCAAAGGCCAGCCGGTTCTCGGCGTACTCGGGCGGCAGCGCCACGCCTTCGGCGCGCGCCACCTTCACCACCTCGTCCATCACGTCGTGCAGGAAGGCGTGGGCCCGCGGGTGCGCGCGGATGCGGCCTATGGGCAGCCGGGCCAGCGTCGTCGTCGCCGACAGGCCGACGAGGAACACGAACTTCTCCCACTGCGCATGGCGGATGCGGGTGCTGAGATCGTGGTCGATGCCGGCCTCGGCGCAGGCGGCGGCAAAGGCCTGCATGCGCGGGCTCGCGCTGCCGTCGAACTCGCCGAACACCAGCCGTGCCATCGTGCCGCCGTGGCGGATGACGCCGGGCTCGGCGATGTGCGAGGCGATGTAGCCCACGCCGCCGGCGACATGGCGCGCGCCCAGTGCCTCGCGCAGCAGGTCGTCCTTGACGACGCCGTTCTGGAACGACACCACCACGGTGTCGTCGCCCAGCAGCGGCCACAGCGACTGCGCGGCGTCGATGGTGTCCCAGAGCTTGACGCCGAAGAGCACGAGGTCGGCGCGGGCGATCTCGGACGGGTTCTCGAAGGCGCGCACCTGCGGCAGGTGCAGGTCGCCCAGCGGGCTCAGCACCCGCAGGCCGTGCTTGCGCATGGCCTGCAGGTGCGCGCCGCGCGCGACGAAGCTGACCTCGTGCCCGGCCTGCGCCAGGCGGCCGCCGAAGTAGCCGCCGACCCCGCCGCTGCCCATGATGGTGATGCGCATTTCAGTACCGCCCGGCCGTTCCGAAGGCACTGAGAGCCCCCGCGCGGGGCTGCGAACCGAGTGGGCTTGCGGGTCTCATTTCAATCAGCCTTTCTGCCGAATGCCGGGTCGATGCGCAGCAGCGCCGCCGCCGCGAAGGACGGCACCGTGGCCACGCAGGTCCAGACGAAGAAGTTGAAGTAGCCCAGCTGCGTCTGCAGCCAACCCGCGCCCATGCCGGGCAGCATCATGCCCAAGGCCATGAAGCCCGTGCACAGCGCGTAGTGCGCGGTCTTGTGCGGGTTCTCGCCGCCGGCGCCGTCGCTGCCCGGCGCGCCGTCGTGGCCGCCGGCGACCATCAGCATGTAGACCATGAAGGCCGTGAAGCCCAGGCCATAGCCGAACTGCTCGATGGCCACCGCGCCGCTGACCAGCCACAGACTGCCCGGCTGCGCCCAGGCCAGCGCCACGAACACGGTGTTGGGCAGGTGCATGCACAGCACCAGCGGCCACAGCAGCTTCTTCAGGCCGCCGCGGCTGACGAGCCAGCCGCCCAGCAGCCCGCCGATGGTCAGCGCGGCCACGCCCACGGTGCCGTAGGCGATGCCCACGTCCTGTGTCGTCAGCCCCAGGCCGCCGGCGGCCACCGGGTCGAGCATGAACGGCGTCACCAGCTTCAGCAGCTGTGCCTCGGCGAAACGGTAGAGCAGCAGGAAGGCCAGCAGCCGCACGATGCCGGGGCGGCGGAAGAAGGCCGCGAAGACGGTGGCGAAGTCGGCCCAGAAGGTGGCGCTGCGCGGCGCCGGCCGGTCGCTGGCCGGCCGCGGCAGCGCCCACTGGTGCCAGGCTGCGGCCGCCACGAACAGCAGTGCCATCAGCCCGAACACCCAGGCCCAGGCCAGCGCCACCTGCCCGGTGCGCTGCTGCAGTTGCCCGGCCAGCACGACGAGCCCGCCCTGGCCGCCGATCATCGCCAGCCGGTAGAAAGTGCTGCGCACGCCGACGAACGCGGCCTGCGCCGCCGGCGGCTGGGCCAGCATGTAGAAGCCGTCGGCGGCGATGTCGTGGGTGGCCGAGGCAAAGGCCATGAGCCAGAAGATCACCAGTGTGGTCTGCAGGAAGGCCGGCGCCGGCACCGCCAGCGCCACGCCGGCGAGCAAGGCGCCGACGACGAACTGCAGCCCGACGATCCAGCGCCGCTTGGTGCCCAGCAGGTCGACCAGCGGGCCCCACAGCGGCTTGATGACCCAGGGCAGGTAGAGCCAGCTCGTGAGCAGCGCGATCTCGGTGTTGCCGACGCCGAGGTTCTTGTACATGACCACGGCCAGCGTCATCACCGTCACATAGGGCAGGCCCTGGGCGAAGTACAGCGTGGGGATCCAGCGCCAGGGGCGCGCGGCGGTGAGCGAGGAAGGAGCCAAGTGCAGCGTGGTCGGTGGGTGGACGGGCCGATGGACGGGCGCGCGGCTCAGGAACGCCGCGACGCAATGTTCACATGCTTCCGGCCGCCCGCCGGCGGGTTGCCAGCTGCCGGCGGTGTTGTGCGCACGCCGCACGGCGGCCGATATCGCCGCGTGCAACTCACAAACATGGTTATTCCCGATTTGCCGATCTATGCTGGGCTCACAACACTGTTCCAGTATGTGCCGCTGCATGCGGCGAACCGGCCTCGAGACCGGTCGTCCCCACAACCCCGAGAGGAACACCGGATGAAACTGAAGACCGTCGTCGGCAGCCTGGCGCTGCTGGGCCTGGCCAGCCACGCCCTCGCCCAGACCCCACCCGCGCCGCAGCGCATCACCATCACCGGCTCGAGCATCAAGCGCATCGCCGACGAGGGCGCGCTGCCGCTGCAGGTGATCAGGCGCGCCGACCTCGACCGCGACGGCATCACCAGCGCCGAACAGGTCATCCTGAGCCTCAGCACCAACGGCAATGGCCTGGACAACCTGGCCAGCAATGCCGACGTCGTGGGCGGTGCGCAGCGCGGCAACAACGGCGCCACCAGCGCCAACCTGCGCGGACAGGGCAGCAATGCGACGCTGATCCTGCTCAACGGCAGACGGGTCGCGGCGCACGGCCTCAACGGTGGCGTCGTCGACCTCAACCAGATCCCGATGGCGGCCATCGACCGCATCGAGGTGCTGAAGGACGGCGCCAGTGCCATCTACGGCACCGACGCCATCGGCGGCGTCATCAACTTCATCATGCGCACCGACTTCACTGGCGGTCTGGTGCGCGCCACGGTCGACGTCACCGAGGCCGGTGGCGGCAACATCTTCAGCGGCAGCGTGGCCGGTGGATTCGGCAGCCTGGAGCGCGATGGCTTCAACCTCATCGCCACGCTCGGCGTGACAGAGAACAAGGCGCTGCGCGGCGACCAGCGCGACTTCGTCAACACCTTCCAGCCGAACCGCGGCCTGAGCGTGGACACACGAGGCACGCCGTTTGCCACGCTGTTCCCACTCGCCGGCACGCTGTTCCCGACTGCTGCGGCCTTCCCCAACATTCCAGGCACGACCACGGCCGCGGGTGGCGGCCTGAACGTGCTGGACCTGCCCGGCGGGCCGGGCTGCGGCGCCATCAGTGGCATGGCGCCTTACGACGAGCTGCTGTGGAACGTGCCCAGTGCCGCCCTGGCCTGTGCCTGGGACACCGGCCGCGCCGTCGTGTTGCAGCAGCCGGTCACCAGCACCAGCCTGGTGGCACGCGCCACCTTCAAAGCCGGCGATCACTACCTTGCCGCCGAACTGACGGCCTCGCAGACCGACTCGGCCAAGCGCTTCTCGAACGTCCAGATCACGCCCAACACGACCACGCAGCAGTTGCGCTTCCCGCGCAACGCCAACAGCCAGGCGGCCTACGACGAAGTCTTCAATCGCCTGCGGGCGGCCTTTCCTGCCAACATCACCGAAGCCCAGCGCGATCAGCCCTTGGCCTACCGCTGGCGCTGCATCGAGTGCGGCCCGCGGGAACAGGAGACCGAGGCCGACACGCAGCGCCTGGCGCTCACCGCCGAAGGTCCGCTCTTCGCGGGCTGGGACTACCGCGCCGGACTGGTGCAGTCCAAGAGCGAGGCCAAGAGCACGCTGGGCAGCGGCTACTACTTCCGCGGCACCACCGCCACCGGCCTATCCGACGGCGGTGCGGGCATCATCCCGGCGCTGAACAGCGGCCTGGTCAACATCTTCCTGCTGCCTGGCCAGGTGCAGAGCGCGGCCGGCCTGGCAGCCCTTGAAGCGGCGTCGGCGCGTGGCGTGGTGCTGTATGGCGGCGAGTTCACGATGCAGCAGCTCGACGTGTCGGCCAGCGGCGCCGTGTTCAGGCTGCCGGGCGGCAATGCGATGGCGGCGGTGGGCGTAGACCTGCGTACCGAGAAGTACAGGTTCAACGGCGACGAACGCGAGGCCGCGGCACGACGTGTCATCGTGGCCGCGCCCTTCGACCAGGACAACGTGCTCAGTGGCGTGAAGCGCGACGTGAACGCCATTTACGGCGAACTGCTGCTGCCGCTGACGCCGACGATGGAAACCACGCTGGCGGTTCGTCAGGACAGGTACGACGGCTTCGGGACCACCACCAACCCCAAGGTGTCCGGCCTCTGGAGGCCCAACAACCAGTTCCTGCTGCGTGGCAGCTACAGCACCGGCTTTCGCGTGCCCACGTTCAACCAGCTCTACAACGGATCGGCTGCCTCGCTGTACACCGGCACGGCGCTGGTAGACCCGCTGACCTGCCCCGGCGGCCGCCCGAACGTCACGGATCCGGGCTGTGCCTTCATCGACCGCGCAGCCGACATCATCAACGGCGGCAAGCCCGACCTGGGGCCCGAGGAAGCCAAGATGGGTTCAGTGGGTTTTGTCTGGGAACCGCTGCCGAGCTTCAGCGTGGGCCTGGACTGGTGGAGCATCCAGCGCCAAGGCACGATACAGACGCTGTCGCTGACGCAGCTGATCGACAACTACGCGCAGTTCCCCGAGCGTTTCATCCGCAACGCCCAGAACACGCTGGTCGCCGTGGACGCACGCTGGGCGAACGCGGGTGAAACCGAGACCGACGGCCTCGAAGTCAGCCTGCGCGGCGGCTTCGACGCCGTGGGCGCGCGCTGGACCGCCGGCATGGACGGCACCTACCTGCTGAAGAAGCGCTCGCGCGTGGTCCCCGGCGTCAACTGGGGCCCGAGCGAAATCGGCCGCTTCACCTTCGGCGGCGACCTGGGTCTGCGCTGGAAACACGGCGCCTTCATCACCTACAAGCGCGGTGACTGGAGCAGCACCTTCAGCCAGACCTACCGCGCCGGCTACAACGACCAGGTGCTGCCAGGCGTCGCCGCGGGCCGCGTCTCGCCGCCCGACTACAAGCCCAAGGTCGACGCCTATGTCACCTACAACCTGGGTGTCACATGGAGCGGCATCAAAGGCCTGACGCTGACCGGCTTGGTGAAGAACCTGTTCGACACGGACCCCCCGTTCGCCATCACCTACGACAGCAACTTCGGCAGCGGCAGCAGCTGGGAGCCGCGCGTGGCCGACCCGCGTGGCCGCGCCTTCGCCGTCACGGCCCAGTACCGCTTCTGAGCGCGGCCTGAAGCCCGGCTGCCGACTCGGGGCCTCCGCGGAGGCCCCTTTCCTTTGGCGCAACCAGAGCCACGCCCGTGCTCAAGCTCCTGCTGCGAAAGCGCGCCACGCTGCTGCCCACGCTGCTGCCCACGCTGCTGGGCGTGACGCTGGCGGCCTTCGCGCTGATCCGGCTGATCCCGGGCGACCCGATAGAGATCATGGTCGGCGAGCGGCGCCTGGACGAGGCCGCGCGCACCGCGCTGATGGCGCAGCTGGGGCTGGACCAGCCGCTGCACCCCTACACGCAGGCGCTGCTGTCGGCCGCGCCGGCGCTGCAGGCGCAGGGCCGCGGCCAGCGCGTGCCGCTGCGCGGCGAAATGCCCAGCCCGCTGGCGCCGCCGCCGGGCTGCGCCTTCCACGCCCGCTGCCCGCTGGCGATGGCGCGCTGCCGCGGCGAGGCACCGGCGCAGCGCGAGGTGGGCGGGCGCCGGGTGGCGTGCCACCGGGTCGGCGGCTGAGCGGCGCCGGCGCAGGCCGCTCCACTAAACTGGGCCGCAACGCCATTCCCGGCCTCGGCTGGCTCGGCCTCACCACCCGCCATGCAAGACCCCGCCCTCGACCAGACCCTGCTCGCCGCCGTCGCCGCCCAGGACTTCGCCGCCACCGCCGACTCGTGGCAGCACGATGCCCCGATCGGGCACCACCCCAGCATCGACCTCGCGCTGGCCGTCTTTCCGCCCAAGGGCGCACCGCGCTGGGCCAACGTGCTCTTCTCGCGCGAGCACCCGCAGGGCGTGGTGGCCGACATCGGCGACAGCGCGGGCTCGGTGCGCAACGTGCAGTTCATGGCCGACATGCGCAACGAACGCGGCGAATCCATCGCCTGGCTGCCCGGCGCCGACTGGGCCACGCTGCATTTCCAGCCGCTGGCCGGCAACGGCCCGCTGCGACTCGTCGCGCCCTACCCGGCGTCGCTGCTCAAGCTGATGGTCGCCGTCGGCGTGGCCCTGGCCTTCGACCGCGGGCTGTGCGACTGGCCCGCCGCGCTCGAAGCCATGCTCGTCGTCAGCGACAACGGCAGCACCAACGAGTGCGTGGCGCTGCTGCACCGCTGCGGCGCCATCGACCTGCTGAACGGGGCGCTCGCCGAGCGCGGCCTGGCGACGCTGCAGCTCCACGGCACGACGCCCGCCGGCGGCTGGCGCAACGCCGACGGCGCCGGCGTCGGCCAGATTCACATGACCGCCTGGGACAGCGTGCGCCTGCTCTGGCTGCTGGACGCCGACACGCCCCCGCCGCCGTGGCTGCCTGCCGGCACGCCCACGCTGCTGGCGCCGGCCAGCGCGGCGCGCCTGATCGCCGCGCTGCAGCGCCAGAAGCACGACGAGATCCTGTCGTCGGGCGCGCTGCGCCACCTGCCGGGCTGGCCGCGCGGGCTGCCCGACGCGCCGGTGTTCGCGCACAAGACCGGCAGCACCGACAACTACGCTGCAGATGCCGGCATCGTGCGCCAGGGCGACACGCACTACATCGTGGCCGCGCTCACCAGCCTGGGCCGCCGCTACGCGCCGGTGGCCGCGGCCTCGACGACCTGGCGCCTGCCGGCGCTGGGCGCCACGGTGCACCGCATCGCCAAGGCGCCGGCTTGAACACGGTCGGCGGCAGGCCTTTCGCGGGCTATCCGGCCCTGCCGCCGGGCAGCCTGATCGGCGTCATCGCACCGGCCGGCTCGGTCGAGCCCGAGCGCCTGGCCGAAGTGCCGGCGCTGTACGCGGGCTTCGGCTACCGCTGCCGTGTCTACCCCGGCTGCGCCCTGCGCAGCGACTACCTGGCCGGCCCCGACGCGGTGCGCCTGGCCGACCTGCACGCCGCGCTGGCCGACGACGAGGTGGCCGCGCTGCACGCGATACGCGGCGGCTACGGCTGCATGCGCATCGTCGACGGCGTCGACACGGCGCTGCTGCGCGCCCACCCCAAGCTGCTCGTCGGCTACAGCGACCTCACCGCGCTGCACGCGCTGTGGGCGCGCGAGGGCCTGCCCACGCTGCACGCGCCCATGGCCGCATCGGACATGCTCGATCCCGGCCGCCTTGCTTCGCATGACAGCGACCGCGACGCCCTCTTCACGCTGCTGCAACGCGGCCTGCGCGCCGGCGACGTGCTGGCGCCGGCGCTCGAGGCCTCGCCGCTGCGCGTGGGCGGCCGCACCACGGGCCGGCTGATCGGCGGCAATCTCAGCCTGGTGGCGGCACTGCTGGGCACGCCCTGGGCCTGGAGTGCCCGCGGCGCGCTGCTGTTCCTGGAGGACGTCAGCGAAGACCTCTACCGCGTCGACCGCCTGCTGACGCAGCTGCGCCTGGCCGGCGTGTTCGACGCCGTGGCCGGCATCGTGCTCGGCAGCTTCACCGAGGCCGAGGCACCCGCCGCGCTGCTGCACGACATGCTGCTGCCGCTGTGCCGGGCGCAGCGCAAGCCGCTGCTGGCCGGCTGGCCTGCCGGCCATGGCACGCCCAACCGCCCGCTGCCGCTGGGCCTGCTGGCCGAGCTCGATGCCGACGCCGGCACCCTCACGCTGCGCCAGACCTTGCTGCAGGCGCCGGCGCGCACACCGGTGCAAGCCGCAAAATAGCGCGCTCACTCCGCGCGCCCGCCGCCGCCACGCCACCATGACCGCACCTCCCCTGGCCAGCCTCGGCCCCGCCGTGCAGACGACGACGCTGCACTCCCTGCCCCTGATCGCGCGCGGCAAGGTGCGCGACCTCTATGCCGTCGGCACCGACCGCCTGCTGATGGTGGCCAGCGACCGCTTGAGCGCCTTCGACGTGGTGATGAAGGCGCCCGTGCCCGGCAAGGGCCGGCTGCTCACCGAGATGGCGCTGTTCTGGTTCGACCTCCTCGAGGACGTGGTGCCCAACCACCTCAGCGGGCAGGCGCCCGAGAGCGTGGTCGCGCCCGACGAGGTGGCGCAGGTGCGCGGCCGCGCCATGCTCGTCAAGCGCCTGACGCCGCTGCCCTGCGAGGCCGTGGTGCGAGGCTATGTCGCCGGTTCGGGCTGGAAGGAATATGCGCAGCGCGGCACCGTCTGCGGCATCGCGCTGCCCGCCGGGCTGGCGATGACGACGCCGCTGGCCGCGCCCATCTTCACGCCCGCCACCAAGGCCGCCGTAGGCGACCACGACGAGAACATCTCGTTCGCGCAGCTCGAGGCCCTGCTGGGCGCCGCGCGTGCGGCCGAGGTGCGCGACACCGCGATCCGCATCTACGAGGCGGCGCGCCGCTACGCCGCGGCGCGCGGCATCGTCATCGCCGACACCAAGTTCGAGTTCGGCCTCGACGAGCACGGCACGCTGACGCTGATGGACGAGGTGCTGACGCCCGACTCGTCGCGCTTCTGGCTCGCCGACGAACTGGCGCAGGGCCGCATCGTCGCACTGGACAAGCAGCCGCTGCGCGACTGGCTGGCCAGCACCGGCGTCACCGGGGGCGCAGAGCAGGCCGCGCTCGAGCTGCCCGCGCACGTCGTCCTGGGCGTGCACGAACGCTACGCGCGCGCCCACCGCCTGCTGTGCGGCCTGCCGCCGGCAGCCGGCGAATGATCAGCAACCGCAACCTGCGCACGCACCGCATCGCCGGGCTCGAGGGCGGCGCGGCCGGCCCGCGGCTCATCGTCACCGGCGCCGTGCACGGCAACGAGACGGCGGGCACCAAGGGCATACGCCGCGTGCTGCACGAGATCGACGGCGGCGACATCGAGATCGTGCGCGGCAGCGTGACCTTCGTGCCGGTGTGCAACCCGCTGGCCTACAACCAGATGCGGCGCATGGGCGACCGCAACCTCAACCGCCGGCTGCAGCCCACCGCCACGCCGCAGGACAACGAAGACCGCATCGCCAACCAGCTGTGCCCGCTGCTGGCCGCGCACGACGTGCTGCTCGACCTGCACAGCTTTCGCAGCCCCGGCGCGCCCTTCGTGATGCGCGGCCCGGCCGACAACCGCGACGCGCTCGAGCCCTTCGCGCACGCCGCGGCCGAGGCGCGGCTGGCCGCCCACGTCGGCGTGCAGCGTGTCGTCGAAGGCTGGATGGCGGCCTTCGCCGAAGGCGTGGCCAGGCGCAAGGCGCGCGGCCTGACACCGGGCGCGGTGCACGAAGACCCGAGCTACGGCGTCGGCACCACCGAGTACATGCGCAGCCAGGGCGGCTACGGCGTGACGCTCGAATGCGGCCAGCACGACGACCCGGCCGGGCCCGACGTGGCCTACTTCGCGATCCGCCAGACGCTGGCGCTGCTGGGCCTGGCCGACATCACGCTGGTGCCGCCGGCGCGGCCCTTCGAGTGCCTGGCGCTGGCCGAGGTGGTCGACCGCCATGCCGAAGGCGACCGCTTCGTCAAGCCCTGGACCAGCTTCGACCCCCTGGCCGAGGGTGAGCTCATCGCGGTGCGCGCCGACGGCAGCGAACTGCGTGCGCCGCAGCCGGGCTACATCGTCTTCCCCGACGTCGGTGCGCTGCCGGGGCACGAGTGGTACTACCTGGCGCAGGCCAGCGCCCGGCCGCTGTAGCCGCGCAGCGCCAGGCCTGGGGGCCAACATCAATCGGGTTTGATGCCCGCCCGGGTGACGACGTCCTTCCAGACCTTCTGCTGCTGCGCGATATAGGCCGCGAACTCCTCCGGTGGCCCGCCGCCGCCGGCCGCGCCGTCGGCGGTGAGGCGCGCGGTGACGGAGTGCGCTTTCATGGCCTTCAGGCGCTCTTCCTGCAAGCGCTTGACGATGTCGCGCGGCGTGCCGGCCGGCGCCAGGAGGCCGTACCACGGCGAAGTCCCGAAGTCCTTGAAGCCCATCTCGGCCACGGTGGGCACGTCGGGGGGGGGGGATGACGAAGAGCTTGGGCACCTTGGCCAGCAGCGTGACGGGGACGAAGTCCCGGTTCACGTCGTAGGGCTGGTTGGGGAAGATGTAGGGCTTCACCGCCAGCGAGCCGACGTGGCCCAGGATGAGGGGGTGGCCGTCGGGCTTGGGCTTGGCCACCTCCTGCATCGCCGGGATGCCGGCACCGCCGCCCTTGTTGCCGACGAAGACCGTCTGGCCCGGTTGTTTGCTCAGTTCGTGGGCCACCGTGCGGGCAACGAGCTCGCTCGTGCCGCCGGGCGCGAAAGGCACGACGAAACGCACGCTCTGGGTCGGCCAGGCCGCCTGGGCGCGCCCCAGCGTGGGCAGGGCCAGCGCCGATGCGGCCAGCATGGTGCGGCGTGGCTGGGTCATGGGCAGTCTGCGGCGTCTGTTCGTCGTGGTGGGGCCGGGTCTCGGGGCCGCGCCGTCCACGGCGCCTCGGCCGCGACGGCTGTGGCGTGACGGGATAATCCGGCCATGCCGAGCAAACGTGTGGTGGTGGGCTTGAGCGGCGGGGTCGACTCCGCGGTCACGGCCTACCTGCTGAAAGCGCAGGGCCACGAGGTGGTAGGCATCTTCATGAAGAACTGGGAGGGTGACGACCGACCCGCAGGGCCGGGCGGCGACGACGGCTGCTGCTCCAGCAACGCCGATTTCGTCGATGCCGCCGCGGTGGCCGACGTGCTGGGCATAGAGATCGAGCACGTCAACTTCGCCGCCGAATACAAGGACCGCGTCTTCGCCGAGTTCCTGCGCGAGTACGCCGCCGGCCGCACGCCCAACCCCGATGTCCTCTGCAACGCCGAGATCAAGTTCAAGGCCTTTCTCGACCACGCGATGCGGCTGGGCGCCGAGTGCATCGCCACCGGGCATTACGCCAGGGTGCGTGACCGCGACGGTGTCTTCGAACTGCTCAAGGGGCTGGATCCGGCCAAGGACCAGAGCTACTTCCTGCACCGCCTGAACCAGGCCCAACTCGCGAAGACACTGTTCCCGGTGGGTGAGCTGCACAAGACCGAGGTGCGGCGCATCGCCGCGGAGATCGGCCTGCCCAATGCGAGGAAGAAGGACAGCACCGGCATCTGCTTCATCGGCGAGCGGCCCTTTCGCGACTTCCTCAACCGCTACCTCAGCCACGCGCCCGGGCCCATGGTCGACGAGCACGGGCGCGAGCTCGGGCGCCACGTGGGCCTGAGCTTCTACACGCTGGGCCAGCGCCAGGGCCTGGGCATAGGCGGTACGGCCGGCGGCGCCTGTGCCGGCGGCCTGCACGCGCCCTGGTACGTGGCGCACAAGGACGTGGCGAGCAACACGCTGCACGTGGTGCAGGGCCACGGGCACCCGTGGCTGCTGTCGGGCTGGCTGGAGGCCGAGGACTGCAGCTGGGTCGCCGGCACCGCACCGGCGCCGGGCCGGCTGGCGGCCAAGACGCGCTACCGCCAGGCCGACGCCGCCTGCACGCTGGCCGCCACGGCGGCCGGCTTCCGGCTCGACTTCAGCAGCCCGCAGTGGGCCGTGACGCCGGGCCAGAGCGCCGTGCTCTACGACGGCGAGGTCTGCCTGGGCGGCGGCGTGATCGCGCGTGCCGCCAGGCCCGAAGTGACGCCGGCGCGCGCGCCGTCGGCACCGCGGCGGCGCAGCCGCCGGCCGGCCCGCAGCGGCTGATCGCCGCCGGCGCGCCTCAACCCCCGGCGTGCGGTGCCGATACCTCACGCATGCCCCGCTTCGCTTTCCCCTCGCGGCACGCGCTCGCCGCCGCTGGCGCGCTGCTGCTCGCCAAGCTGCCGGCCCCGGCGGCCACCGTCGAAGTGACGGTGCTGGGCAGCGACGGCCGGCCGCTGCCCGAAACCGTGGTCTTCCTCGAATCGCGCCAGGCCGCTGCCGCGGCACATCCGCTGCCGGCGATCGAGATCGCCCAGGTCGAGCGCCGCTTCGTGCCACGGGTGACGGTGGTCACCACCGGCACCGCGGTGAGCTTTCCGAACCGCGACACCGTGCGCCACCACGTCTACTCGTTCTCGCCGGTCAAGCCCTTCGAGCTCAAGCTCTACGCCGGCACGCCGGCGACCCCGGAGAGCTTCGACAAGCCCGGCATCGCCGTGCTCGGCTGCAACATCCACGACGCCATGGTCGCCTGGGTGGTGGCGGTGGAAACACCGCATTTCGCGATCGCCGGCGCCCATGGCACGCTGCGCCTGGACATGGTGCCGCCGGGCCACTACCGGCTGCGCAGCTGGCACGCCGGCCTGCCCCCCGGCACCGCCGCCGCCACCGAGGCGCTGGTGGTGCCGGCCGGCGGTGCTCGTGTGCAGGTCAAGCTGCCGCTGACGGCCGCGGCGCCGTGAGCGGCTTGCGGCGCTGGTGGGCGCGGCGGCTGTCGTCGCGCATCTTCACGCTCTTCTTCGGGCTGCTGCTGGCCGTGCAGCTGACGGTGCTGGTGGTCGTCGACAGCAGCGTCGGCCGCAACGCGCGCCAGCTGCTGGCCGCCGAACTCGTCACCGGCCAGAGCGTCTGGGAAGAACTGCTCAAGCAGCGCGCCGGCACGCTGACGCTGGGCGCCTCGGTGCTGGCGCAGGACTTCGGCTTTCGTGCCGCCGTCAACTCCATGGACATCGACACGCTGCGCTCGGCACTGGGCAACCACGGCGACCGTGTCAAGGCCACCGTGACGGCCATGCTGGCGCCCGACCTGTCGCTGCTGGCCGTGGCCGAGGGTCAGGACGACGCCGTGGCGCGCGCGCTGCAGCCGCTGATCCCCGGCCTGGCGCAAAGCGGCAACGCCCTGGCCGTGGTCGGCGAGCTGCCCTACCAGCTGGTGATGGCACCGGTGCGCTCGCCGCTGCTGAGCGGCTACGTCGTGATGGGCTTCGCGCTCGACCAGGCGTTGCTGCGCGACATGAAACGTGTCTCCGGCCTCGACGTGGTGATGCTGGTGCGCGCGCCGGCGGGCCGCGAGCGCGCCCCGCTGGCGACGCTGGCGGCGTCCGACACCGGTGCGCTGCTGCTTCACGGCGCGGCCGGCCCCGAGCTGCCGCTGGCCGCCGGCCCGCACCTGCTGCGCAGCATGACACCCGCCGACGGCCCCGGCGGGCGCCTGCGCGTCGTGCTGCTGCGCGCGGTGGCCGACGCGGTCGCGCCCTACCGCCCGCTGCAGGCCACGCTGGCCGCTCTGACGCTGGCGGCGCTGGCGCTGGCGCTCGTCGTGAGCCTGGCCACCGCGCGCCGCGTGACGACGCCGCTGCGTTCGCTGGTGCGCGCCAGCGAGCGGGTGGGCCGCGGCGACTACGCCCAGGCGCTGGAGCACACCCATCGCGAGGACGAGATCGGCGAGCTGGCGCGCTCCTTCGACCACATGCGCGTGAGCATCGCGAGCAACGAGGACGCCATCCGCAAGCTGGCCTTCTGGGACCCGCTGACCGGCCTGCCGAATCGCGCGCAGTTCCGCGACGCCGTGCAGGCCGCGATCGCGGTGGCCGCGCAGGGTCACACGCCGGTGGCGGTGGTGATGCTCGACCTCGACCGCTTCAAGCATGTCAACGACGTGCTGGGTTATGCCTTCGGCGACCGCCTGCTCAAGGGCGTGGCGGCACGGCTGGCCGCGCACCCGCTGTGCCGGCAGGGCCTGGTGGCGCGGCTGTCGGGCGACGAATTCGCGCTGCTGCTGCCGCGCTGCGGCGCCGTGCAGGCGCTGGCCGTGGCCGAGGAAGTGGCGCTCGTCTTCCACCTGCCGCTCAAGCTCGATGACCACACGGTCGACGTCGCTGCCGGCTTCGGCGTGGCCTGCTTCCCCGAGCATGCCGGCGACGTCGACACCCTGATCAACCACGCCGAGGTGGCGATGTACGCCGCCAAGCGCAAGACGCGCATGGCCATGGTCTACGACCCGGCCACCGACGCCGCCAGCGCGCTGACGCTGTCGCTGCTGACCGAGCTGCGCCACGCGCTGGAGCATGACGAGCTGCGCCTGTTCCTGCAGCCCAAGATCGCACTCAACGGCCCGCGCGCCGGCGAGTTGGTGGGCGCCGAGGCGCTGGTGCGCTGGCAGCACCCGCAGCGCGGCATGGTGCCGCCGATGGAGTTCATCCCGTTTGCCGAGCAGACCGGCTTCGTGCGCCAGCTCACGCTGTGGATGCTGGAGGCCACCGCACGCGAGTGGCCGCGGCTGCAGGCGCTGGGCCTGGAGCGCGTGTCGGTCAACCTGAGCACGCGCGACCTCATGGACCAGGAGCTGCCGGCCAAGCTGCGGGCGCTGCTGCAGCGCCACCCGATGCCGGCACAGGCGCTGTGCCTGGAGATCACCGAGAGCGCCATCATGGACGAGCCGCAGCGCGCCGAGGCGACGCTGAACGCGCTGAGCGAGGCCGGCTACAAGCTCAGCATCGACGACTTCGGCACCGGTTACTCGAGCCTGGCCTACCTCAAGCGCCTGCCCGTGGACGAGCTGAAGATCGACAAGAGCTTCGTGATGGCGATGGGGCGCGACGAGGACGACGCCAAGATCGTGCGCAGCACCATCGACCTGGCGCACAACCTGGGCCTGACCGTGGTCGCCGAGGGGGTCGAGAACGCCGCCACGCTGGCGCGCCTGGCGGCGCTGGATTGCGACGAGGGCCAGGGATACCACATGAGCCGGCCGCTGCCGGCCGGCGAGATGACGGCCTTTGCCGACCAATGGGCCGGGCGCACGCCGGCCGCGGCGCCGACAGCGCGAGCGACCCCCTCGGCGGCGGCCCTGGTCTAGAGCCGCGCGCCGGGCCCCGCGTGCACGGGCGGCATCGGAAAGGCCGCGATCGCCGCCAGCGCGGCGTCGCGCTGCGCCGCGGGCAGGAAACTGTGTCGTGCCGCCGCGGCGGCCATGGCCAGCAGGTCGACCTCGTCGAGCGTGGTGTGCCGCAGCAGCGCCGCGGCTTCCTGGCTCTGGTCGATGCAGCTCATGAGCCGGTTGTCGGTGTGGTAGCTCAGGCTCACGCCGGCACGCCACAGATCGGCGATGGGGTGGGTCTCCAGCGACTTGGCGGCGCCGGTGTGCACGTTGCTCGTCGGGCAGACCTCCAGGTGCAGCCCGCGCGCGCGCACCTCGTCGATCATCCAGCGCCGCGCCGGGTCGCGCAGTGCGTCCACCAGGTGCACGCCGTGGCCGATGCGCGTGGCGCCGTGGTCGGCGGCTTCGAGCACGCGCTCCGCGGCGTCGGCCTCGGCGGCGTGCAGCGTGATCGCCAGGCCGGCTTCGCGCACCAGCCGCAGCGCCGCCGCATGCTGGGCCGGCGGGTGACCGAACTCGGCGCCGGCGAGGTCGAAGCCGACCACGCCGCGGCCCTGGTACTCGAGCGCCAGCCGCGCCGCACGCTCGGTCTGTGCCGGCGGCAGGTGGCGCATGGCGCAGACGATGAGGCCGCACTTCTCGCCCAGCGGCAGGCGGCTCCTGGCCAGGCCGGCCAGCAGCGCCTCCAGCGTGGCCTCGCCCGAGACGCCGTGGTCCTCGAACAGCAGCGGCGCGATGCGGAACTCGGCCAGCACGGCACCCTCGGCGGCGGCGTCTTCGGCAGCCTCGAAGGCCACGCGCTCCATCGCCGCCGGGCTCGCCATGGCCTCCACGGTGAGCGCAAAACCCTCGAGGTACTTCACCAGGCTGCCGGCGTGGGCGTTGGCGTCGAACCAGGCGGCCAGCCCGGCCACGGTGTCGGCGGCCGGGCGGATGCCGCGCTGGTGCAGCAGTTCGAGCAGCGTGGCCACGCGCAGGCCACCGTCGAGGTGTTCGTGCAGCAGCACCTTGGGCAGCTGGCGGGCGCGGGCCAGGGGATCGCCGAGCGGGGTCGTCATGGCTCGATGCTAACCACGGACATGCAGGCGGCCGGCACGGCGGTGGCCGCCGTCCACCCCCGAAACCGCGGGTGAACCGCGGCGGCCGGGCGGCGCGAGTCTTGCTATCCTGCCCCACCTCGATCGGAGACCGCACGCCCATGTTCCGCCTGCCCCGCAAGACCGTCGCCACGGCCACCGCCGCCGCGCTGCATGCCGCCATCGCCGCGGCCGCCCTGGGGGCCGCGCACGGCAGCGCGCAGGCCGAACCCGCCGTCATCTACGACATGGGCGGCAAGTTCGACAAGAGCTTCAACCAGGCCGGCTTCGAAGGCGCCGAACGCTGGAGGAAGGAGACCGGCAAGCCCTACACCGAGTTCGAGATCAGCAACCCCGCGCAGCGCGAGCAGGCGCAGCGCCGCATGGCGCAGCGCGGCGCCGACCCCATCGTCGGCATCGGCTTCAGCCAGGGCAGCAGCATGGAGAAGGTGGCCAAGGACTTCCCGAAGCTGAAGTTCGCCGTCATCGACGCCGTCGTCAAGCTGCCCAACGTGCAGAGCATCCTGTTCAAGGAGCAAGAGGGCAGCTTCCTCGTCGGCATGATGGCCGCGATGGCCAGCAAGACCGGCAAGGTGGGCTTCGTCGGCGGCATGGACATCCCGCTCATCCGCCGCTTCCAGTGCGGCTTCGAGCAGGGCGCGAAGTACGCCAACCCGAAGGTGGAGACCAGCGCCAACATGACCGGCACCACACCCACCGCCTGGAACGACCCGGCACGCGGCGCCGAGCTCGCCAAGGCGCAGTTCGCGGCCGGCGTCGACGTGATCTTCGCTGCCGCGGGCGGCACCGGCCTGGGCGTCTACCAGGCCGCCAAGGATGCGAAGAAGCTGGCCATCGGCGTCGACAGCAACCAGAACCACGTGCAGCCGGGCACCATGCTCACCAGCATGGTCAAGCGCGTCGACGTGGCCGTCTACCAGGCCTTCAAGGGGGTCACGCCCGGCGTCACCAGCCTGGGCCTGAAGGAGGGCGGCGTCGATGTCGCGCTCGACGAGCACAACGCCAGGCTGGTGACGCCCGAGATGAAGAGGCGCGTCGACGCGGCGCGCGCCGACATCGTCGCCGGCAAGATCCAGGTCATCGACTTCATGGCGAACAACGCCTGCAGGTGATGCCGGTGCAGGCTGTGGTTGCTGCCACGGGGGCCTCGCGGCCCCCGGCTGTCTTGATGCGCGGCATCGACAAGCGCTTCGGCGCCGTGCACGCCAACCGCGCCGTGCAGCTGCGCGTGGCGCGCGGCACGGTGCACGGCATCGTGGGCGAAAACGGGGCCGGCAAGAGCACGCTGATGTCCATCCTCTATGGCTTCTACGAGGCCGATGCGGGCGAGATCGCCATCGACGGCAGGCCGGTGCGCATCAAGGGCTCGCGCGAGGCGATAGGCCTGGGCATCGGCATGGTGCACCAGCACTTCATGCTCGTCGACACGCTGAGCGCGCTCGACAACGTGATGCTCGGCGCCGAGCCCTCGTGGCGGCTGGACGCCGCGCGCGCCGAAGTGCGCGCCCGGCTCGACACGCTGATGCACGACACCGGCCTCGTGGTGGCGCTGGACACGCTGGTGGCCGACCTGCCGGTGGGCGAACGCCAGCGGCTGGAGATCCTCAAGGCGCTGTTCCGCGGCGCGCGCATCCTCATCCTCGACGAGCCCACCGCGGTGCTGACGCCGCAGGAGACCGACCAGCTCTTCGACACCCTGCGCGGCCTGCGCGCGCGCGGCACCACCGTCTTGCTGATCACGCACAAGCTGCGCGAGATCATGGCGCTGTGCGACGCGGTGACGGTGATGCGCGGCGGCCAGGTGGTGCTCGACGCGGCCATCGCCGACACCAGCATCGACGGCCTGGCCGAGGCCATGGTGGGCCGGCGCGTCAACCTCGGCCGCCGCGGCGCCGCCGCGCAGCCCGGCGCCGTGCTGCTGGCGGCGCGCGGCCTGGGGCTCAGCGACGAGCTGGGCGTGGCGCGGCTGGCCGACGTCTCGCTGCAGCTGCGCGCCGGCGAGATCGTCGGCGTCGCCGGTGTCTCGGGCAACGGCCAGAGCGAGCTGCTCGACGTGCTCTCGGGCCTGCAGGCGCCCGACCAGGGCGAGATGACGCTGGGCGGCAAGACCTTCACGCCCGCGCACTGGCTGAGCCCGCGCCGGGCGCGTGCGCTGCACCTGGCGCACGTGCCCGAAGACCGCCACCGCCGCGGCATGGTGCTGCCGTTCGAGGCCTGGGAGTCGGCCGTGCTGGGCTACCAGGGCCGGCCACGCTACAGCCGCGGGCTTTTCGGCTGGATGCGCCGCCGCCCGATGCACGACGACACCGCCGCGATGATGGCGCGCTATGACGTGCGGCCGCGCAACCCGGCGCTGCGCAGCAGCAAGTTCAGCGGCGGCAACCAGCAAAAGCTGGTGCTGGCGCGCGAGGCCCAGCTCTTCGACCAGCCGCCGCAGGTGCTGCTGGTGGGCCAGCCGACCCGTGGCGTCGACATCGGCGCCATCGAGTTCATCCACGGCCGCCTGCGCGAGATGCGCGACGCCGGCGGTGCGGTGCTGGTGGTGTCGTCCGAGCTCGACGAGATCCTGGCGCTCGCCGACCGCGTGATCGTGATGAACGCCGGGCGCATCGCCGGCGAACTGCCTATCGATCAATGCAGCGAAGCCGCGCTGGGCCGGCTGATGGGCGGGGCGGGCCACTGAAATGACCCAAGAGGTTGAACTGCCGCGCTGGATGGACGTGGCGCTGCTGCCGCTGGTCAACCTGGGCATTGCGCTGCTGGTGGCCGGTGCCGTGGTCGCCCTCGTCGGCTTCCAGCCCGGCCAGGTGCTGGCGCTGCTGCTCGAGGGTGCGTTCGGCTCGCAGGCCGGCATCAGCTACACGCTGTACTACGCCACCACCTTCGTCTTCACCGGGTTGGCCGTGGCGGTGGCCTTCCACGGCGGGCTGTTCAACATCGGCGGCGAGGGCCAGGCCATCCTGGGCGGGCTGGGCGCCGGTCTCGCGGCGCTGGGCCTGGCCGACACGCTGCCGGCCTGGCTGGTGCTGCCGCTGGTGGTGCTGGGCGCGGCGCTGCTGGGCATGGTGTGGGCGGCCATCCCCGGCGCGCTGCAGGCCTGGCGCGGCAGCCACACCGTCATCACCACCATCATGTTCAACTTCATCGCCTCGGCGCTGCTGGGCTGGCTGCTGGTGGGCCCGCTCAAGGAGGCCGGCAACATGACACCCGAGAGCCGCGCCTTCGGCGACGCGGCGCACGTGCCGGGGCTGCACGAGGCGCTGGCCTGGCTGGGCGTCGAGTGGCCGCGCACGCCGCTCAACCTGAGCCTGCTGCTGGCCCTGGCCGCCGCGGTGCTGGTGTGGCTGGCGCTGTGGAAGACACGCGGCGGCTACGCGCTGCGCGCGGTGGGCTTCGCGCCCGACGCGGCGGTGTACGGCGGCATCCGGCCCAAGGGGTTGATCGTGGCGTCTATGGCCGCCTCGGGCGCACTGGCCGGGCTGGTGGGCGTGAACGAGATTGCCGGCGTGCACGGCCGCCTGCTGCCCGACTTCGTCGCCGGCGCCGGCTTCGCGGGCATCGCCGTCAGCCTGATCGGGCGCAACCACCCGCTGGGCATCGTCGGTGCCGCGGTGCTGTTCGGCGCGCTGTACCAGGGCGGCTCGGAGCTGGCGTTCGAGATCAACGGCTTCAGCCGCGACATGGTGTTCATGCTGCAGGGGCTGATCGTGCTGTTCGCCGGCGCCATGGCGCAGGTGGCGGCGCCGGCGCTGTTCAAGGCCTGGCGCGCGTTCGGGGGCGGCCGCCATGGATGAGGTCTTCATCGGCACGCTGGTGGCCAGCACGCTGCGCGTCTCGGTGCCGCTGATCCTGTGCGCGCTGGCCGGTGTGCTGAGCGAGCGCTCGGGCGTCATCGACCTCGGCCTCGAAGGCAAGATGCTGCTCACGGCCTTCGCCACCGCGGCGGTGGGCGTGGCCAGCGGCTCGCTGGCGCTGGCGCTGTTGGCGGCGCTGGGCGTGGGCGTGGCGCTGTCGATGCTGCACGGCTACGCCTGCGTCAGCCACGGCGGCGACCAGGTCGTGCTGGGCGTGGCCATCACGATGATCGCCGGCGGCCTTTCGGTGGTGCTGGGCATCGCCTGGTTCGCTCAGGGCGGGCAGACGCCGCCGGTGCCCGAGGCCGTGCGACTGGGCCGCTGGTTCGTCGGCGCCGGCGAGGGGGTGGCGCAGCTGCCGCTGGTGGGCAAGGCCTTGTCGCTGGCGCTGTTCGGCCACAACCTGATGGTCTACGGCGCGCTGGCCGCGGTGGCCGGCGTGTGGTGGCTGCTGTACCGCACGCGCTTCGGGCTGCGCCTGCGCGCCACCGGCGAGAACCCGACCATGGTCGACGCCGCCGGCGTCGGCGTGAAGGCGCTGCGCTACCAGGCGCTGGCGCTCAACGGCGTGCTCAGTGCGCTGGCCGGCGCCTACCTCGTGGTCGCGCAGAACCCCAGCTTCATCCCCAACATGACGGCCGGCCGCGGTTTCATGGCGCTGGCGGCGATGATCTTCGGCAAGTGGCACCCGGTGGGCGCGCTGTGGGCCTGCCTGCTGTTCGGCTTTCTCGATGCCGTCTCGATCCGCATGCAGGGCGCCGAGCTGCCCCTCGTCGGCGCCGTGCCGGTGCAGTTCATCCAGGCCCTGCCCTACGTGCTGACCGTGGTGCTGCTGGCCGGTTTCATAGGCCGCAGCGTGGCGCCGGCGGCGCTGGGCCGGCCCTATGTCAAGGAGCGCTGAGGTGGTGAGGTTCTGCGCTGGCGGCCCGGTGCGGTCGTTCGTTGCTTCGGCTGGATCGGCGTGCATGCCTCTGCGCAGGATCAGGCCGCCGGGGTGCTCTGCTGCGTTCATGTCCCCCGGCCTGGGCTTGGCCCAGGCCTCCTCCTTTACTTCACTCCGCAGAGCACGCCACCGTCCTGATCCGGCGCCGGCAGAGGCGCGTTTGCAGGGGCGCCACGATGGGTGGTGGCCGAGGGTGTTGGGTGGGCTGCGGAGTGAAGTAAAGGAGGAGACGGCGACCGTCAGGTCGACGTCGGGGGACATGAACGCAGCCGCCCACCCAACGGCCTTGGCCTGTCGTGATGCACGAACGCGTGAGCCGCGGACGATGTCGTCATCGACCGTGCGCAACGGGCCGAAACTCGACATGACGCAATCGGGCATCGAGCGCCGCATTTCGCGCCCCGCATGCCGGAGCAAATGAGATGAGCATGTTGGATCACCAGTCGGCCCTCATCGCCGCCGCCCGCGCCGCGCGCGCCATGGCGCATGCCCCCTACTCGCGTTTTGCCGTCGGCGCCGCAGTGCTCGACGAGCAGGGCCGCATTCACGCCGGCTGCAACGTCGAGAATGCGGCCTACCCGCAGGGTTGGTGCGCAGAAGCCTCGGCGCTGTCGGCGATGGTGATGGCCGGCGGCCGTCGCGCCGTGGCGGTGGCGGTGTGCGCGGTGGCGCCGCAACCCGTCACGCCCTGCGGCGGCTGCCGCCAGAAGCTGCGCGAGTTCGCCGCCGACGACTGCCCCGTGTGGGCCGCCGACGAAAGCGGCCTGCGTGCCGCCTACACCCTGGGCGCGCTGCTGCCGCACAGCTTCGGCCCCGATCACCTGCCCGAATGAGCGCATGAACGAACACGTCGCATCCTCCGCCGCCACGCTGCAACAGCGCCTGGGCCCGGCACCCGCCATCGCCGTGCTGCTGGGCTCGGGCTGGGCGCCTTTCACCGATCAGGTGCAGGGCGCCACCGACCTGCCTTATGCCGAGCTGCCGGCCTTCCCGGCGCTGGCCGTGGGGGGCCACAAGGGCCTGGTGCGCGTGGGCGCGGTGGGCGGCAAGCGCGTGGCCGTGCTCGCCGGCCGCAAGCACGCCTACGAGACCGGCCACGCCGACGGCATGCTGGGCGCCATCCGCAGCCTGGCCGCCTGGGGCGTGAAGCTGCTGCTGCAGACCAACGCCGCCGGCAGCATGGACGCCGCCATGCGCCCGGGCGAACTGATGCTGATCAGCGACCACCTCAACGTCGTGCAGCGCTCGCCGCTGATCGGCGAGGCCGGCGACGCGCGCTTCCAGGACATGTCGTCGGCCTACGACCCGGCGCTGCGCGCGCAGGCCGTGGCCGCCGCCGGCACCATGGGCACGGCGCTGCACGAAGGCGTCTACGCCTGGGTGCTGGGGCCGCAGTTCGAGACACCGGCCGAGATCCGCATGCTGCGCGCCTTCGGCGCCCAGGCCGTGGGCATGAGCACGGTGCCCGAGACCATCATCGCCCGCCACGCCGGCATGAAGGTGCTGGCGCTGTCGATGATGACCAACATGGCCGCGGGCATGGACAACGAGGTGCTCAGCCACGCCCACACCCTGGCCACCGCCAACGCCGCCAGCGCACGCGCGGTGGCCACCCTGGCCGCCGTGGTGCAGGCCCTGGAGATCCGATGATGAAACTCGCACGCAACACCGTCTTCCGCGCAAGCTTGCGCCTGGCGCTGCCGGCCGTGGCAGCCGCCGTGCTGGCCGGTTGCGCCAGCTTGTTGCCGCCACCCGAGCCGGTGAAGGTCAAGGTGCTGGCCATCAACGACTTCCACGGCAACCTCAAGCCGCCGCAGGGGGGCATCCGCCTGCGCGACGCCGCCGGCAAGCTGGTGCCGGTCGAAGCCGGTGGCGCCGAGCACCTGGCCACGGCGGTGGCGCAGATCCGCGCCAAGAACCCGAACCATGTCTTCGTCGCCGCCGGCGACCTCATAGGTGCCACGCCGCTGCTCAGCGCGCTGTTCCGCGACGAACCGACCATCGAGTCGTTGAGCCTGATGGGGCTGGAAGTCAGCGCCGTGGGCAACCACGAGTTCGACAAGGGCGCGGCCGAGTTGCTGCGCATGCAGCACGGAGGCTGCGTGCCCGAGAGCTGCAAGGGCCCGGCGCCCTTCGCCGGCGCCAGGTTCCAGTACCTGGCGGCCAGCACCATCGACGTGAAGACCGGCAAGACGCTGCTGCCGGCGACCTTCGTCAAGACCTTCCAGGGCATCCCGGTGGGTTTCATCGGCCTTACGCTGAAAGGCACGCCGGCCATCGTGGCGCCCGCGGGCGTGGTCGGCCTGCGCTTCGACGACGAGGCCGAGACCGTCAACCGCCTGGTGCCCGGGCTGCAGAGTCAGGGCGTGCAGGCCATCGTCGTGCTGATCCACGAAGGCGGCGTGCCCACCGGCGACTACAACGAGTGCCCGGGCATCAGCGGGCCGGTCGTCGACATCGTCAAGAAGCTCGACAAGGCGGTGGACGCGGTGATCAGCGGCCACACCCACCGCGCCTACAACTGCCGCATCGACGGCCGCCTGGTCACCAGCGGCGACAAGTACGGCACCATCGTCACCGAGATCGACCTCGTGCTCGACCCGGCCACGCGCGACGTCATCAGCGCCACCGCAGACAACGTCGTCGTGCGCCCCGCCAGCTTCGCGAAGGACCCTCGGCAGACGACGCTGATCGCGCAGTACGAGAAGCTGGCCGCGCCGCTGGCCGGCCGCGTGGTGGGCCAGCTCGGCGCGCCGCTGCCGCGCCAGAACAACGCCGCCGGCGAGAACCCGCTGGGCCAGGTGATCGCCGACGCGCAGCTCGCCGCCACGCGCGATGCCGGTGCGCAGCTGGCCTTGATGAACCCGGGCGGCATCCGCGCCGCGCTGGACATGCCGGCCGATGGCCAGGTGCGCTACGCCGACCTGTTCGCCGTGCAGCCCTTCTACAACAACCTGATGACGATGACGCTCACCGGCGCGCAGCTGCTGCAGCTGCTGGAAGAGCAATGGTCCAACCGCAACGACGGCGGCCGCGTGCTGCACGTGAGCCAGGGCTTCAGCTACAGCTGGGACGCCAAGGCGCCCGTCGGCCAACGCATCGTGCCCGGCAGCGTGCGCATCAACGGCCGGCCGCTCGACCCGGCGGCCGACGTGCGCATCACCGTCAACAGTTTCCTGGGCGGCGGCGGCGACAACTTCCAGGTGCTGCGCCAGGGCCGCGACCGGCGCACCGGCATGATGGACGTCGACGCGCTGGAGCTCTACGTCAAGGCCAACCCGACGCTGGCGCCGGGGCCGCTGAACCGCATCACGCGGCTGAACTGAACACCGGGCGGGCAGCCGTGACGGGCAGCGAGTCCATCCCCCGCATCATCGCCACCAAGCGCGACGGCGGTGTGCTGGGCACGGCGCAGATCGAGGCCTTCGTGCACGGCCTGGCGCACCCGCAAGGCCCGGGCGCCTGGAGCGACAGCCAGGCCGCCGCAATGGCCATGGCCATCGTGCTGCGCGGCATGAGCCGCGACGAGACCGTGGCGCTGACACGCGCCATGACCCACAGCGGCGAGGTGCTGCGCTGGGCCGCCAGCGGGCTGCATGGGCCCATCCTCGACAAACATTCCACCGGCGGCGTGGGCGACAAGGTGAGCCTGATGCTGGCACCCATCGTCGCGGCCTGCGGTGGCGTGGTGCCGATGATCAGCGGCCGCGGCCTGGGCCACACCGGCGGCACGCTGGACAAGCTGGAAGCACTGCCCGGCTACACGGTGGACCCGCCGCGCGAGCGCCTGCTGGCCACGCTGCACGACGCCGGCTGCGCCATCGTCGGCGCCAGCGCCACGCTGGCGCCGGCCGACCGGCGGCTCTACGCGATACGCGACGTCACGGCCACGGTGGAGAGCGTGCCACTGATCACCGCCAGCATCCTGAGCAAGAAGCTCAGCGCCGGGCTGCAGGGCCTGGTGCTCGACGTCAAGGTGGGCAGCGGCGCGATGATGGCCACGCTGGACGCCGCCCGCGTGCTGGCGCGCAGCCTGGTCGAGGTCGCCCGCGGCGCCGGCCTGCCGGCGCGGGCGCTGATCACCGACATGAACCAGGTGCTGGGCACCACCGCCGGCAACGCGCTCGAGGTGCAGGAGACGCTGGACTACCTGAGCGGCGCCGCGCGTGAACCGCGGCTGCACGCGCTGACGCTGGCGCTGGCCGGCGAGATGCTGCAGCTGGGCGGCCTGGCGGCCAGCGCCGAAGCCGGCGCGGCGATGGCCACGCAGGTGCTGGACGGCGGTTTTGCGGCCGAACGTTTTGCGCGCATGGTGGCCGCCCTCGGCGGCCCGCGCGACGTGCTGCGTGACGCGCAGCTGCCCATCGCCCCCGTGCAACGCCCCGTGCCGGCGCTTCGCGACGGTTTCATCACCGGCATGGACGTCCGTGCCATCGGCCACGCGGTGGTGGCGCTGGGCGGGGGCCGTGCGTTGCCGGGCGATGTGGTCGACCCGCGTGTCGGGCTGGCGCGCATGGCGGCGCTGGGCGCCGCCATGCGCGCCGGCGAGGCGCTGGCCTGGGTGCACGCGGCCGATGAAAGCGCTGCAGCGCGCGCCATCGCCGCGGTGCAGGCCGCCGTGGTGCTGGACGACCGCCCCCCGCCGGCCCCGCCGCTGGTCGTCGAGACCGTCGGCGGCTGAACTTCGCGCCGCAGCGGCGGCCTCTGTCGAACCCGCCAACCCGCCGCGGCCAACGCTCGGCTACTGCGCCAGCTCGACGAGCGGCGCGGGCACGTTGGACTGCGTGATCGGCAGCACGACCCTGAAGGTCGTGCCCCCACCGAGCCGGCTTTCGACCTCGATGCGACCGCGGTGCTTGCGCACGATGCTGTACGACAGCGACAGGCCCAGCCCCGTGCCCTTGCCGACCGCCTTGGTGGTGAAGAAGGGGTCGAAGATGCGGGTCAGGTTCTCGGGCGCGATGCCTTCACCGGTGTCGCGAACCTCCACGCAGACCTCGCCTTCGCCCAGCATGCGCGTGGCCAGCACGATCTGCCCGCGTTTGCCCTCCAGCGCATGTGCGGCATTGACCAGCAGGTTCATGAAGACCTGGTTCAGCTGCGATGCCAGGCATTCGACCATCGGCAGCGCCCCGTACTCGCGGCTGACGTCGGCGACGTACTTGATTTCGTTGTGCACGATGTTGAGCGTGCTGTCCAGCCCCTTGTGCAGGTCTGACCATTGCCAGGCGTGCTCGCCGACATGGGAGAAGTCCTTCAGGTCCTGAACGATGCGCTTGACGCGCCGCACGCCGTCGGCGGATTCGTCGAGCAGCGGGACCATGTCTTCGCGCAGATACTCGAAGTCGGACTCGGCCAGCGCGCGTTCCAGGCACAACTGCGCCGCGGGCCCGAGTTCGGCCTTGTGCTCGAGTACCAGGTTGACGATGCGCAGCAGGTTGTCGACGTAGCGCCGCAGGCTGCTCAGGTTCGACGCCACGAAACCGATCGGGTTGTTGATCTCGTGCGCCACGCCCGCTGCCAGCTGGCCGATGGAGGCCATCTTCTCCGACTGCAGCAGCTGGTTGTGCGCCTCTTCGAGCCTGGCGATCAGGGCCTGCTGCTCCTCGGTCTTGAGCTGGAGCGCGTCCCGCGAGCGCTGGCGCTCCTGCAACTCCACGCGCAGCTGGGCGTTGCGCTCGTTGAGCTCACGCGACATCAGCTCGAGCGAGCTTCCGATCGACATGCGCTCGCTGTCGGCGTCGGCATACGCCTGGCTGACGGCCGCCAGCAGCGGTGCGAGCTGCGCGTCACCGGCCAGGGCCTCGAGCCGGCAGCCGCGCAGCTGCCGTTCGAGCAGATTGTGGTGTTCGATGGTCACGATGCCGTGCTTTCGGCACCGGCCGTGAAAGCTGCAGCAAGGGGCTCGCAGGTACCGACGAAAGGCCCGCGCGTGTCAAGTCCTTCACGGTTGCGGGTGACTCGCCTGGCCGCACGCGCCGATAACCAGAAGCAGGCCCCGCCCTTGGGCCGCCACCCGCTCCACGCCCCCCACTTCCCCATGCCCTTGGCGCCAGACCTTCCGATGCTGCAGGCCCTGATCGGCGCTGAAATGCCCGACGGCGACGCACTGCGAATGCTGGATGCAGCACCCGTAGGCCTGTTCGTCGTGCAGGACGATCGGGTGGTCTATGCCAACTCGGCCTTCTGCACGCTGATCGGCTGGCCGTCGCAGGACTTGCTCGGCCAGGCCTATGAGGTCATCACGAGCCCGGAGCAGCGCGAACACTCGCGGTCAGTCGTGCGCCGCCGCCTCGCCGGCCGCGTCTCGCAGCCAGGCCTGTTCCGATGCCTGCGTCGCGATGGCCACAGCTTCGACACACGGGCGCACACCGCGCTCGTCAACTTCCGCGGCCGGCCGGCGGTGCTGACGACGGTGTCCGACCCGACCGACCTGAACGACGCCGTGACGCAGTCGCGCTGGAGCGAAGGCATGCTCGAGCGCACCGAGCAGTTGTGCCGGACAGGTTCGTTCGAGATCGAGCTGCCCGAGGGGCGCCTGCAGCTGTCGCGCGGCCTGCGCAGTCTGGTCGGCCTGCCCGAGGACACCGCCAAGACCGCCCTGCTCGACGACTGGCTGATCGTGCCCGAGGAAGAGCGCGCCTTCGTGGCCGGCATCTGGCGCAACGCCGTGCCCGAGGAGTCCTTCGAGTTCCACCACCGGGTGGAGTGCCGAGACGGCACGCGCCTGACCGTGCTGCACCGTGGCGTGCTGCATGCCCGCGCCGGCAACGCCGCGGGGCTGCGCGGCGTGGCGCTGCTGCAGGACATCACCGCGCAGTGCGAAGCCGAGCGCCAGCTGCTGGAGGTCACCAATAACAACGAGATCACCGGGCTGCCCAACCGGGGCCACTTCCTGGACCAGGTCGACGCGGCCATGCACGCCGCCCGCTGGAGCGGCGGCGCCTTCACGCTGCTGGCCATCGACGTGGCGCGCATTGCCGAGATCAAGGCCAGCATGGGTTTCGGCGCCGGCGACACGCTGGCCATGGCGGTGGCGGCGCACCTGAAGCAGGCCAGTCTGGACGGCGAGCTCGTGGCCCATCTGGCCGACACCGAATTCGCGCTGCTCGTCGAGCACGAACCCGACCTCGCGGCCGACACGCTGCGCCAGCGCGCGCTGAGCGTCAAAGCCGAGCTGGGAGGCGCCGTCCGACTGGCGGTGACCGACATCTTCCCGGACTGCGTGATCGGGTTGGCCACCTACCCGCTGCACGGCGAGACGGCCTCCGAACTGCTCGAACACGCACAGACGGCACGACAGGATGCCGCGGCCCTCGGTGGGGTGGCCTTCTTTGCCCACGAGTCCAGCGCGCGGGCGATGCGCGCGATGCAGATCGAGTCCGGGCTGCGGCAGGCGCTGGACAACGACGACCTGCAACTGGCCTACCAGCCGCAGGTCGACCTGGGCACGGGCACGATCTTCGGCGTCGAGGCCCTGGTGCGATGGACTTCCAAGCAACTGGGGCCCGTCTCGCCGGCCGAATTCATTCCCATTGCCGAACAGAGCGGGCTCATAGGCAGGCTGGGCGACTGGGTGCTGCGCGAGGCCTGCCGCCAGGCGGCGGCCTGGCGCCGCGAGGGCCTGCCGGCGCTTCGCGTCAACGTGAACCTGTCGCCCGCACAGCTGCAGCGGCCCGACCTCGCACGGCACATCCAGGCCATCCTGGTCGAGGCGGGCATCGACCCCTCGTGCCTGGGCGTCGAGCTGACGGAGAGCATGGCCATGGCCGACGCCACCCGGGCCGCCGCCGTGCTGAGCGAGATCAGGGCCGTGGGCATCAAGATTTCGCTCGACGACTTCGGAACCGGTCACTCCAGCCTGAGCTGCCTGCGCAGCCTGCCGATCGACGTCGTGAAGGTCGACCGCTCGTTCGCCCACGACGTGACGGCCGCGCCCGAGGACGTGTCGGTCACGCGCGCCATCATCAACATGGCCCATGGCCTGCACATGAGCGTGCTGGTGGAAGGGGTCGAAACCGAGAGCCAGCTGGCCCTGCTGGCGGCCAGCGGCTGCGACAGCTTCCAAGGCTTCTGGTTCAGTCGGCCCGTCGATGCGGCGGCGCTGGCCCAGATGCTGCGCGAACGGCGGTCGATCCCGGCGCGCTATGTCTCGGGCAGTGCGGTCGTGCGCACCTTGCTGCTGGTCGACGACGAGGAGAACATCCTGTCGGCGCTGAAGCGGCTGTTTCGACCCGACGGTTATCGCATCGTCACCGCCACCGGGGCCACCGAAGCGCTGCAGCGCCTGGCCGAACACCCCGTCGACGTCATCGTTTCCGACCAGCGCATGCCCGGCATGACCGGCGTCGAGCTGTTGCGACGCACGAAGGAGCTGTACCCCGAAACGGTGCGCATGGTGTTGTCGGGCTACACCGACCTGCAGTCGATCATCGATGCCGTCAACGAAGGCGCGATCTACCGCTTCCTGACCAAACCCTGGGACGACGAGCGGCTGCGCGCCCATGTCGCCGAGGCCTTCAAGCACAAGGCCCTGGGCGACGAGAACCGGCACCTGGCACGGCAGGTGGGAAGCGCCAACGCCGAACTGGCGGTGCTCAACGAGCGCCTGGAACACGCCGCGGCGCAACAGCGCGAGCGCTCGCGCCTGATCGCCACCAGTGCGGGCGGCATGCGCGACATGCTGGACAGGCTGCCGGCCGCCGTGCTGGGCCTGGATGACGAAGGCAGCATCGGCTACATCAACGTGGCCGCGTCGGAGCTGCTGGCCGGCTACGGCGGCGTGCTCGGCGGCAGCCTGTCGCAGGTGCTGCCGGCCGGGCTCAACGCCATGCTGGCCGATGACGCCGATGCGCAGCGTGACATCGTCGTCGACGGGCAGCGACTGCAGGCCGTGAAGCGGCGTATCGGTGCGGGCGCAGGCGAACACTTCACGGTGCTCGTGCTCATGCCGAAGTCGGCCGACGCCTGTCTTGGCGAGTGCCCCTCATGAGCGTGGCGCGCATCGACGGCCCAGGCGCCGAATCCACCGGCACGCCGCGCTCGCCGCTGTCGCACCTGTTCAGACACAGCCTGCGGCTGGGCCAGACCCACCCGACGCTGCACCTGGTTCGTCAGCATCGCGGCGACACGTCGCCGCTGCTGGCCGTGCCCGCCGGCGCGGCGGCCCAGCCGCCGCGCGCGCCGGTGCTTGCCGCCACGCTTCACCAACGGGTGACCGAGCTGCCGCCGCTGCCCCAGGCGGTGATGCAGGCCCTGTCTGCCGTGGGCCAGGAGCGGGTGTCCATCGACGAATGCACCCAGCACATCGAGCACGACCTCGCACTGGCCACGCAGACGCTCACGCTCGCCAACTCGCCCTTCTTCGGCGTCTCGGGCCGCGTCGCGACGATCTCCGACGCCATCCACATCCTCGGGCTGCGCACCCTGGCGCAACTGCTTGCGACAGCGGCCGTCACCAGCCGCTTTGCCGGGTTGCGCAGCAGTGGCATCGATACGAAGGGCTTCTGGCGCCACGCCATCGCCACGGGCATCGCGGCACAGGCGATCGCCCTGCTGCGCGACTTCGACCCCGCACAGGCCTTTCTCGCCGGCCTGCTGCACGACGTGGGGCGCCTGGCGCTGGCGACGCAACACGGCGACGAGCTGGTGGCTACGGTGGATTGGGCGCACGGTGCCGACGCACCGATGCTCGACGCCGAGCGGGCGGTTCTGGGGCTGGACCACACCGAGGCCGGCGTCACGATCGCGTCGTATTGGCGTTTTCCGCAGGGGGTCATCGACGCCATTGGTGGCCACCATGCCCCGCCTGCCGGCGGCCCGGTCACGCTGGCCGATGTCGTGCACGCCGCCGACGCCTTGGTGCATGGGCTCAACCTGACGGGTGACGTGCACGAAGCCGTGCCCGGCATGGACCTGAACTCGTGGGCGCGCCTCGGGCTCACGGCAGAGCAGGGCTTGTCGGTGCTGTCGACGGCCGAGGCCGGCGCCAACAGCCTAGGCCAATCGCTCGGGTGCTGACGCCGTGCGCAACCACCGCACCGCACGGGCGCATCGATCATGAGTGCCGCTGAGCCCCACTCCGCGCTGCAGCCGGGCCCGCCGCCCGACGATCCGGGGTCGCCTCGGCAGGCCACCGTACTGTGCGTGGACGACGAGCCGCACATCCTGTCGGCCCTCAGGCGCAGCCTGCGCCCGGCGGGGCTGGAAGTGGTGTGCGCCCAGAGCGCGCCCGAGGCGCTGGAGATGCTCGCGCGCACGCCCATCGACCTCGTCATCTCCGACATGCGCATGCCCGGCATGGACGGCGCCCAGTTGCTGGGGCAGGTGCACGGCCGCTGGCCCGAGGTCGTGCGCATCCTGCTCACCGGCCACGCCGACATTGCCTCGGCGGTGGCGGCAATCAACCAGGGTCGCATCTTCCGCTACCTGCACAAACCCTGGAGCGACGCCGAACTGCAGGGCGCCGTGCAGGAAGGCCTGGCGCAGGGGGCCGGGCGTCGCGAGGCCGAGCGCCTGCGCGCCTCGTCGCTGCAGGAAACCGACGCCCTGCGTGTTCGCAACGCCGATCTCGAGCGGCGCGTCGAGGCACAGACGACCGAACTGCACGCCAGCCAGCGGTCGCTCAAGCGTCACTACCTCAAGGCCGTCAAGGCCTTCTCCAACCTGACGGGGCTGCGCAGCAGTGCCTTGGCCGAGCACAGCAAGCGGGTCGCCGAACTCGCGCGCGACATCGCCCGCGCCATGGCGCTGCCCGAAGACGCCGTGCTGCAGGTCTTCGTGGCCGGCATGCTGCACGACGTGGGCATGATCGGCCTGCCCGACACCTTGATGAAGAAGCCGGTGGCGCGCCACTCGCAAGAAGAACGCACGGCGTACCAGAGCCACTGCGTGCGGGCCGAACAGTCCCTGGCCGATCTCGACGATCTGCAGGCGCTGCTGCCGATCATTCGCAGCCACCACGAACGCTTCGACGGCCAGGGTTATCCGGACAAGCTGGCCGGTGCAGCGATCCCGCTGGCCGCGCGCATCGTGGCCGTGGCCGACACCTTCGACGAGCTTCAGGGCGACCACCTGGCAGGCGTGGCAGTGACCCGCGAAGAGGCCCGCATGCTGATGCGCAAGGGCCGCGGGTCCCAGTTCGATCCCGAGGTGCTGGACGTCTTCCTGCACATCACCGAACCCGAGACACCCAAGGTCGCTGCCAGCATGGTGCTGCCGACCGAGGCGCTGGACGCGGACATGGTGCTGGCGCGAGACCTGGTCTCGGCCCGCGGCGTGCTGGTGCTGACCGCCGGCCATAGGCTCACGTCGTCATTGATCGCCCGCGTCAGGGAATTCGAGTTGCGCGAAGGCAGCAAGCTCGAGGTTCACGTCCGATCCCGAGGTACGCCATGGCAAGCATCCTGATCGTCGACGACGAACCCGAGGTCCTCGCCGCGCTGCGGCGGGCACTCCGACAGCAATTCGGCGCCGGGCTCTCGTGCGAGACCTGCAGCAACGGCATCGACGCCCTGGGCCGCGCGCGCGAACAGCGCTTCGACGTCGTGATGGCCGACCTGCACATGCCCGAGCTCGACGGCATCGGCCTGCTGACGCTGATCGCCGCCATCCAGCCCGACGCGGTGCGCATGATGATGACCGGCGCCAACGACTTCGAGACCGCACAGCGCGCGATCAACGAGGCCGGCGTCTTTCGCTACCTGTGCAAGCCCTGGACGCCGCAGGAGCTGGCCTCGCACCTGACGGCGGCGCTGGCGCAGGCGGCCTCGTGCCAGCGTGCGCTGGACGCGGGCACGCGGCACCGTCAAACGCCGTAAGGCACCCAGACGTTCTTGACCTGCACCGCCTGTTCGAGCACGGCACGTGGGTCGCCCAGCGTCGCGGCTGCGCCGGCGCCGACCCAGGTGCGCTTGAGGTTGCTCACCGACAGCGCCTCCATGCGCCTGCACTGCGCCGGCGTGGCCGCGGGCCACCACAGCGCGTCGACGTCGGCATGGGCGGCCAGCACGTCGGCCAGCGTATCCGGGTCGCCGGTGACGAGGTTGACGACGCCGGCGGGCACGTCGCTGGTGTCCAGCACCTGGTAGAGCTCGGCGGCCACCAGCGGCTGGCGCGACGAGGGCACGGCGACGACGCGGTTGCCCATCGCGATGGCCGGGGCCACGAGCGCGATCAACCCCAGCAGCGGCGCGTCGTCGCCGGCCACCAGGCCCAGCGTGCCGACGGCCTCGTGCAGCGCCAGCGTCACGCCGTGCATCGGCGGCTGGTGCACGGCGCCGTCGTACTTGTCGGCCCAGGCCGCGAAGTCGAAGAGTCGTTCGACGCTGGCCTGCACCTCGGCCGCGGCGGCTCTCGGGCCGCTGAAGGGCTCGAGCACGCCGACGAAACGCGCGCGCTGGGCCTGCAGGTTCTCGGCCAGGTAGTACAGCACCTGGGCGCGGCCGTGGGCGCTTTGCCGCTCCCAGCCGGCGGCGGCGCGCGCCGCCTCGACGGCGTTGCGGATGTCCTTGCGGTTGCCCTCGGGCACCAGGCCCAGCAGCTGGTCGCCGGCACGCACCTCGCGGCTGTAGCCGCTGTCGGGACGCACCTGCTTGCCGCCCACGTAAAGCTTGGCCGTGCGGTCGATGGCGTCGGGGTCGGCGGCCCGCAGCCTCGTGCCCGCCGGTGCCGCCGCGGCGGCTCTGGCCGCACTCGCGGCCTGGGCCTTGCCCGGCCTGGCGGGCGCCGCGGCGCGCGGCTTCAGGTACTCGCGCAGGCCCTCGCGCCCGCCCTCGCGGCCGTAGCCCGACTCGCGCACGCCGCCGAAGCCGCAGGCGGCGTCGAACTGGTTGGCGGTGTTGACCCACACCACGCCGGCCTTGATGCGCGGCGCGATCTCCAGCGCCAGCGTGATGCTCTCGCTCCAGACGCAGGCGGCGAGGCCGAAACGCGTGTTGTTGGCCAGCTCCACGGCCTCGCCCGGCGTGCGGAAGGTCTGCACCGTCAGCACGGGGCCGAAGACCTCGTGCTGCACGATCTCGCTGGCGGTGTCGACGCCGCTGACCAGCGTCGGCGGGAAGTAGCAGTGCGTGCCGGCCGGCAGCTCGGTGGCGCAGGCCTGGAACACGCTGGCGCCGGCGGCGCGCGCACGCTCGACGAAGCCGCTGACACGATCCCACTGCGTGCGGTCGACCAGCGCGCCCATGTCGGTGCTCTTGTCCATCGGGTCGCCGACGCGGATCTTGGCCATGCGCGTGCGCAGCTTGTCCAGCAGACGATCGGCCGTGCCCTCGTGCACGAGCAGGCGCGAACCGGCGCAGCAGACCTCGCCCTGGTTGAACCAGATGCTCTCGACGATGCCCTCCACCGCGGCGTCGAGGTCGGCGTCGGCAAACACCAGGTAGGGGCTCTTGCCGCCGAGTTCCAGGCTCAGCTTCTTGCCGCTGCCGGCGGTGGCATGGCGGATCAGCCGTCCGACCTCGGTGCTGCCGGTGAAGGCGATCTTGGCGATGCCCGGGTGGGCGGTGATGGCCTGGCCCACGGCGCCATCGCCGCTGACGAGGTTGAAGACACCGTCGGGCAGGCCCGTCTCCTGGCAGATCTCGGCGAACAGCAGCGCGGAGAGCGGCGTCTGCTCGGCCGCCTTGAAAACCACGGTGTTGCCGCAGGCCAGCGCCGGCGCCACCTTCCAGGCCAGCATCAGCAGCGGGAAGTTCCAGGGCACGATCTGGCCCACCACGCCCAGCGCCTCGTGGCCCGGCATCTCGCGCGGCAGCAGCTGCGCCCAGCCGGCGTGGTGATAGAAGTGGCGCACGGCCAGCGGCACGTCGGCGTCGCGCGTCTCGCGGATGGCCTTGCCGTTGTCCAGCGTCTCCAGCACCGCGAACAGCCGCGCGTGCTTCTGCAGCGCGCGCGCCAGCGCGTAGAGGTGGCGCGCGCGGCCATGGCCGCCCAGCGCCTGCCAGGCCGGCAGCGCCGCCTGCGCGGCCGCCACGGCGGCGTCGACGACGGCAGCGTCGCCCTGCGCCACGGCAGCGAGCACCTGGCCGTTGGCCGGGTTCACGCTGTCGAAGTGATGCGTGCCGGCGACGGCGCGCCCGGCGATGAAGTGGCCGAAACGGCGCTCGTGGCGCACCAGCCAGGCCTGTGCCGCGTCGGCGCTTTCGGGGGCGGGGCCGTAGTCCATGGTGGCGAGGATGTCTTGTAGGGTGGGCATGGGAGGGATCATGTCGGGTGTCTGCGGTTCCGTGTCGCAAGTGCAGCGCAGAAGCGATCAAGCTTCCCGCCACGGAACCGGCTCTGCCGGGCCGTAGGCGGACGGCCCCCTTGGGGGGCAGCGAGCGCCAGCGAGCTTGGGGGCTCCATCACGGCATCGCGTGGCGATGCGCGGCGCTGTAGTGGCCGGTGACGTGGTGCTCGAGCTGGCGCTCGATGTCGGTGAGCAGGCTGCTGGCGCCGAAGCGGAACCGCTCGGGCTGCAGCCAGCGCGGCCCCAGCTCCTCCTTCATCAGCGCCAGGTACTGCAGCGCCGTCTTTGCCGCCGAGATGCCGCCGGCGGGCTTGTAGCCCACCACCTGGCCGGTCTCGGTCTCGAACTCGCGGATCGCGCGCACCATCACCAGCGACACGTCCAGCGTGGCGTTGACGCCTTCCTTGCCGGTGCTGGTCTTGATGAAGTCGGCGCCGGCCATCATCGCCACCCACGAGGCGCGGGCCACGTTCTCCAGCGTCTGCAGCTCGCCGGTGGCGAGGATGGCCTTCAGGTGCGCGTCGCCGCAGGCCGCGCGGTAGGCGGCGATCTCGTCGTACAGCGCCTGCCAGTCCTGCGTCAGCGCGTGGCGGCGGCTGATGACGATGTCGACCTCCTGCGCGCCGGCGGCCACGCTGAGCTCGATCTCGCGCAGCTTGGTCTCCATCGGCGTCTGGCCGGCCGGGAAACCCGTGGACACCACCGCCACCGGGATACCGCTGCCGGCCAGCGCGGCCACCGCCTCGGCCACCATCTCGTGATAGACGCACACGGCGCCCACGCGCAACGCGGGCAGGCCCAGCGCCGCCAGCAGGTCGGCGCGCAGCGGCTGGCGCGCCTTGGCGCACAGGCGGCGCACGCGGCCGGGCGTGTCGTCGCCAGCCAGCGTGGTGAGGTCCATGCACTGCACGGCCTTCACCAGCCAGGCCGCCTGGTACAGCTTCTTCACCGAACGGCTGGCGTTGAGCACCGCCACGCGCCGCGCCACCGCCGGCTGGTTGACGCGTGCGGCGCGCACGCGCGCCAGGTCGAGCGCGGTGCCGGCGTTCAGCCGGGGGTGGTTGGGGTCAGCGGCATCGGCGCTCATGCAGAGGCACTCCAGGGGAGTTCGGGCAGGGCCGCGCAGCATAGCCTGAGGCGCTGACGGCAGCGTGGCGCAGCACGGCCGCGAGGCCGGTGCGCCGCCTTGAGCTCACGCTGGCGCTGGCCGTGGCGCCCGCCCTGCGTGCCGGCGCCGGCCCGGCCGCCGGCGCCCAAGAGGTGCGCGTGGGCGTCCACCTGCCGCCAGACAGCGCTGCTGTCCGCGATCGACGGCAAGCTGATGGCCTGGAGCTCCAGGCCGAGGTGGCCGAGGTGGCCGACACGCTGACCGAGGACAAGGCGCTGTGCCTGAGCGCCGGCATGAACGACTTCGTCATCAAGCCCTACTCGCGGGAGCTGCTGCTGGGCACGCTGATGCACTGGCTGCAGCGCACGCCGCGGGCGGCGGGCACGAGCGCCTAAGATCCCGCATCGCCCCAGCGGCTCTGCACGCCACACGCCATGAAACGAACCCCTCTCCTGCACCTGGCGGCCTGGCTGGTTTCGGGTTGGCTCATGGCCAGTGCGGCCGGCGCGGCCGGTGCGGCGGCGGCCCAGGCGGCGCCGCCGCCCGGCCTGCCGGTGGCCCCCGTGAACAACGTGGCCGAGACCTTCTTCGGCACCCCCGTCGACGACCCCTACCGCGCCTTCGAAAACACCAAGGCAGCGGCCGTCGCCGCCTGGATGAAGGCGCACAGCGAGCACGCGCACAAGACGCTGAAGGCCATCAACGGCCGCGATGCCTTCCGTGCCGCGCTGGAGCGTTACGACGCCGGCGCGCCGGCGCGCGTGGCCAGCGTCACGCGGCTGGCCGGCGACGTGTATTTCTTCGAGCGCCGCGGCGTCAAGGAAGACCAGTTCAAGCTCTACATGCGGCGCGGCCTGCAGGGCACCGACCAGCTGCTGTTCGACCCCGAAAAGCTGAAGAAGGCCACCGGCAAGCCGCACGCCATCAACTACTACACGCCGTCGCCCGACGGCCGCTGGGTGGCGGTGGGCGTCTCGGCCGCGGGCTCGGAAGACGCCGTGCTGCGCGTGCTGGACACACGCAGCGGCCGCCAGGTCGGCCCGCTGCTGCCGCGCGTGCAGTTCGGCGGCATCGCCTGGACACCCGACAGCCAGCGGTTCTTCTTCAACCGCATGCAGGCGCTGAAGAAGGGCGCGCCGGCCACCGACAAGTACCAGCGCAGCATGGTCGGGCTGATGCGCCCGGGCGCCGGCGAGAAGGGCATTCGCACCATCGTGCGCGCCGGCGACCCCGGCGAGTTGCAGATGCCGGCCACCGAGTTCCCGATCGTGGGCGTGCTGCCCGACGGGCGCGTGATCGCGCGTGCCATCGACGGCGTGTCGCCCGAGTTCAGCGCCTGGCACACCACGCTGCCGGCGCTGCTGGCCGGCAAGCCGGCATGGAAGAGGCTCTTCGCCAAGGAAGACGGCATCACCGAGGTCGCGGTGCAGGGCGAACGTGTCTACGCACTCAGCTTCAAGGGCGCCTCGCGCTACCGGCTGCTGGGCGGGCGCATCGCCGACTTCAGCCCCGCCACGGCACGCGTGCTGGTGCCCGAGAGCGCGCGCGTGCTCACCGCCATGGCCGCCGCCAGCGACGGCCTGTACCTGCAGGCGCGCGAGGGCAACGTGCAGCGCCTCTACAGGCTGGCCTACGGCGACGACGCCGCGCCGCAGGAGGTGCAGCTGCCGGTGCTGGGGGCCTTCAGCCTGGCCAGTGCGCAGAGCGACCTGCCGGGCCTGCTGGTCGAGCTGCAGAGCTGGACACGCGCGCGCCAGGTCTATGCCGTGGCCGCCGACGGCGCCGTGTCCAACACCGGCCTGCAGCCGGCCGGGCCCTTCGACGCGCCGGCCGACATCGTGGCCACCGAGGTGCTGGTGAAGAGCCACGACGGCACGATGGTGCCGATGTCGATGATCCACAAGCAGGGCGTGAAGCTCGACGGCAGCAACCCCACGCTGCTCTACGGCTACGCCAGCTACGGCATCACCGAGGAGCCCTTCTTCAGCATCGGCCGCCTGGCCTGGATGGACGCCGGCGGCGTGTTTGCCATCGCCAACCCGCGCGGCAGCAGCGTGTTCGGGCGCGAGTGGCACGAGGCCGGCAAGCAGGCCACCAAGCCCAACACCTGGCGCGACTTCATCGCCTGCGCCGAGTGGCTGGTGGCGAACAAGTGGACGACGCCGGCGCGGCTGGGCATCTGGGGCGGCAGCGCCGGCGGCATCCTGGTGGGCCGCGCCATGACCGAGCGCCCCGAGCTCTTCGCCGCTGTGGTGCCCGAGGTCGGCTCGCTGGACATGGTGCGCATGGAGACCACGCCCAACGGCGTGCCCAACATCCCCGAGTTCGGCAGCCGCAAGACCGAGGCCGGCTTCCGCGCGCTGCTGGCCATGAGCACCTACCATCACGTCAAGGACGGCACGCGCTACCCCGCCGTGCTGCTGACCCACGGCGTCAACGACCCGCGCGTGGAGGTCTGGAACACGACCAAGACGGCGGCGCGGCTGATGGCCGCCAGCAGCTCGGGCAAGCCGGTGCTGATGCGGCTGGACTACGACTCGGGCCACGGCATAGGCAGCACCAAGACCCAGGTCTTCGACGAGCGCGCCGACATCTTCGCCTTCCTGATGTGGCAGTTCGGCATGCCGGGGTACACGCCCAGGCCCTGAGGTTGCGCCGGCCGCGCCTCAGCCTCGTCGGGTGCGGCGCCTTGGCGCGGCGGCGGCCGGCCGCATGTCCAGCAGCCGCGGGCGCGGGCCTTCGCCGTGCATGTAGTCGGTGCCTTCGAAGAGGCCGATCTGCTTCAGGCTGCGCACCATGATCTTGCCGCTGTCGGGGTAGGTGCAGACCTCGTGCGGGTCGTTGACGCCGACGCCCAGGTAGACCAGGTCCTCGTCGAAGGGGTTGGCGATCTGGTGCGCGGTGCCGGTGCCGGCCGGGCACGAGATGCAGTCGCCGGGGACGATCTCGCGCACCTCGTCGCCGTAGCGGAAGAGCCCGCGGCCCGACAGCACGTAGAAAACCTCGTCCTCGCGCGCATGGGCGTGGAAGGGGCAGCCCGAGCGCCCCGGCGGCACGCGCGACAGGTTCATGCCCAGGCGCACGCCGCCCGCCTTGCCCAGCGCATCGAGCGCCGGGGTCAGCGGCTTGTAGGCGCAGCCCCAGTGGGCGGCGTCCATCTGCACGGTCTCGGGCGCGTCGGCGACGTTGACGATGTGGGCCGCCGCGGGCGGTGTCGGTTTGGATGTCTTCATGGCCTCGTTGCCCTCGTTGCGGCTGCTGTGATCGGGGGGCGCTCGCGTGTCACCCGCCGTCGAGCGGGTCGACGCGGCGGAAGGTGACGACGTAGCCGCGCGCACCCAGGAAACGCACGCCGCGCCCCAGCCCAGTGGCGCGGTGTAGGTCAGCACGCGCAGGTCGCCCTGCCACTGGCTCAGGCGGTAGGGCTCGCGCTCGGCGTTCCAGCCCAGGTGGCCGGGCACGGCAGCGGTGGCGCGGTAGGCCGGCAAGCCGGCGACGAAGGCGAACTTGTGGATGTCGGTCAGGATTTCCGCCGGGTCGGCCGCGAGGCCGATGCCCGGCGTGGTGTAGCGCCAGCGCGTGGTGGCCAGGTACTGGCTGTCGGGGGGTCATGTACGGCGCTTCGCTGCCACCCACGAAGCAGCGGCTGCGCCGCGCCAGCGTCAGCGCCTTCAGCGGCGTGGCCTGGCCGTCGGCGGCGCGGCCGTAGGCCTGCAGCCGCGTGCCGCCGGCGCCGGCGCCGGCGCCGGCGCCGGCCGGGCGCCGAAGACGCGCAAACGCAGCCCCCGTGCGCATGATCTCGCTGCCCCTCTGCAATGGAACGATCACTATCCCACAGGCTTCGCGGCTGTCAATGACGGCCCGAACCGCCCTGGCACCATCGACGACAAGACCCCCGTGTCTACGGCGGCCGGCGCGGGGCGCGCTGGCTGCGTGCCGGGGTGGTGTGCGTGCTGTACGGCATCGCCCCGGCCGTGGCGATGCTGGCCATGGCCCTGTGGGCGCTGCTTTTTTCGAGCCTGTGGCCGAGTCCGCCCGAGGCGCTGTGGCGCGGGTTCAGCGGGCCGCGCGGACAGCATCCCACTGGGCGGCGAGATCGACGAAGTCGGCCGCGACGACGTCGAACACGCCGTCGCTGCAGGCCTGCATCGCCCCGCCCGGCCCGTTCTCCAGTGGCCGCGGCACATAGGCCGTGCGCAGGCCGCAGGCCGCGGCCGCGCGCAGGTCGGCCGGGTGGCAGGCCACCATCATCACCTCTTGCGGCGGCAGGCCGAGCAGGCGCGCCGCGCCGAGGTAGACCTCGCGGTCGGGCTTGTAGTGGCCGAAGAGCTCGGCGCTGAGCACGGCGTCCCAGGGCAGGCGGCCGTTTTTCGCCATCGCCACCAGCAGTGACAGGTTGCCGTTGCTCAGCGTGGCGATGGTGACGTGGCGCTTGAGCTGCACCAGCCCCGCCACGCTGTCGGGCCAGGGCTGCAGGCGGTGCCAGGCGCGGTTGAGGTCGGCCGCATCTTCGTCGTCGAGGGGGACGCCGCGCTCGGCCAGCAGACCGTCGAGGATGCGCCGGTGCAGGCCGTCGATGTTGGTCCACGGCAACTCGCCGCTGCGCACCTGCTGCATCGCCGGCGCGTAGCCGGCACGCCAGGCCAACGCGAACTCGCCGCCGTCCACCGGCAGGCCACGGCGCTGCACCTCGGCGGCGATGCTGCCGTACCAGTCGACCACGGTACCGAAGACGTCGAAGCACAGCGCGCGCACTTCGCGCAGCGCGGGCGGGGGCAGGGGCGAAAGGGCCATGGCGGGGGCTCCAGACGGCGTGGGCGAGGTCGGCGGCGGCGCCGCGACGACGGGCGAACTGTGCCACCCCCTAGTTCCTGCGCCCAGATGCCGCCCTGCGTGACGCCTGCGTGACGCAGCGCCGCCCAGAGTCGACCCCGTCTTCACCCCGCGGGAGCCGGCGATGGCCACGCTGCAGAACACATCTTCCACCGCCGCGCGCTGGCGCCCCCTCAACCTGGCCACGCCGGGCACGCTGGCGGCCGTGGCCGAGATCGACCTGCCGCCCGGCGGCAGCCCCAGCCACGTGCACCCGCAAGGCGGCTTCAACGCCGAAGTGCGCAAGCCGGAGCCAGCGCGCACCATGGTGGTCGACGAATGGCCGGCCGTGCAGGCCAGCCTGGACGCCGGCCAGCCGGGGCGCGGCCGCTGGGACGCTGCCGCCGGGCGCCTGAGCTTCACGCGCGAACTCGGCGCTGCGTATGCGCAGGAGTGGCCCGGCACGCGCAGCGGCGGCCTGAACTTCGACGGTGATTTCCGCGAACGCGGGCAAGGCGTGCTGCAGGCCACGCGTTATCGGTGGCTGGCGCGGCTGGGCACGGCGGCACGCGAATCGGTGCGGGCTTTCAACCGCCTCGGTCGGCCGGCAACCGTGCGCGCCTACGCGCCCGACGACGCGGTGCGCGCATCACCGCTGCTCACCGTCACGGCCGCGGGGAGACCTGCCATGCAACGCATCCTGGCCCTCATCGTTTCGACCTGGCTCACCCTGTTGGCTGCCTGCGGCGGCAGTGGTGACACCAGTCCCCCCTTGTCCGAGCCGCGCGCCGCCGGCCTGGCCGTGCTGGGCACGGCCGGCGGCCGCGTGCTCGGCGTCGACGGTGCCTCGGTCGAGGTGCCGGCCGGCGCGCTGCGCGGCGACGCCAGCGTCAGCATCGCGCGCGACGACACCGGCGCGCCGCCGCTGCCGTCGCGGTTCGTCCCCGCCAGCAGCACCTTCGCCGTCACGCCGCACGGCCAGAACTTCGGCCAGCCGGTGACGGTGCGCATCCCCTACGACGCATCGGCGCTGCGCGCCGACCAGCGCCCGGCGGTGATGAAGGGCATGCCCGGCCAGCGCTGGCAGCTGCTGCTGGACGCCGTGGACGAAGGCGGCACGGTCGCGGTACAGGTGCAGAGCCTGTCGTACTTCGTCGTCGTGCCGGTGCCGCGCACGGGCTTCTTCTTGCCGCTGCCACCGGCCCAGCCCGACCCGACCGTGGCCGTGGTGACAGCGCAGTTGCAGAACGCCTGGAACACGCTGCCGCTGACCGGCAACCCCGCCCGCCTGGTGCTGCAACAGGCCGCCGACGACCCGGCGCAAGTGCGCGTGAACGTGCGCATCGGCAGCCAGTCGGCTTTGGCACAAAGCTGCCGCGGCCAGTTCTCGGTTACCAGCGAAACCACCAGCGCCGTCATCTACCGCCTGCCCAGCGACGGCAACGCCGGCGGCATCAACCGTGTCGCCGCCGACCCGGCGTCCCTGCGTGGCAACCGCCTCGCCGCTTACGTGCCGAACGAAGCCGACTGGCTGACCTGGGGCGACGTGGCCACCCCCATCGCCTTGGACACCACCTACACCTCCACCGAGACGGTGAACGCCGCGCTGAGCCAGTGGAACCCGCCCGCCCCCGACCCGTGGACCGGCGTGCCGACCACCGACCTGCCCGGCAACGCGGTGGTCGACAGCTGGGCGACGATGCAGCGGCTGGCGCTGTTCTGCAGCGAAGGCTGGAACGGCTGGGAGATTCCGATCTCCGCCCAGGCCCTGCTGGTGGCGCGCGGTTTTGCCATCGACGACCTGCTGATCACCGCGCACCCGCCGGCGACGTTGAACCGCCTGCCCGGGCAGCTGGTGAATCAGCGCGCCGGGTGGGTGTCGCCGGTGCCCGCGTTCTCGATCTGGCAGCAGCGCGCGCGCGGTGCCAGCCTGTGGGCCGCGGTGCCGCCGCCGCAGTACGTCACGCTCGAGTTCCCGCCCGGCATCTGGCAGGTAGAGAGCAGCACCGGCGGCGACCTGTACGGCACCGCCCGCACCACCGACGACGGCACCATCTACCGGCTGCGCGTGTGCACCAGCACGTTGCCGGTGCGCTGCGCCTACAGCCGCGAAATGCAGCTGCGCGTGTCGAGCAACTTCCCGCCGCCGGTCATCACCACGCAACCGCTCGGGCGTGTCTACAACGTCGGGCAGATGGTCGACATGACCGTCGCCTACCGCGGCCTGCCGCTGCCCACGGGCGTGGTCTGGCAGACCCGCATGGCCGACAGCGAGTCCTGGGCCGACGTGGGCGCCGGCTATCGCAGCGGCACGCCGGCCTACATCCGCCCGGGCGACGAGTCGGCGACCGACCGCCTCAGCGCCTTGCAGCCGCTGACGCTGGCCGACCGCGGGCGCCAGTTCCGCGCCACCTACACCACGGTGGCCGGCACGGCGACGAGTGATGCCGCCACGATCCAGATCACGACCGGCCAGGCACCGCCCGTCTTCACGGCCCAGCCGGCGCCGGCCACGGTCACGAGCGGCAGCGCGGTGCTTTTCGCCACCGCGGTCAGCGGCGCGCAGCCGATGTCCTACCAGTGGACCTTCAACGGCGTACGCATCCCCGGTGCGAATGGCCCGCTGCTGACGCTGAACAGCGTCAACGCCGCCAACGCCGGCCTGTACCAGCTGGAGGCGAGCAACGTCGAGGCGACCGTGCTCAGCACGGCGGCGCAGCTGACCTTGACGCAGGGCGCGAACACCGGCACGCCGCCGGTCATCACGGGCCAGCCGGCGTCGCTGACGGTGCCCGCGGGCACATCGGCCAGCTTCGCGGTCTCGGCCGGCGCCGGTGCGCTGGCCTACCAGTGGCAGCGCGACGGCGCCAACATCGCCGGCGCGACCGCCGCCGTCTACACCATCGCCAGCGTGGGTGACGCCGACCGCGGTGCCTATGCGGTGCTGGTGTCCAACACCAGCGGCGTGGCGGGCAGCCAGGTCGCCCAGCTCAACGTCACCGCCGGCAGCGCACTCGCCGCCCCGACCCTCACCACGGCACCGGTCGGCCTGGCGGTCCAGATCGGCCAGCCGGCACTGCTGGCGGTGGGCGCCAGCGGCAGCGGGCCGCTGACCTACCGCTGGCGACGCTTCGGCGTCGACGTGCCCGGCGCTGAATCGCCCGTGCTGCGCATCGCCTCGGCACAAGCCGGCGATGCTGGCGACTACACGGTGACGGTGAGCAACGGGGTCGGCAGCGTGAGCAGCGACGCCGCGGCTCTGGTGGTGACGCCGGCGCCCGGTGCTCCTGCCATCACCACGCCGCTGGGCAACCGCTCGGTCCCCGAAGGCCAGCGGGCCACGTTCAGCCTGGCCGTATCCGGCAACCCGACGCCGCAATGCCAGTGGACCCGCAACGGCGTGGCCATCCCAGGGGCCATCGCCTGCATCGGCTACACCACGCCAGACACCACCAGCGCCGACAACGGCACGCTCTACAACGTGGTCGTCTACAGCCCGGGCGGTGTGGTCTTCGGCAATGGCGCGGTGCTGACCGTGACGCCAGCCCCGGCCGTGCCCGTCATCACCCAGGACCTGGCCGACGTCACGGCACCCGAAGGCGGCACCGCCACCTTCAGCGTCGGGGCCAGCGCCAACGGGCCGCTGTTCCACTACTGGGTTCGCATCGGCGCGCCGACCTCGCCGCTGGGTGGCAGCAACTTCGTCATCGGCCCGCTGCAAGCCAGCGACGACGGCGCGACGGTGCGCGTGATCGTCTGCAACGGCCCCATCGCCGACAACCGCTGCGTGACCAGCCGCGATGCCAGGCTCACCGTGACCCCTGCCGTCCCCGCCAACGCCCTCACCGCCACGCAGATCGTCGCCGGCCAGGAATGGAGCATGGTGCTGCGGCCCGATCGCAGCGTGTGGGCCTGGGGTCAGTACGTTCGCAACGACGGCACCGTGCAGTACGCCAACCTGCTGACGGCCAACCAGGCGCAACGTCCGGTGCGCATGTACCCGACGGTGCTGACCGACGTGCGCGCCATCAGCGGCTGGTTCAACGGCTACTGGGCGCTGAAGGGCGAGCCCGGCAGCACGGGCAGCCGCGTGCTGCACTGGGGCCGCGCTTTCGCCGGCTCCGATGGCCGCGGCGGCGACGGCAACGGCAGCCTCGGCAGTTCGATCCCGCCGCGCGACAACGAAACGGTGCCGGTGGAAGTGCTGGAACGCGTGAACGACGTGCCGCAGCCGGTGGACCGCGTCTGCGCCATCGCCGGCGGTGGCGAGCAACTCGCCATGATCCGCGCCATCAACAGCAGCGGCGCCACCACCGACTGCAACGCGGGTTCGGCCAAGACCGTGTGGTTCGTCGGCTCGCTGCTCGCGCGCGGCTACGAGTCCACCGGCGTCGCCTTCGCGATGCCCGGCCTGCCTGTCGATTCCCCGCCGGCGCTCATCTTCACCGGCAAGACGACCTCGGGTTCACCCGGGCTGGCCATCACGCTGGAGGACGGCCGCCTGTACGGCCTGGGCGCCAACCCGTACGGCGGCTTCGGTGTCGCCGCGGGCGGCGGTGGCCTTGTCGGAGGGCTGGGGGGCCCGCAGCTGCTGCCCGCCGCCTGGGGCCACGCGCGCAGCTTCGGCATGAGCTTCTACTACTCGCTGTTCGTCGTGCGCGCCGATGGTTCGGTGGTGACCAGCGGCTACGACGGCGCCGGTGAGTTGGGCCTGGGCAGCGTGATCGGCGGCGGCACGCTCGGCCCGGTGGCCGTGCGGGCCGAGACCTGCGTGAGCCTGCCCTGCACCGACACGCTGACCGGCGTCACGGCGCTGGCCAGCGGCAACAGCGCGGCCACCTTGGCGCTGAAGAACGGGCAGATCCTGGGTTGGGGCAGCCGCGGCAGCGGCCTGCTCGGGCCGGTGGCAAGCGGCAGCCAGCCCTTCCCTCGCCCGGTGGCCTCCCCGGGCGTGAGCGGCTTCACCGCGCTGTCGGCCAGCAACACGCACGCGCTCGTCATCGGCCCGGGCAACGTCGTCTACGCCTGGGGCAGCAACCTGCGTTTCGCACTCGGCGACACCCAGGACAGGGCCGCACCGACCCTGGTCACGGTGCCCTGAGCCGCTCCCCTCGACAAGGAACACCCCCCCATGCGCCGGCGGACCGGGCCGGCGCCCATGCACGATCATTCGGCCATGCCAGTGACACCGAAGCGCGCGCTGCGCGTTCGCCTGTACGGCGACGCTGCGGTCCTGCTGCCCGACGGCCGCAGCGTGGCGCTGGAGCGCCGCGCCGCGGCCTTGCTGGCGCTGGTGGCGCTGGAGCATGGCATCACCCGGATGCGCGCCGCCACCCTGCTGTGGCCCGATTCGAGCGACCCGCGGCGCAACCTGCGCCAGCAGTTGCTGCGCTTCCGCCGGCAGTTCGGGCAAGCGCTGGTGGACGGCGAAACCCTGCTCACGCTGGCCGAGGGCGTGGTGCTGGCCGAGGCCGCGGGCGAGCTGCTGGCCGGCCAGCCCCACGACGACGACGACGACTTCGGCGCCTGGCTGGCGGCGCAGCGCCACGCCCTGGCGGCCACGCGGCGCAGTGCCTGGCAGCGCGCGCTGGCCGAAGCCGAAGGCGCCGGCGCGCTGGATACGGCCCTCGAACTGGCCGAAGCCGCGGTGGCCGCCGAGGCCGACAGCGAAGACGCGGGGCAGGCGCTGATGCGCGTGCACTGCCTGCGCGGCGAAGTGGCGCGCGGCCTGGCCGCGCACGACCGGCTGGTGCAGGTGCTGGCCGAGCGCCACGGCCGCCGGCCGTCGGCCGCCACCACCGAACTCGCGGAAGGCCTGCGCCGCGGTCTGCCGCAGGCCGCCGACACGCTGCCCGCCACCGTGCACGCCGCAGCGGCGCTGCCTGCCACGCTCACACGCCCGCCGCAGCTGGTGGGGCGCGCCGCCGAACTGGCCGCGGCGCGGCAGGCCTGGGCCGAGGGCCGGGCGGTGCTGCTGGAAGCCGAGGCCGGGCTGGGCAAGAGCCGCCTCATCGCCGAACTGGCGGGCCCGGGGGCGCTCGTCGGCGCCGGCCGGCCCGGCGATGCCGGCGCCCCCTACACCACGCTGGCACGCTGGCTGGCGCCGCTGCTCGGCCGTGATTCCGCGCCACTGCCGGCGCCGCAGCGCCAGGCGCTGGCGCACCTGGTGCCCGGGGCGGGCACGGGCCCGGCGCTGCAGCGCGGCGCGCTCGATGCGGCCGTGGCGGCGCTGCTGCAGGCCCACGGCGTGGCCTGCCTGGTGCTCGACGACCTGCACTTCGCCGACGCCGCCACGCTGGAACTGGCCGCCGCGCTGGCCGCGCCGCCCGATCCGTCCTGCCGTTGGCTCTTCGCCATCCGCCCGGCCGAGGCGCCGCCGGCCGCCGTCGCGCTGCGCGAGAGTCTCATGGAGCTGCGGCGCCTGACCGTGATCGCGCTGGCGCCGCTGGACGCGGCCGCCACGCTGGACCTGCTCGACGCCCTGGCGCTGCGCGGCCTGACCGGGGCCGACCTGGCCGCCGCGCTCGTGCGCCACACCGGCGGCAACCCGCTGTACCTGCTGGAAACGCTGAAGCAGGGCCTGCAGGACGGCAGCCTGGCGCGCGGCCAGCTGCCGCGCCCGGCCCAGGTGGGCGCGCTGATCGACCGGCGGCTGCAACGCCTGAGCGTGCCGGCCCTCACGCTGGCCCGCGTGGCGGCCATCGCGGGGGTCGACTTCTCGATCGAACTCGCCGAGGCCGCCACCGGCCAGCGCGCCGTGGCCCTGGCCGGCGCCTGGCAGGAGCTGCAGGAGGCCCAGGTGCTGCGCGACGAGACTTTTGCGCACGACCTCGTGGCCGACGCCGCACTGCGCAGCGTGCCGCCGGCGGTGGCGCGGCGCGTGCACGTGCAGTGTGCGCAATGGCTGGCGGCGCAGGGCGTGGCGCCGGCGCGCGTGGCCTGGCACTGGCGCCACGGCGGCCGGCCGGCGGAGGCCGGCCGCTGCTTCGTGGCCGCCGCGCAGCGCGCCGAGAAGGCGGCGCGCCTGGCCGAAGAAGCCACGCTGTACGGCCAGGCCGCGGCAGCGCTGGCCGAAGCGGGCTTGGATGCGGAGCGTTTCGACGCGCTGGTGGGCCGCGTGCGTGCGCTCAACGCGGCCGAATTCGACACGCTGGCGATGCAGGAGTGCCGCGCGCTGCTGGCCGTCGCCAGCGACGACAGCCAGCGCCTGCGTGCCCACAGCGAACTGTGCGGCCTGCTCACCGAGCGCGGCGAGCCGCTGGCCGCCATCCGCACCGGTGAGACGGCCCTGGCGCTGGCGCGCCGGCTGGACGACCGCGAATGGGAGGTGCGCACCGCCTGCCACGTGGCCGCGTCGTTGAACCGGCTGGGCCGCGCCGGCGAATCGGTGGCGCTGCTGGCGCCGCTGCGCGAGTGGGTCGATACCCAGCCCGACGACCCGCTGCGCATGCTGTGGCACGGCGACTGGGGCGCCGCGCTGGGCCTGGCCGGCCGCGTGCGCGAGGCGGTGGCCGCGTTCGAGGTGGCGCTGGCCGCGTCACGCCGGCTGGGCCTGCGCGACGCCGAGGGCCGCCTGCTGCTGAACTGCGCCGTCTCCCTGCGGCAGGGCGGGCAGTTCGACCGCGCGCTGCTGCTCTCGCGCCAGGGCCAGGCGCTGTCGGCGTCCGGTGCCGACCGTGCCGCGCCGCCCATCGACCGCCTGGTGCTGGCACGCGACGAAGCCGAGGCCGGCCACTACGGCCGCGCCCTGCCGGTGCTGGAAGACCTGCTTGTCGACTTCGAACGCCGCGGCGCGGCCTTCTGGGTGCAGGCCACGCGCCAGGTGCTGGTGCGGCTGTGGCTCGACCTCGGGCAGCACGCGCGCGCCGTGCCGCTGCTGCACGACGAGCCGGCCGACATGCCGGCCTGGCTGCGCGCCGACCGCCACCTGCTGCAGCTGGAACTGGCGCTGGCGCTGCACAGCCCCGCCGCCGCCGGCGTACTGGACTCGGCGCTGGCGCTGGCCGCCAGCGACGGCCAGCGCGGCCCGCCGCTGCGCGTGCGCGCGCTGCGCCACCGGGGCGCAGCGCAGGTGCTCGGCGAGGCCCAGGCGCTGGCCACGGCGCTGCACGCGCACGAACGCTACGGCGCGCTGCTCGGCCTGCACACCCACGTGGCGCGCGCCGCATTGGCCACCGGCCACACCGACGCGGCGGCCGACGCCGCGCTGGCGCTGCTGGCGCTGTTCGACAGCGGCCATGCCCCCGATGCGATGTACCGCGCCGAAGCCTGGTGGGTGGCGCACCAGGCGCTGTCCGCCGCCGGCCGGGCCGAAGCCGCCAACCGCGCGCTGCGCGCCGGCGAGCACTGGCTGCGGCAGGTGGCGCTGCCCCAGGTGCCCCCGGCCTTCATCGACAGCTTCCTGAACCGCAACGCCGTCAACCGCGCGCTGCTGGCGGCCGCCGGCGCCGGGGCGGGCACCTAGAATCGAGCGCTGCGCGTTGCGTGGTCTGCCCCAGCGGCGGGCGCGGCGACCGCACCCTCTTCCTGCCCGGCCGCCCCGCATGCACCTCTCGCCCCTCACCGCCCTTTCGCCGCTGGACGGCCGCTACGCCGGCAAGCTGGCCGCGCTGCGCCCCGTGCTCTCCGAGTTCGGCCTCATGCACCACCGCGTGCAGGTCGAGGTCGAATGGTTCATCGCCTTGTCCGACGCCGGGTTCAAGGAGTTCAAGCCGCTGGGCGAAGCCAGCCGAAGCCTGCTGCAAGCGCTGGTGGCCGACTTCGACGAGGTCGACGCGCAGGCCATCAAGGACATCGAGCGCACGACCAACCACGACGTCAAGGCCGTCGAGATGTGGATCAAGTCCCGCTTCGAGGGCCAGGCCGAACTGCTGGCGGCCGCCGAGTTCGTGCACTTCGCCTGCACCAGCGAAGACATCAACAACACCAGCCACGCGCTGATGCTCAAGCGCGCGCGCGACGGGGCGCTGCTGCCGGCGCTGGACAAGCTGCTGGCGCAACTGGGCACGATGGCGCACACGCTGGCCGCGCTGCCCATGCTCAGCCGCACGCACGGCCAGACCGCCAGTCCCACCACCGTAGGCAAGGAAGTCGCCAACGTGGCCGCGCGGCTGGCCACGGCGCGCGCGCGCATCGCCGCGGTGCCGCTGCTGGCGAAGATGAACGGCGCGGTGGGCAACTACAACGCGCATGTCGCGGCCTACCCGGGTTTCGACTGGGAAGCCTTCAGCCGGCGCGTCGTCGAAGAGCGTCTGGGCCTGAGCTTCAACGCCTACACGATCCAGATCGAGCCGCACGACTGCATGGCCGAACTCTTCGACGCCGTGGCGCGCGCCAACACGCTGCTCATCGACTGGGCGCGTGACGTCTGGGGTTATGTCTCGCTGGGCTACTTCAAGCAGCGGCTGAAGCAGGGCGAGGTGGGTTCGTCGACCATGCCGCACAAGGTCAACCCGATCGACTTCGAGAACGCCGAGGGCAACTACGGCCTGGCCAACGCGCTGCTCTCGCACATGAGCCACAAGCTGCCGGTGAGCCGCTGGCAGCGCGACCTCACCGACAGCACCGTGCTGCGCAACCTGGGCGTGGCGCTGGGTTACGCGCTGCTGGCCCACGACAGCCTGAGCCGCGGCCTGGACAAGCTGGAAGTCAACGAGGCCGCGCTCGCCGCCGACCTGGACGCCGCCTGGGAAGTGCTGGCCGAACCGGTGCAGACCGTGATGCGCCGCCACGGCCTGCCCAACCCCTACGACCAGCTGAAGGAGTTCACGCGCGGCCAGCCCATCACGCGCGAGCTGATGCAGGGTTTCATCCGCGGCCTGGCGCTGCCCGAAGACGACAAGGCGCGGCTGCTGGCGCTGACGCCGGCCAGCTACACCGGCCTGGCCGAGCCGCTGGCCCGCCGCTGGAAGGCCTGACCGCGCCATGAGTGCCGACTTCCGCGCCCAGCTGGTGGCCGCGCAAGCCACGAACGCCTCGATGCTCTGCGTCGGGCTCGACCCCGAGCCGGCGAAGTTCCCCGGCGGCTGGAAGGACGACCCGGCACGCCTCTTCGACTTCTGCTCGGCGATAGTCGACGCGACGAAAGACCTGGTCTGCGCGTTCAAGCCGCAGATCGCCTACTTCGCCGCGCAGCGTGCCGAAGACCAGCTCGAGCGGCTGATGGCGCACATCCGGCAGGTGGCGCCGCAGGTGCCGGTGATCCTCGACGCCAAGCGCGGCGACATCGGCGCCACCGCCGAGCAGTACGCACGCGAGGCCTTCGAGCGTTACCGCGCCGACGCGGTGACGCTGTCGCCCTTCATGGGCGGCGACTCCATCGAGCCCTACATGCGCTGGACGGGCAAGGGCCTGATCCTGCTGTGCCGCACCAGCAACCCTGGCGGCAGCGACCTGCAGGCGCAGCGGCTCGAAGGCGGCCGCCTGCTCTACGAGCACATCGCCCGCCTGGCCGCCGGCGAGTGGAACCGGGGCGGCCAGATCGGCCTGGTGGTGGGTGCCACCTTCCCGGCCGAAGTGGCGCGCGTGCGTGAACTGGCGCCGACGCTGCCGCTGCTGATCCCCGGCATCGGCGCCCAGGGCGGCGACGCCCAGGCCACGGTGCGCGCCGGCTGGCGACCGGCAGCGCCCATCGTCGTCAGCTCGTCGCGGGCCGTGTTGTATGCCGGCAAGGCAACAGACACCGGTTGGGCCGAGGCCGCACGCCGGGTGGCAGCGGCCACGCGCGCCCAGCTGCAGCAGGCGCAACCTGGCCCGTGAACCCGACCCCGGGGTGGACCCGCTGGTGCGCCACGGCCGGCCGCGCCACCATCGCGGCGTGACACTCGCCCATCTCGAAACCGGCGCACCACACGCCTTGCCGGTGATGACCCGCGCGTTCCTGTGGGTGGCCGCCGGGGTGGCGCTGCTCGGCGCCCTGCTGTTGCTGGCCACGGGCGACGGCAGCGACGGCAGCCTGTGGGCGGCCGGCCTCTTCGGCAGCCTGGCGGTGTTGTCGGCGGCAGCGACGACGCTGCCCGACCGGCACCTCGCCACCGCCATCACCGCCTTGTTCGGCGCCGCCATCCTGACCCTGGGCGCGGCGGCGCTGTTGCTGGGCTGGGGCCTGGGGACGCCGGCGCTGGCGCTGGCGGGCCTGCTGGTGTGCATGGTCAGCCTGGCGGCCGACTGGCGTGCCGGCGCGCTGGTCGCGGCGGCGGCGGCGGCGATGGTGGCATTCATCGCCTGGTGGGCGCCGGGCGCGGCGGCCGGCCCGGGCGCCCCGCCCTTCAGCGTCTTGCTGGGCACGCCGCTGGCGGCCATCGTCGCCGGGCTGGTGGGCGGGGCGCTGGCCTCGCGCGTGATGCATCGTTTCGCGGCCAGCGCCGGCGAACGCGAGCGCCGTTTCCGCCGCCTGCTCGGGCTGGCCGCCGATGCCTACTGGGAGACCGACGCCCAGCACCGCGTGCGCGCCGCCAGCGGCGAGAGCGAGGCGCTGCCGCGCATGACCAGCGCCACCGGCCTGGGCCGCGTCTTCTGGGAGTTGCCGCAGTTCGTCTGCGACGCCGACACGCTGGACGCACTGCGCGCCGACATGGAGGCCCGCCGCCCGTTCCGCGACCTGCCGGTGCGCTGGACCTTTGCCAGCGGGCGCAGCCACGACTTCCTGGCCAGCGGTGAACCGCGCTTCGACGAGCGTGGCGTCTTCACGGGCTTCTGGGGCGTGGTGCGTGACATCACCGCGGTGCAGGCCGCGCAGCAGGCCCTGGTGGCAACCGAGACGCGCTACCAGGACCTCTTCTCCTGTCTGCCGACACCGCTGGTGCTGCACCGCGACGGCAAGGTCATCGACGCCAACCCGGCCGCGCTGGCGCTGTTCGGCCACGCCGACCTGGCGGCCATGGCCGGCAGCGACCTGCTGCTGCAGTACGAGGCCGGCCCGTCGCGCGAGCTGGCGCGCCAACGCATGCAGCACCTGCAGGCGCAGCCGCCGGGAAGCGATCTGCCGGTGGCCGGCTTCCAGCTGCGCGTGCAGGGCCGCATGGTGTCGGTGCGCGCCACCAGCGTCTGCGTGCAGGCCGAAGGCGGCCCGGCGCTGCTGGCGATCTACGTCGACGACACCGAGCGCCTGGCTGCCGAGCAGGCGGTGCAGCGCTCCGAAGCGCTGCTCTCTCACGTCGTCTCGACCTGCCCCGACGTCATCACGCTCAACGAGTTCGAGAGCGGCCGCTACGTGATGGTGAACCCGAGCTTCGAGCGCATCAGCGGCTGGAGCGCCGCAGAGGCCGTGGGCCGCACGTCGACCGAAATGGGCATCTGGCGCGATGCATCGGCGCGCCGGGCCTTCGTTGCCGAGGTCAAGGCGCATGGCCAGGTGGCCGATCTGCCCGTGCCCTTCGTGGCGCGCAACGGCAAGGACATCCCGCTGCGCGTGTCGGCAGCGCGTTTCCAGATGGAGCAGCGCGACTACCTCGTCATGATCGGCCGCGATGTCAGCACCAGCGAGCGCCTGCAGCTCGAGCGCGAGGCCATCCTGGCCAACGCCTACATCGGCATCGCCGTCACGCACCGCCAGGCCTTCGTGCTGGCCAATCACCACTTCGAGCAGATCTTCGGCTGGCAGCCGGGTGAATTGATCGGCCAGCCCGGCGTCGTGGTGTGGCCCAACGACGAGGTCTACGCCGAACTCGGCCGCCAGTTCGGGCCGCGCCTCGGGCGTGGTGAGGCCGTCGAACTCGAGCGCGAGATGCGCCGCCGCGACGGCCGCACCTTCCTGGCCCGCGTCAGGGGCCACGCGGTGGACCCCAGGCATCCGGCCATCGGCGGCACGGTATGGATCGTCGAGGACGTGACCGAGCGCCGGCAGGCCGACCTGGCCCTGGCCGCGGCACGCGACGCCGCCGAGTCGGCCAGCCGCGCCAAGAGCGCCTTCCTGGCCAACACCAGCCACGAGCTGCGCACGCCGCTGAACGGCCTCATCGGCCTGGCGCGGCTGGCGCGCGAGCCCGACGTGGGCGAAGGCCAGAGGCGCCAATACCTCGAGCAGATCGTCGAGAGCGCACAGTCGCTGGCCGGCATCATTTCCGACATCCTCGACCTGTCGAAGATCGAGGCCGGCAAGCTGCAGATCGAGAACGGCCGTTTCGACCTCGCGGCCCTGCTGCAGACGCTGCAGCGCAGCTACGTCACGCTGGCCGATGCACGCGGCCTGACGCTCGGGCTGCAGACCGCGCCGGCACCGGGCGGCCCGCCGCTGGGCCTGGTGACGGGCGACGCGCTGCGCCTGCGGCAGGTGCTCAGCAACTTCCTCGGCAATGCCATCAAGTTCACGACCCGCGGCGGCGTCGTGCTGCGCGCGCGCCGGCTGGCCGGCGGCGGCGCGACGGGCGCGCTGGTGCGCTTCGAGGTGCAGGACAGCGGCCCGGGCATCAGCGCCGAGGTGCAGGCGCGGCTCTTCGAACCCTTCACCCAGGCCGACCAGAGCACGACGCGGCGCTTCGGCGGCACCGGCCTGGGCCTGTCGATCTGCCGCGAACTGGCCGCGCTGATGGGCGGCCGCGTCGGCGTGCACAGCCAGCCGGGCTTGGGCAGTACCTTCTGGGCCGAACTGCCCTTGCCGGCAAGCGGCCCATTGCCGCCGGCGGCCCTGGCCGCCGCTGCGGCGCCGCCCACCGTGTCGTGCCTGCCCGGCGCCAGGGTGCTGATGGTCGAGGACAACCCCGTCAACATGATGATCTCGGTGGCCATGCTCGAACGCTGGGGCCTGAAGGTGACGCAGGCGGTCGACGGCCACTTGGCCTTGGCCGCGCTGCAGGCCGCGGCGGCCGCCGGCAGCCCCTTCGACGCCGTGCTGATGGACGTGCAGATGCCCGGCATGAGCGGCTACGAGGCCACGCGCGCACTGCGCGCCGCGGGCCACCGCCTGCCGGTGATCGCGCTCACCGCGGCGGCGCTGGTGAGCGAGCGCGAGGAGGCCATGCACGCCGGCATGGACGACTTCCTGACCAAGCCCATAGACGCCGAGAGGCTGCAGGCGACGCTGGAGCGCTGGTGCGCGCCGGCGCGCGCCGGCTCGGCGTTCGCGGGCAGCGCCGATCGGACGGAGCTGATCAGGCCGTTGTGATCGGGCCGTGCTGATCAGACCGAACCGATGTCCACCGGCCGGCCGGTGAGGTAGCCCTGCACGAGCTGGAAACCCATGTCGCGGCAGACCGCGGCTTCGGCCTCGGTCTCTATGCCTTCTGCCAGCGGCACCGAGCCGAGGTCGAGCACAAGCCGCACGAGCTCACGCACCATGTGCTGGCGGCCCTCGGGGGCCTGGTCGATGCCGTGCAGCAGGCCCATGTCGAACTTGACGAAGTGCGGCGGCACCTCGGCCAGCTCGCGCAGCCGCGCCTGGCCGGCGCCGAAATCGTCGTACGCGAAGAGCACGCCTATGCCCTGCAGCCGCGCCGCCAGCGCTCGCATGGCGCCGACCTCGACCACCGCGGTCTCGTGCACCTCGACCACCAGCAGCGGCGCGTCGGGTTGCGCGCGCCAGTGCGCCAGCCAGTCGAAGAGATCGTCGGTGAAAGTCTCTTCGGGGTGGGTGTTGACGAAGAGCCGCGCGCCCTTCAGCCGCGGCGCCGCCTGGGCGACGCCGAACTTCCGGAAAGCCGCGCTGAGCTCGGCTTCGCGGCCCAGCATGGCCGCCAGCTGGAACAGGTGGGTCGGTGAATTCGGCAGCTCGGGATGGGTGCAGCGTCCCAGCAGCTCGTAGGCGAAGACCTGGCCGTCGACCGCGCCGACGATGGGCTGCACCATGGCCGAAATGCCCTGGCCGCCCAGCAGCTGCATGAACTCGCGCTCGTGGCGCACGAAGTTCCGCGACAGGCCGCGCCGCGCGGCCACGATCATCGTGCGCTGGCCGTCGCCGACAGGCCGCGCGCTGCCGGGGCCGCCGTCGCGGCCGAGGCGGAACTCGGCATTGCCGAAGTGGATGACGTCGTCGCCGGCCAACAGGCGCGCGCCGCTGATGCGCTCGCGGTTGACGAAGGTGCCGTTGGTGCTGCCCAGGTCGGTGACCTGCAGCCGGCCGCTGGCGTCGGCGTCGATGACGGCGTGCAGCCGGCTCAGGCCGCGGGCGTCGACGACGAGGTCGTTGCCGGTGTCGCGCCCGACGCGGAAGGGCAGGCCGCGGATGGGCTGCGTGACGTGCGAGCCGTCGGCAGCGATGCTCTCCAGATACCAGGCGTCGGTCAGACTCACCTCTCACCCCTCGCGTTGCGCTCGGGCGGCGAGCGGCACGCCACCCCGGCACATCGACATGAAAGCCAATGTAAACCGAAGTCGCGCGCGCCGGGAGACACAATCCGCGGGGTGAACCCCCTCATACACCACCGCCCCGAAGCGCAGCGCTTCGACACCGTCGTCGACGGCCACCTCGCGCTGTGCGACTACCGCCGCAGCGACGACAACGTCGACCTGCACCACACCGAGGTGCCGCCCCCGCTGGAGGGCCGGGGCCTGGCCGCCGCGCTGGTGGCGGCGACGCTGGCCTGGGCGCGCCACGAAGGCCTGCGCGTGCTGCCGAGCTGCAGCTACGTGGCAGCCTACATGCGCCGCCACCCCGAGACGCTGGACCTGCTGCACGACCGTGCGGCGCCGGTGCTGGCGTTCTGGTTCGGCGAGCCCGCGGCCACGACACCGCGCGCCGAGTGGTTCCGCAAAGACCCCGCTTTCGACACCGAGATCCGCGCGCGTTTCGGCGCCCTCATCGAAGTGGCGCTGGGCGGCGGCCTGCAGGCCTGGGACGCCACGTCGGCGGGCGCGCTGGCGCGCATCGTGGTGCTGGACCAGTTCACGCGCAACGCCTTTCGCGACAGCGCGCGCGCCTTTGCCGGCGACACGCTGGCGCTGGCCGCCGCGCAGGCGCTGGTGGCGCGCGGCGACGACCGCCGCCTGCCGCCGCTGCAGCGCTGGTTCGCCTACCTGCCCTTCGAGCACGCCGAGGACAGGGCGGTGCAGCGGCAGTCGATGGCGCTGTTCGATGCACTGGCCGCCGAACACCCGGGCCTGGCCGACACGCGCCACTGGGCGCTGAAGCACTTCGAGATCGTCGAGCGCTTCGGCCGCTACCCGCACCGCAACGCGCTGCTGGGGCGTGAGTCGACGCCCGAGGAAACGGCCTTCCTGCAGCAGCCCGGGTCGAGCTTTTAGACGGCGGTCAGGTCACGGCCGGCTGCAAGAAGCGCATGGTGCCGGCGTCGGCGTCCATCTCCACCTCCAGCCCCACCGGCAGCGTGAACTTGCGCTTGACGTGGCCGAACAGCGCGCCGCTGTAGACGGGCACGTTCAAGGGCTTGAAGTAGTCGTCGAAGACCTCGTCCAGCGTCAGCGTGCCGTAGTTGCCGTCGCCCGGGCCGCAGTTGGTGAAGCCGCCTAAAACGACGCCGGCCACGCGGTCGAGCGCACCACTCAGTTTGAGCGTGCTGAGCATGCGGTCGACGCGGTAGATGTACTCGTTGATGTCTTCCAGGAACAGGATGGCGCCGTCGAAGCGCGGCCAGTAGGCCGAGCCGGCCATCGCTGCCAGCACCGCCAGGTTGCCGCCCACCAGCGCGCCGCGCGCCTTGCCGCCGCGCAGCGTGCTGATGCGTCCGCTCTTGGCGACCAGGGTGTCGTCCTTGTCCTGCGGGTTGGCCAGCGTGAGCGCCTGCGCGTCCATCACCGCGCCGCGCAGCCAGCCGACGCTGAAGGCGTTCCACTCGCTCACGCCCACCGGGCAGTGGAAGGTGACGAGGCCGGTCTGCACCTGCACGGCGTTGATGAGCGCGGTGAGGTCGGAGAAGCCGCCCAGGAACTTGGGCGTGCGGCGGATGGCGGCGTAGTCCACCAGCGGCAGCATGCGGTTGCCGCCCGAGCCGCCGGCGAGCGCCAGCAGGCCGTGCACCGTGGGGTCGGCAAACATGGCGTTGACGTCGGCGGCGCGCTGCGCGTCGGTGCCCGCGAAGTGGCCGTAGCGCGCGCGCAGGTTCGGCGCCTCGCGCACCTTGAAGCCCAGCGCCTGCAGCGATTCGGCGGCGATGGCGTAGGGCGCGCGCTCGTAGACGGCGCCCGAGGGGTTGATCAGCGCGATGGTGTCGCCGGGCCTGAGGCGCGGCGCGCGCAGCGTCGGCGGGGCGGCGGGCGCGGCGGCCCGAACCGGCGCCGCCGCCGTGACCGCGGTGGCCACGGCCCCTAGCGATGCCGCGCTGCGGCCCAAGAACTGCCTGCGTGTCGTCGTCATCGCCTTGTCCCCTCACCAGATGCGCGGCAGCTCGCGCCGCACGCGCTCGCGGTCGCCGAAGTCGAAATGCCACCACTCGGTGGGGATGCCATGGAAGCCGCCGTGTGCCATGGCGTCGCGCAGCCAGTCGCGCTCGGCCACCTGCGCCGCACTCAGCACGCCGCTGCCCAGGTGCGCGGCGTGCAGCGCCGGGTGCGAGGCCTCGCTCATCTCGTCGAAACCGCTGCCCATGTCGGACTCGCGGCCCTGCGCGTCGATCAGCGTCACGTCCACCGCCATGCCGTAGCTGTGGATGGAGCCGCGCCGCGGGTCGGCGAAGTAGTGTTCCATCGGCGTGCCGGCGACGTCCTGCCAGATCGCCTCCTGCACCCGCTGCGGGCGCAGCGCGTCCAGCACCAGCAGGCGCCAGCCCGGGCGGCGCCGCGCCAGCCAGGCCGCGGCGGCTTCCAGCCCGTCGGCGGCCTCGGTGCGCAGCCAGGCGCAGTCCATCGCGCCGTAGAGGTCGATGCCGGCAAAATTGTCGGTGCCGGCATAGCGCAGGTCGAAGGGCACGCCGCGCAGGCTGGCCAGGCGGCGATAGCCGGCGTGGCCGGCGATATCCTCCACCGCCACCATGGGCAGGGGGTTCACCGGTACACACCCTCGAAGTCGACGCTGCCGTTGGGCGCCATCACGAAGCCGGTGACGTCCTTGCGCAGCGGGATGTAGACCGACGAGTGCGCCATCGTGATCCACGGCCGCTCGCGCTTGAAGAGGGCCTGCGCCTGCTCGATCGTCGCCAGCCGTCTTGCGGTGTCGACCTCGGCGCGCGCGGCCTCGACCAGCGCGTCGAACTCGGCATTGCAGAACTTGATGCCGCCGCGGCTGGCCGCGCAGGTGAGGTTGGGCGCGAGAAACTCGTCGGCGGCGGCGACGTCGCTGCTCCAGCCGCTCATGTAGACGTGGTGCTCGTCGGCGTTCGCGCGCTTGAGGTACTCGCCCCACTCGTAGGTGAGGATGCGCGCCTCGACGCCAATCTTCGCCCAGTCGGCCTGGATCATCTGCGCCATCAGCTGGCCGTTGGGGGTGGTGGGGCGGCTGACGGGCAGCGCCCAGAGGTCGATCTCGAGTTCACCCTTCACGCCCGCCGTGGCCAGCAGCCGGCGCGCGCGTTCGGGGTCGTGTTCGTTCCTCAGCGCCTTGTTGTAGCCCGGCACGGCGGGCGGGAAGGCGCTCACGGCCTGCAGCGCGTCGCCGCGCGGGAACAGCACCTTGAACAGCGCGTCGCGGTCGATGGCGATGTCCAGCGCCTCGCGCACCTCGCGCCGGTTCACCGGCGGTTTCTTCAGGTTGAAGGCCAGGTAGCTGATGTTCAGCGCCGGGATCTTCTGCACGACGCCCTGCGGGTGGCCGGCCAGCGCGGTGATGTCGACGTCGCGGAGGGCCGCGGCGACATGGCATTCGCCGCGCGACACCTTCTGCACGCGCACGTTGGGCTCGCGGCTGATGGCGTAGACCAGGCGCTCGGTGCGCTGCACGCCGCCCCAGTAGTCGGGGTGCGCGGTGAGCCGCAGCACGTCGTCCTTGCGGTAACTCTTGAAGCGGTAGGGCCCGGTGCCCACGGGCTGGTTGTTGATGGCGCTGGCGCGACCCTGGGCGAGCAGCTGGGCGGCGTACTCGGCGGCGTGGATGCCGGCGAAGGAGCTCGCGAAATAGCCGAGGGAGTTGACGTTGGCCTTGTGCAGGCGAAAGCGCACCTCGTGGTCGCCGACGCGGTCGATGCCGGCGATCATCTGCGCCAGCCCCAGGCTCTGCGGGTAGACGTAGGTCGCCGGGAAGGCGCGGTTGAAAGGCTGCTGCGGGTCGATGAGCCGCGTGAAGCTGAACATCACGTCGTCGGCGTTGAACTCGCGGCCGGGTGTGAAGTAGGGCGTGGTGTGGAAGCGCACGCCGCGGCGCAGCTTGAAGCTGAAGGTCCTGGCGTCAGGGCTCACGGTCCAGGCGGTGGCCAGGCGCGGCTCCAGCACCGCGGTGCCGCGGCGGAACGCGACCAGGCCCTGGAAGATCTGGGAGGTGACGTTGCCGGTGCTGCTGCTGTCCCACAGCGCGGGGTCGAAACCCTCGGGGCTGGCGTCGGCGCAGTAGACCAGCGGCTTGGCGGCCAGTGCGCCGGCGGGCACCAGCAGGGCAAGGGCGGCCAGCAGACCGAAGCGGCTAGGGAACACGCGGCGCTCTCAGCCCGCCGGCGGCTTGAAGCGCCGGTCGGGCTTGGCGGCAGCCTGGAACATCGGCTGCACGCGCGGCAGCTTGGCCTGGATGTCGCGGATGCGCGTCTCGCCCGCCGGGTGTGTGGACAGCCACTGCGGCGGCGCCTTGCCCGCGGTGGCGGCGCCCATCTTCTGCCACAGCGTGATGCCGGCGCCGGGGTCGTAGCCCGCCCGCGCGGCGAGCAGCAGGCCCAGCGCATCGGCCTCGGACTCGTCGCTGCGGCCGAACTTCAGGCTCAGCAACTGGGTCGCGCCCTGCGCCGCGATGTCGCCCAGGCTGCCCAGGCCAAAGATGGCGGCGGCGCCGCGCAATACCAGTTCGGTGCCGCCGCTCTTGGCCATGCGTTCACGTGCGTGCTCGAGCAGCGCATGCGCCACCTCGTGGCCCATGATCACGGCCACTTCGTCGTCGCCGAGTTGCAGCTGCTGCAGGATGCCGCTGTAGAAGGCGATCTTGCCGCCGGGCATGCAGAAGGCGTTGATCTGCTTGCTGTCGAGCAGGTTGACCTCCCAGCGCCATTGCGCGGCGCGGCCGTTGCACTCGGCGGCAAAGGGCACGATGCGCTGCGCGATGTAGCGCAGCCTCTGCATCTGCGGGTGCGTCGCTGGCGTCAGGTTGCCCTCGCCCTTGGCCTGGCGCAGCAGCTGCAGGTACTGCTGCTGGGCCGAGCCTTCGACCTGGTTGGCCGGCACCACGCTCGCTGCGCGCGAGCGCCGGCACTCGGGGATCTCGGTCTGCGCCAGCGTGGCCGCCGGCGCCAGCGCCCCGGCCACCAGCAGCGCGCCCAGGCGGCGGCGGCCGTGCAGGCTGCAGGCACAGGCATAAGCGGCGTGGGAGGGCGTGTCGTCGTCGATCATGGGCGGGATTGTCGGCAATGCCGCGGTAGACCCCCGCCGTCGCCTCGGGTTCCCCCGCCAGCGGCTGCGGTCAATTCGGCGACGGCCAGGCCGTCTCGACGAGGCGGCGACGAACGAGCCGTCACAAACACCTCCGCCCCTGCCGCCGAATTGCGCCCCGTGGCGCTTAGCATGCGCGTCGCCCTTCAGCCCCCTCTCCAGGAGCCCCCGCATGAGCCTGTTCCGCCGATTCGTCGCCACCACCCTGAGCGCTTCGCTGGTCTTCAGCGGTATGGCCGTCGCCGCGCCGTCCGCGTTGATAGGCACCGAGCAGGTGGCCGCGAGCCTGGCGCCCGCCACCAATCCGGGCAGCCGCGAACAACTGCTGGCCACGCTGGACCGAGCCGACCTTGCCGCCGCGCTCGAGGCCCGTGGCGTGGCGGTGGCTGAGGTGCGCGCGCGCGTCGATGCGCTGAGCGACGCCGAGGCCGCGCAGCTGTTGACGCAGATCGACCAGGCCCCGGCCGGCGCCGACATCGTCGGCACGCTGTTCACCGTCTTCCTCATCCTGCTCGTCACCGACATCCTGGGCCTGACCAAGGTGTTCCCGTTCACACGCGCGGTGCGTTGACGCGGGGAGCCGGCCCGCGGCGCCGCACCGCGCTGCTGGGCCTGATCGCGGCGGCGACGTTGCCGGGCTGCGCACTGCTGGCCGACCCGCCGATGACCGCCGCGCTGCGACGCGCGGCGCCGGCCGGCCTGCCGCCGCGCGTCGAGCGCGACGAGGTGCCGTTTTTTCCCCAGACACCGCTGCACTGCGGCCCGGCGGCGCTGGCCACGGCGCTGGCCGACGTGGGCCTGCCGGGCGACGTGGCGGCCTTGTCGGCGGCCGTCTTCCTGCCCGCGCGCGAAGGCAGCCTGCAACTCGAGATGCTGGGCGGCGCACGGCGCCAGGGCGCGGTGCCGACACGGCTGCCGGGCGACCTGGCGGCGCTGCTGCGCGAGGTGGCCGCCGGCCATGCCGTCGTCGTGCTGCAGAACCTCGGGCTGGATTTCGCGCCGCGCTGGCATTACGCCGTGCTGGTGGGCTACGACCTGCCGGCCGGCGAGCTGCTGCTGCGCAGCGGCACCGTGCGCCGCGAGGTGCTGCCGCTGCGCACCTTCGAGTTCACCTGGGCACGCGGTGGCCACTGGGCGCTCGTGGCGCTGCCGCCCGGCCGCCTGCCCGTCACGGCCACCGAGGCCGACGCCGTCGATGCCGCGCTGGGCTACGGTAGCGTGGCGGCGCCTGCCGATGCCGCGCGCGCCTGGCGCGCCGTGCACCAGCGCTGGCCGGGCCACCTGCTGGCCGCCATGGGGCTGGGCAACGCGCTGCACGCCGCCGGCGACCTGGCCGGCGCGGCGCACGCCTTCGAAGGCGCGGCGCGCCGGCACGACAGCGCCGCCGCCTGGAACAACCTGGCGCGCACGCGCGGCGCCCTGGGCGACGCCGCCGCTGCCCGCGCCGCCGCGGCGCGCGCGGTGGCCCGCGCCCAGGCCCATGAGCCGCAATGGCTGGCGCCGGCGCTGCAGACGCAGCGCGATCTCGCCGAACCGGCCCCTTGAGCCGCCACCGCGGCGCTTGAAACGGCGCCGGCATGGCTCCACATGCCCGTCATGAACGACACGCGAATCCACCTGCCCTGCCCGCACTGCGGCGCCACCAACCGGCTGCCCGCCGCACGCATCGACGAGGCGCCCGACTGCGGCAAGTGCGGCCAGCCGCTGCTGCAGGGCCAGCCGCTGGAGCTCGACGACAGCAGCTTCGACGCCGTCGTGTCGGCGACGAAGCTGCCCGTGGTGGTCGACTTCTGGGCCGCCTGGTGCGGGCCCTGCCAGATGATGGCGCCGGCCTTCAAGCAGGCCGCGGCGCAGTTGCAGGGGCGCGCGCTGCTGGTCAAGGTCAACAGCGACGACAGCCCGTTGCTGAGCCAGCGCTACGGCATCCGCAGCATCCCCACGCTGCTGCGCCTGCAGGGCGGGCGCGAGACGTCGCGCCAGTCGGGCGCCGTGCCGGCTTCGGCCATCGTGGCGCTGGCCATGTACACCACGTAAAAAATAGCCGTCGCGCTGCGGCGTGTCGTCGATAGCCAGCGTGTCCTTGCCGATCTTCGTCGCCGGCCGGCGCGCGGTGGCGACGGCCTTGCGCGCACCGTCGCGCTGGCCCCGGAGCACCCTGCCGGCCGGCCCGGCCGCCGGTCACCTTGGCCTGCGCGCAGCGTGTCACTTCGTCGGCGGCGACGGCGCCGCTGCCGCCGGGACGGCCGAAGCCCCAGGTCTGCACCCGCGAGCCCGGGCGCGCATGCGCCAGGCCCACCAGCCGCACCGCGCACAGCAGCACGCAGCGCCCGCCGCTGCCATCGGCGCCCATCGCGGGCACGGCGGCCATGCCGCCGCTGACCGACTGCGGCAGGTGGATGCGGTGGTCTATGAGCACACGCGTCGGCGCCTCCTTCAGCCCGGCCGGTGCGGCGGCCTTGCTGATGAAGCCCATGGCGCCGCCGTCCTGCGCCGCCAGCACGGTGTCGCGGTCGTCCTGCGCGCTGAGGACGACCACGGGCACGGGCGGGAATTCGTCACGCAGCCGGTGCAGGCCGGCCAGGCCGTGCACGTCGGAAAGCGTCAGGCCGAGTAACACGAGGTCAAAGCGCCCCAGCGTTTGCAACGCTTGCGCCGTCTCGGCCGGCGAGCTCGACCGCTGCACGCGCAGTTGCGGCAGCACTTCGGCGACCAGCAGTTGCTGGCCGTGCCGCCTCAGGCCGTGATCGTCGGCAAGAAGTATCGAACCAGCGGGATTCATGGGCGGGTTCATGTGAAGTGGGCCGTCCACCATGGTGTAGGCCACGGCGGGCGGCGGCCACGGCACCGAGGTATCACGCCGACACCGCGTGCCGGCCGCGACGCCGTATACCCGGGTCTCCTGTTCAGTCCGGCCCGCACCGGGCGAAATACAGACATGCCGGGTACTGCCCGGCGCACCACAGCCCCACCACCGGAGTTCACCATGAGCCGCACCGCCACCCAGATCGTCACCCGGGCCGCCACCGCCGCCGTGTTCGCCACCGCACTGCTCTTCGGCGGCGCCGGTGCGGCGCTGGCCCAGTCGGCCGACCAGGTGAAGGCCGACTTCGCCCGCGCCGTCTACAAGAACTCGGCCGCCAAGGTGCACAACGAGCGGCCACAGCCTCTGCTGCGCGCCGTCGTCGTGCTGCGCGTCAAGCTCAACGAGCAGAACCAGTGGCAAGCCGAGGTGTTCCGCGACAACCCGCAGCAGCCCGAGATGACGCAGGAAGCCCTGGCTTCGGTGGCCAGCCTGCCGGCGCCCACCGGGTTGTCGCCCAAGGCCGCCGAATTGCTGCGCAACGAAGGCGTGGTCGAGGCCTGGCTGTTCCAGACCGACGGCCGTTTCGCGCTCAAGACCCTGGCCAAGCCCCAGCGCGGGGCCTGAGAGCGTGAGAGTCTTTCGTTCATGCCCGCTCATCACACCCAAAGGCACCTGCTCGTCGTTGCAAATGCTCGACATAGCCCGCGCTATGTCTGCGCTTTGCGCCTAGATCAGGTGCCTTTTGGCGCGCTGCTCGGGCACGCCCGAAAAACTCTCACGCTCTGCGCCGCACGGCCGGCCTTGCCTGCGCAAGGACGGCCGCCTCGCGCCCCAGCCCGCAGGGTTCGGCTCGCACGCCGGCCTCGGCGTAGCATCGCCGTCGTCGAGTAGGCCCCTCGCCCCTTTCACCGGAAGGACCACCATGAGTCACGTTCGTCGATTCGCCCTGCTGGGCGCCGCCACGGTGTTCGCCGTCGCCGGCGCCCACGCCCAGGAGAAGGTGCTGCGCGAAGGCCAGGTCACCCAGGAGGCGCTCATCGATGCCCTGGCCCCGGCCGGCGCGGCGTCGGCGGCCGAGGGCGGCGACGCCCCCGGCCTGCGCACCCGCAGCTTCCGTCCGGCGGCGCGCCCGGCCGGCGCCGTCGCCGGCACTGCCGCGGCCTCGGCAAGGCCGGCGCGGGCGTCCATCCTCGTGACCTTCGTCACCAACTCGACCGACCTCACGGCCGGCGCCAAGAGCGCGCTGGACGTGCTGGCCGCGGCGATGAAAAGCGAGAAGCTGGCCCGCGTGAACTTCATCATCGAAGGCCACGCCGACCCGCGCGGCGGCGACGAGCTGAACATGAAGCTCAGCCAGGCGCGCGCCGACAGCGTGCGGGCCTACCTGACGGCCACGCACGGCTTGCCGGCCGAGCGCGTGAAGGCGGTGGGCAAGGGTTCGAGCGCGCTGATGAACCCCGGCGACCCGGCCGCGCCCGAAAACCGCCGCGTGACCATCGTCGCGCAGCCCGGCTGAGGGCCGTCAGCGCACGTTCACCCAGCGATACCAATCGCTGTTGAAGGGGTGGCGCAAAGGCCCGCTCACGCGCGGCCGGAAGAGTTCGACGTACGCCGGGTGGTAGTGCGCGATGTAGGGCACGTAGGCCAGCAGCAGCCGCTGTGCCTGCTGCATCAAGGCCAGGCGCTCGGGGCCATTGGGCAGCACGCGCTGCTGCTCGTACAGGCGGTCGAAGGCCGGCAGCCTGAAACGCGCGTCGTTGCTCTGGCCGGCGTTGGGCCCGTAGGCCAGGCCGAGGAAGAAGTCGCCGTCGGGGCTGCTGCTCCAGATGAAGCCCCACATCATGATCTGCCCGGCCAGCGAGCGGCGTATGAGCTCGCCGAAAGGCGCGAACTCGAACACCACGCGCAGGCCCACGGCCTTCATGCGGCGCAGCCAGACCTCGCTGGAAGCGCGGGCGCGGCGGTCGGGCGTGAAGGCGATGCGCAGCGTCAACGGCCGGCCGTCGGGCGCCTCACGCCAGCCGTCGCCGTCGCGGTCGAGGTAGCCGTACAGGTCCAGCAGCGCCTGGGCCCGCGCCGGGCTGGGCGCACTCATCTCCGAGCGCAGGCCGGGGTCGTGGCCGTAGGTGCCCGGCGGGATCAGGCTCTGCGCCGTCAGGCCCTGGCCGTTGAACACCAGGCGCAGTTCCTCGGCGCTGTCGTAGGCGAGCATGACCGCACGCCGCAGCGCCACGCGCTCGGGCGCAAGGCCGCCGATGACCGCGTCTTCCTGGTTGATGAAGGTATGCGCAATGCCGTTGACCTGGCGCTCGGCGACCACGCCCTGGCGTTGCAGGAAGGGCGCCAGCCGCCCGCCCGGCATCGCCAGCTGGCCGAGGTCGCGCGGCACCGTCAGCACGTCGTGCTCGCCGTTGAGAAAGGCCAGCCAGCGCGGCTGCGACTCTTCGACGATGTCGATCTCCACGCGGTCTACGCGCGGCGCGCGCACGCCGGCCAGTTGCGCGGCGAAATGCTGCAGTTCGGGCGCGGCGCCCACGGTGTGGAAGACCTGCTCGCGGAAGCTCGGGTTGCGCTCGAGCACGATGCGCGACGCGCGCCGCCACTGCGCCAGCCGGAACGGGCCGGTGCCCACGGGGTGGGCCTGCGGATCGTCGGCGAAGGCCTCGATGACCTCGCGTGCCACCGCGCCCGTCATCCAGCCGGCCAGCAGCTGCGTGAAGCGCGGCGACGGCGCGGCCAGCACGACTTCGAGCCGGTAGCGGTCGAGCACACGCAGCCCCGCCACCGGGGCGTCGTAGGGAAAGGGCGTGCGGCTCTTCAGCGCCGCCGCGCGCAGCTCGCTCAGGCCGAGGATCTTCTCGTTCTCGAAGAGGTAGAGATGCTCGGTGCGGATGGCCGGGTCGTAGAAGCGCTTGAAGGTGTAGACGTAGTCGGCCGCCACCAGCTCACGCGGGCGGCCCTGGAAGACGGGATCGTCGGCGAACAGGATGCCGGGCTGCAGCGTGACGACAAAACGCCTGAAGTCGGCCGAGGCCTCGGGCAGCGCGGCGGCCGTCTGCGGCACCAGCACGGCCGGCCGGGCCAGCAGGTCGTAGGTCAGCAGCGGCTCGAAGATGTGGGCGATGACGCGGATGGACGACTGGTCGCCGACGCGCGGCGGGTCGAAGCCGGTCTCGGCGAAGTCGAAGGCCACACGCAGCGTGCGCGAGGCAGCCGCAGCGGTCGGGGCCGGCACGGCGGCGCTGGCCGCACGGTTCGCCACGCTGCCGGCCAGGCCCCCGGCCAGTGCGGCGCCGCCGGCGAGCAGCGCCCGGCGCTTCATGCGGCGTCAGCGCCGCGCCGCAGCGTGCGTGCAAGCGTCGAATGCATCAGGCGGACCGGCCCGGCGGCACGGGCTCCACGTCGACCATGTGCCACCACTCCTGCCAGTAGGCCGGCCGGCGGTAACCCTGCACCTGCGCCGTCATCATGTCGACGACGTAGCGGTGGCAGTGCAGCTTGTAGGGCACGTAGGCCACGGCCAGGCGCTTGGCCTGCAGGAACAGCGCCTCGCGTTCGGGGCCGTCGGGCAGCAGGCTGAGCTTGTCGAAGACGGCATCGAAGGCCGGCAGCTTGAAGCGCGCCAGGTTGCTCTGCCCGGCCGACGGGCCGTAATAGCGCTCGAGGATGCTTTGGCCGTCGCCGCCGGCGGCCGACGTGGCCACGCCCCAAATCTGCAGCTTGCCGGCACGTGCGGCCTTCAGGTTCTCGGGCCACTTCGCGGGCCTGAACTCGATCCTGATGCCGACGGCATTCATGTTCTTCTGCCACAGCGCGTTCAGCTCGCGGCTGTTCTGGTCGGGCTGGGTGGCTGCGTGCAGCACCAGCGGGCTGCCGTCGGGCATCTCGCGCCAGCCGTCGCCGTCCTTGTCGACGTAGCCGTAGATGTCGAGCAGCGCCTTGGCGCGTGCCGGGTTGTACTCGCTGTTCTCGCTCTTGAACTTGGGGTCGTAGCCGCTCGTGAAGGGGATCACCGGGCTCTGCGCCGGGATGCCCATGCCGCGCCGGGCGACCATGATCTCGCGCTCGAGGTCGACGGCCAGGCTCATGGCCCGGCGCAGCGCCACCTTCTCGGGCGTGTAGCCGCCGATGACCGGGTCTTCCATGTTGAAGTAGGTCATCACCACGTCGGTGGTCAGCACGCGCTGGCCGCGCAGGCCCTGCTTGACGAGGTTGGGCGCGGTCTTGCCGCCGGGCATCGCGACGTTGACGAACTGCGCCGGCAGCCGCTCGAGGAAGTTGGCCTGGCCGTTCAGGAACGACAGCCAGCGCGGCTGCACCTCTTCGATGACGCTGATCTCGACGCGGTCGATGAGCGGCAGCCGCCGGCCTTCGAGCCTGGCCGCGATGGCCCGGCCTTCGGCATCGTCGGGCGCCGGCTCGGCATGCCACAGCTTCTCGCGATAGCCGGGGTTGCGCTCGAGCACGATGAGCGACGAGCGCCGCCACGCGCCGAGCTTGAAGGCCCCGGTGCCCACCGGGTGTTCGCTGATCCTGTCGCCGTAGAACTGGACCACCTCGCGCGCCACGGCGCCGGTGAGGTCCATCGCCGCGAGCGTCTCTATGAAACGCGGGCGCGGCTCTTCCAGCTTGAACTGCACCGTGTAGCGGTCGAGCGCACGCATGCCCTCGATGGGCTGGTCGTAGTCGAAGGGCTGCTTGCTGTGGAGCGCGCGCTTGCGCAGCGCGTTCAGGCCGATGAAGCGGTTGTCCTCCATCGTCGCCCAGACCGGGCTCTTGGTGGCGGGGTCGGCGAAGCGCTTGTAGGCGTAGATGAAGTCCTCGGCCACGAGCTCGCGCCGCGCGCCCTTGAACGCCGGGTCGTCGGCGAAATACACGCCGGGCAGGATCTTCACCGTCCAGACGCGGAAATCGGCACTGATCTCGGGCAGGGCCACCGCCACCGCGGGCACCACCTTGGGTGGCCGCGCCAGGTGGTCGTAGGTGTAGAAGGCCTCGAAGATGTGCGCGGTGACGGTGCGCGAGTAGATGTCGCTGATCTGCGCCGGGTCGAAGCCGGTCTCGGCAATCTGGAAGGCGTAGCGAAGCACACGCTGGCCGCTGGCGGCTGCCTTCGCAGCTGCAGCGGCGGCGCCGGCCGAAGGCAGTGCCAGCGCGGCGCCCAGCGCCAGCGTGTCGCGACGCTTCAAAGCCCGGCCCCGCGGCGGCGCTGCAGCGCTTCGGCGTCGATGTCGACGTACTTCCAGAAGTCGCGCACGAAGTTGTTGCGGTGGTAACCCATCACCCAAGGCTGGGCGAGGTCGGTGAAGATGCGGTGCACGTGCACCTTGTAGGGCATGTAGGCGACCATCAGCCGTGCCGCCTCGGCCATCACGGCGTAGCGTTCCGGGCCATCGGGCATGCCGCGCTGTTGCTCGTAAAGCCTGTTGAAGGCCGGCAGGTTGAAGCGCGCGTGGTTGGCCTGGCCCTTGTTCGGGCCGTAGCCCAGGGCGAGGAAGGTGTCGCTGTCGGGCCCCCCTGTCCAGCCCACGCCCCACATCATCAGCTTGCCGGCGCGGCTGCTCTTCAGGTTCTCGGGCCACTTGGCGGTCTTGAACTCGATCCTGATGCCGATGGTCTTCATGTTCTTCTGCCACAGCTCGATGAGCTGGCGGCTCTGCTGGTCGGGCTGGGTGGCGTATTCGATGAGCAGCGGGCTGCCGTCGGGCTGGTCGCGCCAGCCGTCGCCGTCCTTGTCGACCCAGCCGTGCAGGTCGAGCAGCGCCTTGGCCTGGGCCAGGCTGTAGTCGCTCATCACGGTCTTGACCTTGGGGTTGTAGGCGCTGGTCTCCGGCGCGATGGGGCCCTGCGCCGGGATCGCCTGACCGCGGCGCACGAGGCGGATCTCGCGGTCCACGTCCACCGCCAGGCTGATGGCGCGGCGCAGCGCCACCTGGTGCGGCTCGTAGCCGCCCACCACGGGGTTCTCCATGCCGAAGTAGGACACCGCCACGTCGGCGCGCGGGTAGCGCACCATCTGCATGCCGCGCTTGGCGTAGATGGGCGCGAGCTGGTTGTTGGGGATGACGCCGGTGGCGAAATCGGCCGGCAGCTCTTCCAGCAGGTCGTGCTCTTCGTTCAGGAAGGCCAGCCAGCGCGGCTGGTTCTCTTCGATGATGGAGATGTGCACCTCTTCCACCATCGGCAGGCGCTGGCCCTTCATCTTCTGTGCAATGGCCTGCAGCCGGGCGTTGCCCTCGGGCGCGGTCTCGTCATAGAAGGCTTCGCGGAAGTTCGGGTTCTTGGCCAGCACGATGCGCGAGCTGCGCTTCCACTGCGCCAGCCGGTAGGGGCCGGTGCCCACGGGGTGTTCGCCGATCTTGTCGCCGTAGAACTCCACCACCTCGCGCGCCAGCGCGCCGGTGAAGCTGCCGTCGGTGAAGTTGCTGCTGATGAAGCGCGGCTCGGCCTCGGCCAGCTTGATCTGGAAGGTGTAGCGGTCGAGCGCGCGCAGCCCCTCCACCGGCGTGTCGTAGTCGAAGGGCTTCTTCTCGGCGATGAGCTTCTTGCGCAGCTCGCTCAGGCCCAGGATCTTGGCGTTCTCCAGGATGTAGAGGTTGCCGCTCTTCCAGCGCGGGTCGTAGTGGCGCTTGAGGCTGTAGACGTAGTCTTCCGCCGTGAGCTCGCGCTTGACACCCTTGAAGGCCGGGTCGTCGGCGAAGTAGATGCCCGGCTTGATGCGGATGGTGAAGGTCTTGAAGTCGTCGCTGATCTCGGGCATGCCCGCGGCCGTGGCCGGCCGCATCTGCATGGGCTTGGCGAGGAAGCTCCACTCGTAGGGCGCGTCGTAGATGCCGGCGGCCACGGTGCGCGAGTACAGGTCGGTGATCTGCGCCGGGTCGAAACTGGTCTCGGCCACGCGGAAGGCGTAGCGGATGACCTTCTTCGCGCCGGCCGTAGCGGCGCTGGCCGCGGGGGTCTGGGCTTGCGCGGCCGGCAGCGTCAGGGCGGCGGTGGCCAACGCCAACGCCAGGCCGGCGGCCAGGGTCAGGGATCGAAAGGTCGTCGTCATGGGGGCAGATTCTCCACAAGGCGCCCCGTCGGACGCCCAGCGCCGTGCAAAGCCGCGAAGTCTAGGCGCGCCCGGGCACGGGGCTTGCTCGCGATGCCCCGCATGTCGGGGGGGAAACCACCCGCCGGCCCGGCCCGGGGGGGCCCCTAAACTCCCGCATCCCAAATTCAGGGTGCCGTGCCACGAGCGCGGCACCCCCCCGGAGACCCGATTCGATGGCCGCCTACCTGATACGCCGCCTGTGGCAGATGGTCCCCACGCTCGCCGGCGTGGTGCTGCTGGTGTTCTTCCTCTTCAAGTACTTCGGCGGCGACCCCGCTGAGGTACTGGGCGGCCTGAACGCCAGCGCCGAGCAGATCAAGGCCATCCGCCAGACGCTGGGCCTGGACGAGCCGGTCTGGTACCAGCTGTGGATCTTCGTCAAGCAGATCGTCACCTTCGACTGGGGCAAGAGCTGGGCCACCAACGAGGCGGTGAGCAACCTCTTCGCCACACGCCTGCCGGCCACGCTGACGGTGATGATCCCCATCCTCATCCTCGACGTGCTGCTGGCGCTGCCGATCGCGATGTGGGTGGCCTACCGCCGCGGCAGCCTGACCGACCGCACGCTGATGGTCGTCACCACGGTGGCGCTGTCGATCAGCTTCCTGGTCTACGTCATCATCGGCCAGTACCTGTTCGGCTTCCAGCTCGGCTGGTTCCCGGTGCAGGGCTGGAGCGACAGCACACTGACCAACCTGGCCGTCTACACGCCGCTGCCGGTGCTGCTGGCGGTGATGGTGGGCCTGGCGCCGCAGACGCGGCTGTACCGCACCTTCTTGCTCGACGAGCTGGGCCAGGACTACGTGCGCACCGCGCGCGCCAAGGGCATGAGCGAGCGCGTGGTGCTGTTCCGCCACGTGCTGCGCAACGCGATGATCCCCATCCTCACCAACATCGGCCTGCAGCTGCCCGGCATCTTCGTCGGCAGCTTCCTGATCGAGGTCTTCTTCTCGATCCCCGGCCTGGGCCGCGAGGTGCTGCTGGCGGTGAACCGCAGCGACTTCCCCGTCATCCAGGCCGTGACCATCTACCTGGCGGTGCTGACCATGTTCATCAACCTGCTGACCGACCTGGCCTACAAGGTCGTCGATCCACGTGTCGTGCTGAAATGACCACCCCCGAAACGGCTTCGCCGCTCCCCCTCGAGGGGGCAACCCCTGCGGCCCGGCAGAGCCGGTTCCGCGGCGTTCGCTTGATGCCGACGCTGGAGCTTCTCCCATGAATGCAGTTCTCTCCGTCCAGACGGCGCTGGCCGACACGCAGCAGAAGAGCGAAGGCGTCTGGCATGCCGCCTGGCGCCGTTTCAAGACCGACCGCGTCGGCATGATCTCGCTGGTCATCGTCGTGTCCTTCCTGTTGCTGATCGTCTTGTCGGGCCTGGGCCTGGTGGGCGCGAAGTGGCAGGACGAGGTGGGCGTGCCCAACGCGCCGCCGGTTTTCGTCGGCGCCCGGCCGCCGGCCGCCACCGGCGCCATCGAGGTGCCCACCGGCCCCAACGTCGACCTCTCCGACATCGACCCGCTGGCGCCGCGCTACAAGGAATGGGAGGAGCGCGCCAAGCAGTTCCAGACCACCGAGACGGTGAAGGCGCAGACGCTGCCGCTGGGCGCCGACCGCCTGGGCCGCGACGTGCTCGCCAAGACCATCAAGGGCACCGAGATCAGCGTCTTCGTCGGCGTCATGGCGGCCCTGGTGGCCACCACCATCGGCGTGCTGCTGGGCGCCTTCGGCGGCTTCTTCGGCGGCAAGGTCGGCGACCTGCTCGAGTGGGTCTACAACGTCTTCGAGAGCATCCCCAACATCCTGCTCATCTTCGCCTTTGCCGCGGTGGTGGGCCGCGGCGTCCAGAGTGTGGTCATCATCCTGGCGCTCACCGGCTGGACGGGCATGTACCGCCAGGTGCGCGCCGAGTTCATCAAGCACAGCAGCCGCGAATACGTGCGCAGCGCCGAGGCCATAGGCGCCACGCGCATGAGCCGCATGTTCCGCCACATCCTGCCCAACGTCAGCCACGTCGTGCTGGTGCGCATGGGCCTGCTGGTGGTGGGCTTCATCAAGGCCGAGGTCATCCTGTCCTACCTGGGGCTGGGCGTGCGCGTCGACCAGGTGTCGTGGGGCACCATGCTGGCCGAGAGCCAGGCCGAGCTGCTGCTGGGCCACTGGTGGCAGCTGGCGGCGGCCACGCTGTTCATGGCGGTGTTCGTGACCGCGTTCTCGCTGATGGCCGACGCGCTGCGCGACGCCCTCGATCCGAAGCTGCGCGGCCTGGAGTAATCGCATGCTGCTGTCTATCCAGGACCTGAAGGTCTCGTTCCGCATGGGCAAGGGCGTGATGGCCGACGCCGTCAAGGGCGTGAGCTTCGACGTGCCCGAGAACACCACCGTCGCGCTGGTGGGCGAGTCGGGCTCGGGCAAGAGCGTCACGGCGATGTCCATGCTCAACCTGCTGCCCGACAACGCGGTGCGCACGGGGCGCGTGCTGTGGCAGGGCCAAGATCTGCTGCAGGCCAGCCTGCCCGAGCTGCAGGCGCTGCGCGGCAAGGACATCGCCTGCGTCTTTCAAGACCCGATGAGCTCGCTGAACCCGGTGTTCGACGTCGGCCACCAGCTGTGCGAGCCGCTGATGCGCCACCTGGGCCTGAGCGCCCGCCAGGCGATGGCGCGCGCCGAGGAACTGCTGGGCGAGGTCGGCATCCCCGAGCCCAAACGGCGCCTCGAGAGCTACCCGCACGAGATGTCGGGCGGCCAGCAGCAGCGCGTGATGATCGCCATGGCGCTGGCCTGCGAGCCCAAGCTGCTGATCGCCGACGAGCCGACCACGGCGCTCGACGTCACCATCCAGCGCCAGATCATCGAGTTGCTGGCGCGGCTGCAGGACAAGCGCCGCATGAGCGTGCTCTTCATCAGCCACGACCTGGGGCTGGTGGGCGAGATCGCGAAACACGTGATCGTGATGCGCCACGGCATCGTGCGCGAACAGGGCCCGACGGCCGACATCTTCGAGCGCCCGCAAGACAGCTACACGCGCGCGCTGCTGGCCTGCCGCCCGAGCCTGGAAGGCAACCCCTCGCGGCTGCTGGTCATCGACGACCACATTGCCGGCCGGCAGGCGCAGCAGGCGCCCAAGGCGAAGGATCCGGATGCGCCGGTGGTGCTGGAGGTGCGCTCGCTGGCCAAGAGCTTCTGGCTCAAGCAGGGCGTGTTCGGAAAACGCGAGTTCAAGGCCGTGCAGAACGTCAACTTCAAGCTGCGCAAGGGTCACACGCTGGGCGTGGTGGGCGAAAGCGGCAGCGGCAAGACGACCATGGGGCTGACGCTGCTGCGCCTGCACGAGCCCACGGCCGGCGAAGTGATCTTCGACGGCCAGAACCTGCTGCGCTTGAGCAACAGCGAGCGCCTGCCGATGCGCCGCCGCATCCAGGTCGTGTTCCAGAACCCCTACGCCAGCCTGAACCCGCGCTTCACCATCGGCCAGACGCTGGTCGAGCCCATGACCATCCACGGCATCGGCAAGGACCTGGCCGAGCGTGAGCAACGCGCGCGCACGCTGCTGGAGAAGGTGGGCCTGGACGGCAGCGCCTTCGGCAAGTACCCACACGAGTTCAGCGGCGGCCAGCGCCAGCGCGTGGCCATCGCGCGCTGCCTGACGCTGAACCCCGAGGTGCTGGTGCTCGACGAGGCGGTGAGTGCACTCGACGTCAGCGTGCAGGCGCAGGTGCTGAACCTGCTGCGCGACCTGCAGGACGAGTTCGGCCTGAGCTACGTCTTCATCAGCCACGACCTCGCGGTGGTGCGCTTCATCAGCGACGAGGTGCTGGTGATGAAGGACGGCGTGGTGGTCGAGCAGGCCAGTGCGGCGCAGATCCTTGCGGCGCCGCGCGAGGACTACACCAAGCGGCTGCTGGCGGCGATTCCGCGGGGGTATCGCGCCGCGGCCTGAACGTTCCCGCGCCGGCGTCGCCGGCGGGCCGCGTTTGGTCTACCGCACCAACACCTGCCTGCAGTTCCGACGCCGCGCCGGCCCGCCCGTCAGCGGGCGGCGGCGATCGGAATGCGCCTGCCCGGCGCCGTGGCGGCGCGTGCGCGCAGCTGTCCGCAACCCGCATCCACGTCCTGCCCAGCCGAGTGGCGCAGCTTGGTCAGGATGCCGCGGCGGTGCAGCGTGCGGGCGATGGCCGCGGCGCGCTCCCAGGCCGGGCGGCGGAAGTCCAGGCCCTCGACCGTGTTGTAGGGGATCAGGTTCATCAGCGCGTACTTGCCCGCGAGCAGGCGCACGATGCCCTCGACCTCGTCGTCGCCGTCGTTGACGCCTTCGATCAGCGTCCACTGGTACTGGATGGGATAGCCGGTGGCGCGTGCATAGGCCTCGCCCAGCCGCACCAGCTCGTCCGGGTCAAGGCGCGGCGCCCGCGGCAGCAGTTCGGCGCGTCTGGCGGCGATGGTCGAGTGCAGTGACAGCGCCAGCGCCGGCCGCACCTCGCCCGGCCCGAGCGCCTGCAATCGCGCGAAGGCCCGCGGGTCGCCCACGGTGCTGAAGACCAGGTTCTTGTGGCCTATGCCGCCGCCCGTGCCGAGCAGCGTGATGGCTTCCATCACGGCGTCGAGGTTGTGCGCCGGCTCGCCCATGCCCATGAACACGACCTTGTTCACCGGCCGCAGCGCGCGCGCCAGCACCACCTGCGCCACGATCTCGGCGCTGCCCAGCTGGCGCACGAGCCCGCCTTGGCCCGTCATGCAGAAGACGCAGCCCACGGCGCAGCCGACCTGGCTGCTGACGCAGACGCCGCCGCGCGGCAACAGCACGCTCTCGATCTGCTGGCCGTCGTGCAGCGCCACCAGCAGCCGCGCCGATCCGTCTTCGCCGTCGTGCCGGCTGTGCAGGCGCGCCAACCCAGCCAGCTCGTCGACGAGTGCCGGCAGCGCGGCATGCAGCGCCTGCGGCAGGAAGTGCTGCAGCTGGCGCCGCCCGCCTTCTTGCGGCTGGGCCATCGCCCAGCGGCGCAGCACGCGCTCTTCGTGCAGCGGCAGCGCGCCCAGCGCGCGCAGGCGGCGGCGCAGATCGCCGATCTGCAGCTCAGCCACCGTGCACCCCGCGGTTCATGCGCACAGCGCCTGGGCGTGATGCCGCAGGTGGTCCTCGACGAAGCTGGCGATGAAGAAGTAGCCGTGGTCGTAGCCGGCGTGGCGGCGCAGCGTCAGCGGCTGGCCGGCTGCGCGGCAGGCCGCTTCGAGCAGGTGCGGGTGCAGCTGCGTGGCGAGGAACTTGTCGGCCTCGCCCTGGTCGACGAGCAGCGGCGGGCAACGCGCGCCGGCCTGGATCAGCGCGGCAGCGTCGTGCCCAGCCCACGCCGTCTCGTCGTCGCCCAGGTAGCCGCTGAAGGCCTCCTGGCCCCACGGGCACTGCATGGGCGCGGCAATCGGCGCCAGCGCCGACACGCTGCGATACAGCCCCGGGTGGCGCAGCGCCAGCGTGAGCGCGCCGTGGCCGCCCATCGAGTGGCCGAAGACGCCCATCGTCATGGCGGCCTGAGCGTCGTCACCCGCCTGCGCCGGGAAGTGCTGCGCCAGCACCGCCGGCAGCTCGGCGGTGAGCCAGCTCTCCATGCGCCAGTGGCGCGCATACGGCTCCTGCGTCGCGTCGAGGCAGAAGCCGGCGCCGTGGCCGAAGTCCCAGGCGTCATCGGCGCCGGGCACGCCGGTGTCGCGCGGGCTGGTGTCGGGCGTCACCAGCATCAGCCCCAGCCCGGCCGCCACGCGCTGCGCGCCGGCCTTGATGGCGAAGGTCTCCTCGGTGCAGGTCAGCCCGGCCAGGTAGAACAGCACCGGCACCGGCCTTGCGTTCGGCCCCAGCGCCTGCGGCGGGCGGTAGACGCCGAAGCGCATCGGCAACCCGATCGCGGTGGACGAATGCCGGTAGAAGCCCTGCACGCCGCCGAAGCAGGCGTGTTCGCTGATGACCTCGAAAGTCATGGCGTCAGAAGACCACGACCGAGCGGATGCTCTCGCCGCGCTCCATCAGCTCGAAGCCGTGGTTGATCTCTTCCAGCTTCAGCGTGTGCGTGATCAGCGGGTCGATGCTGATCTTGCCGTCCATGTACCAGTCGACGATCTTGGGCACGTCGGTGCGGCCGCGCGCGCCGCCGAAGGCGCTGCCCATCCACACCCGCCCGGTGACGAGCTGGAAGGGCCGCGTGGCGATCTCCTGGCCCGCCGCGGCCGAGACCGAACACGACCACGTTCGCACCGGCCTCGACGCCGGCGGTGAACAGCACCGCGCCGACGCCGGTGGTGACGCCGCAGCCTATGTAGCAGACCTTGTCGAAGGGGGCGTCACTGCGGATCCTGGCCAGCGCAATCTCGGGTACCACGATGTGGTTGGCGAAGGTGCTGGTGCCCATGTAGTGCAGGATGGGCTTGCCGGCGATGCTGAAGCGCGACGAGCCGTCGGGCATCAGGCCGCGGCCCTGTGTCGGGCGAATGGCCTGGCACAGGTTGGTCTTGCGGCTGAGGCAGAACTTGCACTGCCGGCACTCGGGCGTGTAGAGCGGGATGACGTGGTCGCCGGCCTTCAGCGACGTGACGCCTGCGCCCACCTCCAGCACCACGCCCGCGCCCTCATGGCCCAGGATGGCCGGGAACAGCCCTTGCGGGTCGGCGCCGCTGAGCGTGTACTGGTCGGTGTGGCAGATGCCGGTGGCCTTGATCTCCACCAGCACCTCGCCGGCCCGTGGGCCTTCGAGGTCGATGGTCTCGACGGTGAGCGGGGCGCCGGCCTTCCAGGCCACGGCTGCGCGGGTCTTCATGCGGTGTCCTCCGGCGACGGGTAGGCGCGCCATTGTGGCCGCGGGCCCTCGCCGGCGCAGCGTCCACGCTCAAGTGCGCGGCGACCCAGCCGACAATGCGGGGGCATGAACGGCGTTCTCGACTTCCGCCTGCCCGCCCGGGCTGCGCTGCTGTGGCTGCTGTGGACGCCCGCCGTGGGCGCGGCGGAGTCGCGCGTGGAGGCCATCGAACGCCAGCTGCGCGGCCAGCCGCAGGCGGCGCTGCAGGCGCTGGCACCGGTGCTGGCCGAGGCCCGCGGCGAAGACCGCGTGCACGCGCTGATGCTGCGCGGTGCGCTGCAGGCGCGCCTGCCCGACGAGGCCGGTGCCGAAGCCAGTGCCGACGAACTCGAAACCCTGGCCGCCAGCACGCCGCTGGCGGGGCCCGCCGCCGGATTCGTGCGCGCCGGCGTCTGGGCCCGCCGCACGCCACTGGGGCGCGCCGACCGCGCGCTCGTCGCCGCGATGGCCGCCCTGCCCGCCGAGACCGCCGACGGCGTCAGCCTGCGCTACGTTGCCGCGTTAGCTGCGGTGCGCCAGGCCGCGGGCAAGATCGACGAGGCGGTGGCGCTGTACCAGCAGGCCGTCAACCTGGCCGACCGCGGCGGCCCGCCCTGGCGCCGCGCCGAGTTGCGTTCGTCGCTGGCGTACGGCCTGTTCCTGGCCCGGCAGAGCGAGCGTGCGCTGGCCGTCAACGCCGAAGCCTTGCAGCTGGCCAGCGCGGCCGGCGATCTCGACGCCCAGGTCACCGCCACCAACGCCGAAGCCATCTTCGCCAGTGCCCAGGGCCGCGAGGCCGACGAGCTGCAAGCGTCGGAGCGGGCACTCGATCTGGCCCGGCGCTCGGGCTCGCAGCGACTGATCGGCCTGACGACGGCCAACCTCGCCGACTTCTACCTCAAGCGCAACGAGTACGCGACGGCGCTCGACCTCTCGCGGCAGGCGCTGGCGCTGGCGCTCGAGATGTCCGACCTGACCGGCCTGTCGCTGGCCCGATTCAACTCCGGCCTGGCGCTCATCGGCCTGGGCCGCGTGGACGAAGGTTCGGCCCTGGTCCGCCAGGCCTTGCTGCTGGAAGAGCGCGCCGGCAGCCTGCCTATGCTGGCCAGCATGCAGGGCGAGTACGGCCATGCGCTGGAGCGGGCGGGCCGCCGCGCCGCAGCCTGGGCCGCTCATGGCGAGCACCGCCGCCTGTCCGACGACCTCTTCCAGCGCCAGCATCAGGAGGCCGTGCTCGAGCTGCAGGAGAGCCAGGCCGCCGAACGCCGGCAGCGCGAACTGGCGGCGCTGGAGGTCGAGAACGGCCTCAAGGAAGCGCAACTGCTGGGCCGCGACCTGCAGCAGCGGCTGTGGGCGCTGGGCCTGCTGGCCGGCGTGCTGCTGCTGGCCGTGGCCGCGTTGCTGTTGCGCCGCATGCGCCAGAGCAGCGCGCGGCTGCGCAGCACGAATGCCGAACTGCAGGCCGCCGGCGAACGTGACCCGCTCACCGGCCTGGCCAACCGCCGCCACTTCCAGGCCGTGATGCAGCAGACGTCTGCCACGGCCTTCGAGGGCTCGCTGCTGCTCATCGACCTGGACCACTTCAAGCGCATCAACGACAGCCACGGCCATGCCGCCGGCGACGCCGTGCTGGTGGCGACGGCGCAGCGCCTGCGCGCTGCGCTGCGCGAGCAGGATCTCACCGTGCGCTGGGGCGGTGAGGAGTTTCTCGTCGTCGTGCACAACCTGCCGCCCGAGCAGGTCGAGGCCCTCGCCGAGCGCCTGCTGGCCGTCGTCGGCGGCGCGCCCGTGGTGCACGAGCGCAGCGCCGTGCCCGTGACCGCGTCGATCGGCTTTGCCACCTTTCCGCTGCTGCCCGCGCGCGAACCCCTGTCGTGGGAGCGCGCGGTCGACGTCGTCGACACGGCGCTCTACCTGGCCAAGGCCCACGGCCGCAACCGTGCCTACGGCGTGAGGGCCCTGGACACCGCGACAGGCACTGCCGGCGCGGCGCCGGCCACCGGCCTCGAGAGCGCCTGGCGCGATGGCCTGGCCGAACTGGCGCAGCTCAAGGGCCCGCAGCCCGTGCAAGCCTCGCCATGACGGCACGGACGCCGGGCCCGGGCCGCCGGTCGTTGCAGCTGCTGCGGCGCGCCGTGCTGGCCGGCGCGCTCTGCGCCGGCGCCGCCACCGCGCTGGCACAAGGCCTGGGCGCGGCAGCGGGCATGGCGCCGCCACAGGCCGCCAGCGCGGCGCCGGCCCCCGGCCTGCCCACCGCCAAGGCCGCGTTGGCGCGCGCCCGCGGGGCCGACCTGCGCGGCGACACCACCGCAGCGCTGGCCGCCGCCCGCGCCGCGCTGGAGATCTTTGTCACGGCCTGCCCCGGTGACCCCCGCTGCGACTGGCGAGAACAATGGGAGACCCACCTTCTGCTGGCGCGCCACGACCTGCGCAGCGGGATGGGCAGCACGGCACTGCCGCACGCCAATGCGGCGGTCGAACTGGCGCGTGGGGTGGGCGATGCCCCGCGCCAGGCGCTGGCGCTGGCGCTCAGCGCCGACATCAACGGCCAGCAGGGCGATGTCGCCGAAGAGCGCCGGCTGCTGGCCCAGGCGCTGCGCATGGCGCGCCTGGACGGCGCGCTCGGGTTGCGCGCCCAGGTCGGCCTCCACGAGAGCAATGTCCTGCGCCGCCGCGGCAACCTCGCCGGCGCGCAGCGCAGCGCCCGCGAAGGCCTGCACATGGCGCGTGAAGCCGGGCTGCGCCGGTTCGAGGTGCTGCACCTGGTGAACCTGTCCGACGCGCTCGTGGCCGACGGTCAACCGCGAGCCGCGCTGCAGGCCGCCGAGCAAGGCCTGCCGCTGGCGCGCCAGATCGGCGACGCACGCGGCGGGCGCGCGCTCGCCCACAACGCCGCGCTGGCGCGCATCGCCCTGCGCCAGATGCCACAGGCGATGCAGATGCTGGAAGGCCTGCTGGCGTCCTACCGCGGCAGCGGTGCCCGCGCCGACGAGGCCATCGCGCTGCGTGAGTTCGCCGAGGCCTTCGCGGCCGCCGGCAACCTGCCCGAGGCGCTGCGCCTGCACCACCGCGAACGCGAGCTGGCGGCGCAGATGATGGCCGCCGACCGCGATGCCGCGCTGGCCGATCTGCGCCGGCGCTTCGACCAGGAAGCGCAGCAACGCCGGCTCGAGCGGCTTGCCGGCGAGAGCCGCCTGATGAGCGCGCGGCTCGACAACCGCCAGGCGATGCAGCAGGTATGGGCCGCCGGCGGCGTGGCGCTGCTGCTGGTTGCCGCGCTGCTGGCGCTGATGGTGCGCCGCGTGCGGGAACTGAACCGCCAGCTCCGGCACAACCAGGCCTTTCTGCGCGCCCAAAGCCACCGCGACCCGCTCACCGGGCTGCTGAACCGTCGCGGCCTGCACGAGACCACCGCCGCGCGCGGCCTCGATCTGCGCTTCGAGGGTGCGCTGCTGCTGGTCGACATCGACCACTTCAAGCGCATCAACGACGGCCACGGCCATGCCGCGGGCGACGTCGCGCTGGTCGAGGTGGCGCGGCGCCTGATCGGGGTCGTGCGCGATGAAGACCTGCTGGTGCGCTGGGGCGGCGAGGAGTTCCTCATCTGCGTGGGCGGCGTCGACGCCGCGCATGCCCGCAACCTGGCGCAGCGCGTGCTGCTGACCGTGGGCGGCGCGCCGGTGGCCGTTCCGGGTGCCGGGGCAGCCAGGCTGCGAGTCACCGTGTCAGTGGGTTACGCCCACTTCCCGCTGCCGCCGGCGCACCTGCCGCTGGCGCCGGAGCGCGCCATCAACCTGGCCGACATGGCCCTGTACACGGCCAAGAACCGCGGCCGCAACTGCGCGGTGGGCCTGACCCAGGCCCTGGCCACCGATGCCGAAGGCCTGCGTGCGTTGGAGGCCGACTTCGACCAGGCCCGCCTCGACGGCCGCGTGTTGCTCGAGCAGCTGGCCGGCCCGCCGCTGCCGTCTTCGCAGGCCGCGGCCGCGCAGCCCTTGCAGCCTGCCTGAGTGGCGACGGGCCGGCCCCGGCGGGCTGCGCGAAGGTGAAGAAAGGCAAATCACGGCCTGTCGCCAGCCGGCTTGCATGGCGCCCGCGACAATCGCGACCCATGATCAGAGCCCCCTGCCTGCGCCGCGTGCTGGCGCCCAGCCTGGCGCTGGCCGCTGCCGCCGCCGCCGCCCAGACCACGCCCCCCGTGGCGCCCGCTGCCGCGGCCTCGGCACCGACCCCGACGCCGGCCACGACACAGCGCATCGAGATCACCGGCGGCCGTGAGAGCGACACCGCGCAGCGCCGCAACGCGACCGCAGCCAAGATCGTCATCGGCCGTGAAGAGATCGACAAGTTCGGCGACGCCACCGTGGGCGAGGTGCTGCGCCGCCTGCCCGGCGTCACCACGCCCGGCGCTCCCGGCCGCGGCGGCCCGCCGCGCATGCGCGGGCTGGGTGGCGGCTTCACGCAGCTGCTGATCGACGGCCAGCCCGTGCCGCGCGGCTTCAGCCTCGAGAGCCTGACGCCGGAGCAGGTCGAGCGCATCGAGATCCTGCGCGCGCCCACCGCCGAAACCGGCGCACGCGCCATCGCCGGCACCATCAACATCATCACGCGCGAGGGCTTCCGGCGGCGGCTCAACGACCTGCGCCTGGGTTTCGGCGTCGAGAACGGCCAGCTCAGCCGCGCTGTCAACTGGACCCACAGCGACAGCGCCGGCGCGCTGACCTACAACGTCTCGGGCTCGCTCTTCGACCCGCACCGCGAAAGCAGCAACACCACGCGCACCACCGTCGCCGACGCCGCCACCGGCACGCTGCTGGAGGACCGCACGGCCACCAGCACCAGCCGCGACAAGCGCCTCGGCGCCAACCTCACCAGCCGGCTGCAGTGGCGGCTGGGCGGTGAAGGCGCCGGCAGCGGCGACATGCTGGCGCTGACGCCGTCGATCTTCCACACCGAGGCGCGCAGCGACAGCCCCTTCCGCCTCGACCAGACGCTGCGCCGCCCGACCACGCCGGGCCTGTACGACTTCGGCAACGGCCGCAACGAGAGCGCGTTCACCAACGCGCGCCTGGCCGGCCAGTGGCGCCAGCGCCTGGGCGGCGTGCGCGCCGAGCTCAACGGCGGCGGCGGCGCCTGGCGCTCGCGCAGCGACTCGCTGCGCACCGAGTTCAGCAACGCCAGCGCGCAGCCGCTGCGCACGCTGGAAGACCACAGCCGCTCGCGCCAGGACTCGCTCGACCTCAAGCTCAAGCTCACCGGCCTGGCCGGCGGCGGCGAGCAGGGCGGCGAGCACAGCCTGGTGGCCGGCGCCGAGATCGACGCGCAGCGCCGCAGCGAGACGAGCAGCTCGCTGCAGAACGGCACGACCTTGCTGGCCGACTTCGGCGAGAACCTGAAAGCCAGCTCGGTGCGCCTGGCAGCCTACGCGCAGGACGAGTGGCAGCTGAACCCGAACTGGTCGGCGCAGGCGGGCCTGCGCTGGGAAGGCATCACCACGCGCGGCGACGCGGCGCAGGCCGGCGAGCCGCGCCCCAGCAACCGCAGCAGCGTCTGGACGCCGCTGATGCACGCCGTCTGGAAGCCCGACCCCAAGGGGCGCGACCAGGTGCGCCTGAGCCTGACGCGGAGCTACCGCAGCCCCGACCTGGGCAACCTGATCGCGCGGCCCAGCTTCAGCCGCGACTACAACCCGCGGCTGGGCTCCAACATCAAGGCCGCGCCCGACAGCGCCGGCAACGCCCGGCTCGCGCCCGAGCTGGCCACCGGCATCGACATCGCGATCGAGCGCTACCTCGACGCCGGCGGCGTGCTCAGCGCCAATGTCTTTCGTCGCAACATCACCGACCTGATGCGCGGCGTGCCGCAACTCGAGACGGTGAGCTGGAGCCCGTTTCCGCGCTACGTGCGGCGCATGCAGAACATCGGCGATGCCACCACCTCGGGCCTCGAGCTCGAGGCCAAGTTCAGGCTCGACCAGCTCGTCAGCGGCGCCAGCGCGGTGGAACTGCGCGGCAACCTGTCGCTCTACCGCAGCCGTGTCAAGAGCGTGCCGGGGCCCGACAACCGCCTCGACCAGCAGGCCAAGGCCAGTGCCAACCTGGGTGCCGACTACCGGATGCGCGGCAGGCCGCTGACACTGGGCGGCAACATCAACTGGGTGCCCGGCACGACAACACGAATCGATGCCGACCAGACCAGCACCACCAGCACCAAGGCGGTGTGGGACGCCTACGCGCTGTGGGCCTTCACGCCCAACGTCGGCCTGCGGCTGCTGGGCAACAACCTCGTGGCGCGCGACTACGCCACCACCACCGTCAACGACAGCGTGGTGGCCGGCGCCGGCGGCAACCTGATCGAACGCAGCACCCTGCGCAGCGGCGGGCCCAGCTTCGTCAACATGCAGCTGCGGCTGGAGCTCAAGCTTTAGGCCCGCGCGCTGACCTGGGTCAAGGCCCCGGCCGCGCTAGGGAAGCCCCCGGCGCGCGGCCGGGCAGGGCGGCGGCACACTCCGGGCTTCCCCAAGCCACCGGACCTGCCCCATGACCACCCGCCGCCACCTGCTCGCCGCCGCCACGCTGCCGCTGCTGCCGTTGCTGCCATTGGCCGCCCGCGCCGATGCCAGCTGGCCCACCAAGCCGGTGCGCATCGTCGTGCCCTTCGCTGCCGGCGGCACCACCGACATCCTGGCCCGTGCGCTGGCGCCCGAGCTGCAGCGCGCGTTTTCGGCTTCGGGCCAGTCCTTCATCGTCGACAACAAGCCCGGCGCCGGCGGCAACAACGGTGCGGCCGAGGTCGCCAAGGCCGCCGGCGACGGCCATACGCTGCTCATGGGCACGGTGGGCACGCACGCCATCAATCCCTCGCTCTATCCCAAGATGCCCTACGACCACGTGAAGGACTTCGCGCCCGTCACGCTGGTGGCCGGCGTGCCCAACGTGCTGGTGCTCAACCCGGCTTCGGCGCAGAAGTACGGCATCAAGACCGTGGTCGACGTGATCCGCGCCGCGCGCTCGAATCCGGGCAAGCTCAACGTCGCCAGCTCGGGCAACGGCACCAGCATCCACCTCGCGGCCGAGCTGTTCAAGAGCATGACCGGCACCTACATGCTGCACCTGCCCTATCGCGGCTCGGGGCCGGCGCTGATCGACCTCATGGCCGGCAACGTCGACCTGATGTTCGACAACCTGCCCAGCGCCATGCCGCACATCAAGAGCGGCCGGCTGCTGGCGCTGGCGGTCACCAGCGGCCAACGCTCGGGCGCGATGCCCGAACTGCCGACCATCGCCGAGGCCGGCGGCTCGATGCTGCGCAACTACGAGGCCAGCTCGTGGTTCGGCCTGCTGGCGCCGGCGGGCACGCCGGCCGACGTGGTGCAGCGCCTGCAGCAGGAGACCGCCAAGGCCATGGCCACCCCGGCCATCAAGGACCGCCTGCTGGCCCAGGGCGCCAACCCCAGCGGCATGCCGCCGGCCGACTTCGCGAAGTTCATCGCCGCCGAGACCAAGAAGTGGTCGCTGGTGGTCAGGGCCTCGGGCGCAAAGGTCGACTGAGCCGCCGTGCGGGTCCGCAAGGACCGGCACGCGCCGCAGGCCCGCGGCGCTTCAGGGCTGGTACGGTGTCCAGTCGCCGCGCGGCGAGCGCAGGTCGCTGCGCCGGCCCTGGCGCAGCAGCACGGTGCCGTCGTTCTCCGACACCCAATCGGTGCCGGGCAGCTCACGCACCAGCGCTTCGAGCTGCTCGCGGCCGCCGACGCTGCGGCCGCCGGGCATCAGCGCCGCCACCAGCGAGGCCAGCGCGAAGTAGCTGCTGGGCCGCTCGACACTGATCGGCGCCTGGCCCGGCGCGAGGCCGTCGAAACCGATCAGCTTCACGGCCACCGGCACGTTGGTGACGGCCGGTGTGGGGATCTCGCGCAGGCCCGAGACCTGCACGGCGTCGCCGCGCACGGCGCCACCGTGCTCGGGCACCAGCATCAGCAGCGTCGGCCGGCCGCTGGCCTCGACCAGTGCGATGAACTGGTCGAGTTCGGCAAACAGCTTCAGCAGGCGCGGCTTGTAGGTCTCCTGGCTGCGCTGCGAGGCCAGCCCGGGCACGCGGTTGCCGTCGTGCAGCGTCACGCTGTTGTACATCAGCGCCAGCGGCGCCGGGTCGGCGCTGTGCTTGCGCCACCAGCGCGCCAGCGTCTCGCCGTCGGCGTGGATGGGCGTGCCGTCGAACGCGCGCATCGCCACCGGCGCGCCGCTGTCCTCGGCCGGCGCCGCGGCCACGCCGCCATGATCGCGCAGCTGCTGCGCGAAGCCGTCGAAGCGGCCGTCGTGGTTCATCAGCAGCGCCGGCCGGTAACCGGCCCGGGCCAGGCTGTCGAAGAGGTAGCAGCCCGCCGGCGCGGCCGAGTACAGCGCCGCCTGCGGCGTCTGGCCGCAGTTGGCGCGCAGCAGCCGCAGCAGCGCCGGGCCGCTGTACGACGCGGCGGTGTTGAACTGCCGAAAGACGATGTCGAAACGCCGCAGCAGCGGCGCGTCGCGCAGGCGCACCTCGTCGAGGTCGTCCCAGGACAGCGAGCACATGCTCAGCATCACGATGTCGAAACCCGGCGTGATGCCCGCGGGCAGCGTCACGGCCTTGTCGCTCTCGGTGGCATGGAAGGCACTCAGCCGCGCCTCGAGCTGGCCGGGCGCCATCGGGCCGCTGCCGGCCTCGCCATGCTCGAGCGGGTTCAGCGTCGCCGCCGTGCCGCCCGTGCGGGCCCAGAACCCGGGCGCCGGCAACAGCGGCACGGTCATGAGCCCCAGCACCGCCAGCGTCGTGAAGCGCAGCCGGCGCTGCAGCAGCACGTAGGCCAGCACCAGGCCGGCGAGGGCGGCCACCACCGGCCAGGCGATGAAACGCGCGGCCAGCTCGACGACGTAATCGGGGCTGAAGCTGGCCAGCGCGCCGAGCTGGCTCCACAGGCGCGAGACGGGCGGCAGGAAGGCGTCGTGGTACAGCAGCGCCAGCGCCACCGGCACCGCCAGCACGTGGCGCGCGAGGTGCCATCGCCGGCCCTTCAAGGGCCAGGCCAGCGCGGCAGCGAAGAGCAGGTTCTCGGCCCAGTGCAGGCCGATGAACTGGCCCCAGTACAGGCCCAGCTTGGCAAGGAAGTAAAGGCTCCAGGCGCTCATCGTGTCAATTGTCTGCGTTGGCCAGCAGGGCGGCGGTACGGGCGCGCCAGCCAGCGATGGCCTTGCGCGCCACGGCCGTCCACGCGCGGCCCAGGCTGGCGTAGCCGCCGGCGCCGAGCTTGACGATCTCGCGCAGCCCCTGCAGCGGGTGGTCGCTGCCGTACTGGTCGTTCCAGCGCGTCCAGGCGTCGGCACGCGCGAAGGTGCACTGGATCAGCGCCTGCTGCTGCGCCCAGTCGAGCTCACCGAAGCGCAGCCCCAGGCGGTCGCCGCGGCGGGCGCTGACGCGGGCCGGGAACACGTGCTCCTGGCTGCCGGCAAACAGCAGCACGTTCAGCGAGGCGTCGGGCGCCAGGTCGAGCGGCCCGGCCAGCTTCAGGCCGAGGCCGGCGAGCGAGTAGTCCTCGGTCTCGCAGCGGTGGGTATGGCCGCCCGGCAGCAGCAGGCACACCGGCAGCCGTGCCGGCACGCGGTGCGCCAGCCGCACCTGCCGCCGCTCGCGCGCGACGCCCAGCGCGGCGCCGAGCACCAGCAGGTTGAACAGTGTCCAGGCCAGGTTCATCAGCACGGTGCCGGTCTCGAAGGTATTCCACCAGAACAGCCGCCCGATGCCCATGCCCAGCCCCGCCGCGTTCAGCACCACCAGCCCCAGGTAGGGCCGCGAGATGCTCCAGTCGAAGTGCGTGTGCTCGACCAGCCCGCCCTTGGCGGTGACGTTGAACTTGCCCGCGCGCGGGTTGATGAAGGCCAGCGTGGTCGGCAGCGTGATGTACCAGGCCAGCACGGCCTCGTAGACCTCGGCCCAGAAGGTGTGGCGGTGCGGGCCCTGCAGGTGGGCGTTGGCGATGTTGGGCAGCACCATGTGCGGCAGCGCGTAGAGCGCGATCACCGCGGCCTCGGCGCGGATGATGTGCAGTTCGCCGAACAGGTAGGCCAGGGGCGCGGTCAGGAAGACCATGCGCGGAATGCCGTAGAAGAAGTGCAGCATCGCGTTGCTGTAGCAGATGCGCTGCATGAAGCTCAGGCCGGGGCCCAACAGCGGGTTGTCGAGGCGGAAGATCTGCGCCATGCCGCGCGCCCAGCGGATGCGCTGGCCGACGTGGCCCGACAGGCTCTCGGTGGCCAGCCCGGCGGCCTGCGTGATGTTCAGGTAGGCCGTGCGCCAGCCGCGGCGGTGCAGCTTGAGCGCGGTGTGCGCGTCTTCGGTGACGGTCTCGACGGCGATGCCGCCGACCTCCATCAGCGCCTCGCGGCGCAGCACGGCGCAAGAGCCGCAGAAGAAGGTGGCGTTCCAGAAGTCGTTGCCGTCCTGGATCAGGCCGTAGAACAGCGCCCCCTCGTTGGGCACGCGGCCGAAGGTCTCGAGGTTGCGCTCGAAGGGGTCGGGCGAGAAGAAGTGGTGCGGCGTCTGCACCATGGCGCAGCGCTCGTCGCGCAGCAGCTCGCCCATGGTCAGCTGCAGGAAGCTGCGCGAGGGCAGGTGGTCGCAGTCGAAGATGGCGACGAACTCGCCGTCGCTGCGCGCCAGCGCGTGGTTCAGGTTGCCGGCCTTGGCGTGCAGGTTGTCGGGGCGGGTGCCGTAGCCCACGCCGACCTCGGCCGCGAAGGCGCGGATCTCGTCGCGCCGGCCGTCGTCGAGGAGGGTGATGCGCAGCTTGTCGGCCGGCCAGTCCAGCCCCTTGGCCGCCAGCACCGTGGGCACCAGCACCGCCAGCGGCTCGTTGTAGGTCGGGATGAAGACGTCCACGGTGGGCCAGCGTTCGGGCGCCGGCGGCAGCGCCACCGGTCGCCGCTGCAGCGGCCAGGCCGTCTGCACGAAGCCCAGCACCATGACCAGCCAGGCGTAGGCCTCGGCGGCCAGCAGGCCCCAGCCGAGCAACATCTCCCAGCCCGGCTGCAGGTCCATCGACTGCGTCACGCGCCACCAGCCATAACGGCCGGTGGCCAGCAGCGCCAGCATCATCAGCGCCAGGCCCGGTACGGTGCCGGGCAGCTTGCGCACCCACAGCGCCAGCCCCCACAGGCCGAGGGCCAGCAGGAGCTGCCCCGTCCAGGCCAGGGGCGTCGTCATCACGAGCCAGAAGCTGAAGGCGCAGGCCACGACCACCGCGGCCACCACCGGCCGGCGGTGCAGCCAGGGCGTGGCGGCGGCCCTCTCGATGCGCGCGCCCCAGTGGGCCGCATCGACCTGCGGCAGGCGCGCGAGCAGCGCCGCGAGCCATCGCCGCCAGGCCGCGGTGCGGCCGGCCGTGGCCGGCGGGCGCGGCGGCGGCACGAACAGGCGCAGCAGCCAGGCGCCCGGCCGCTGGCGATCGGGCACGCCGAGTTCGCGCGCGAGCAGGTCCGAGCAGCGCTGCCAGAAGCGGTCGACCGCGTGCTGCAACCGGCCCGCCGGCGGCGCCAGCGGCGGCGGCACGAACAGGCGCCACAGCCAGCCCTTCCAGCCCGCGCCCGCGTTCACGCCCAGGCGTCGGCGCAGCGCATCAAGCGCCATCCGCGGCCTCCTGCGGCAGGCCGGGCAGCAGCCGTGCTTCGAGCCAGCGCATGAGGCCGAAGAGGTCGTGCGTGGCCTGGGCGTGCGGTGCCTGCTCGGCCAGCGAGGCGAGGTGCGCGTAGGCCTCGGGCACGGCCTCGTCGCGGTGCACCACGTGCGGCACCAGGCGGCCGCCCAGGCGTGCCCGCAGCGCGGCGCGCACGCCCTGCTGCAGCGGCCGCGAGGCGTCGAAGCCGTTGATCACCGCCAGCACGGGCCGCGTGGCGGCCATCTCCAGTGCCTCGGGCAGCAGCGCCAGCGCGCCGGGGTCGGCGCGCAGCACGAGCAACGCCGCGTCGGCCGCCCGCATCGCCTGTTCGGTCAGCAGGGAAGGCGAACGCGGTGTGTCGATGAAGGTCCACGCGACACCGGCATGCGCGCGCGGCAGTTCGATCTGCGCCAGCCTGTCGGCCAGCCAGCCGCGCTCGCGCGCCATCTGCGGGTACCAGTCGCGCAGCTGTTCCAGCGACAGGCGGCCGAAGGGCAGCACCACGGCGCCGTCGGCGCTGCGCAGCGCGCTGCCCTGCCAGGGCAGGCCGTTGGCGGCATTCGACGCCAGCCCTTCGGCGGGCGGGTGCTGCAGGCCGAAGTGCAGCGCCAGCAGGTTCTGCGGGTCCCAGTCGACAGCCAGGCTGGCGTGGCCGGCGCGCGCCGCCAGCCTGGCCAGCGTGGCGGCCAGGGTGGTGCGGCCGACGCCGCCGGCCAGCGAGATGACGGCCAGGCTAGGCATCGGGGGGGTCGAGCGGCCGCACGCACAGCAGCCTGCCGTGGCGCTGGCGCCGGCGCGGCAGCAGGTGCCCGATGCGCTGTGCCAGCCGCCAGGCGAGCATCACCAGCAGCGCCAGCAGCAGGCCGCCGATCAGGGCTTCGATGAAGATCGTCATGGCCGCAGCCTGAGCTGTATGCGCTCGGGAGCGCGCGGCGACGCGGGCGGTGCGGGCAACTCGTCCAGCGCTGCCGGCATCGTTTCCTGGCCCTCGGGCTGCAGCGCGACGAAGCCGCTGTCGCTGACCTCCAGCCGCGCCGGCTGCACCGCCTTCAGCGCCTCGCTGTAGTCGGTCACCGCGTCGACGGCGTGGCGGCGCAGGCGGTCGAGCGCGCGGCGCACCGAGTCGGGCTCGGGACGCACGCGCATCTGGTTGAACAGCGCGGCCAGCGGCACGGTGAACATGCGCTTGAGCGTGGCCTCGACGTCGGGCGCGCGGCACGCGAACAAGAACAGCCACAGCGCCTGCTCGTCGGCGGTGACGAGGTCGCCGTCACGGCCGATCTTGCAGGCGGCGAGTGCGTCGAGGTGGGCCACCTCGGCCAGCAGCGGCAGCTGCACGATGCAGTTCTCCATGCCCAGCGGTTCGGTGCGCTCGAGCATGCGCTCGGCGGCGTCGCAGAAGCGGGCCAGCGGCAGGTAACCGCGCACGGCATCGGGGGCCACGTCGTTCAGCATCTCGGCCGCCGGCCCGGCGGGCGCGCGACGGCTGAAGATCTGGTGGCGCAGTTCCTCCAGGGCCTGCTGCACGCCATCGAACGGCGTGTCGCGGTAGAGCACCGTGTTGGCGCCCGCGCGCAGCAACGCCAGTTCCTGGTTGTAGCGCATCGAGCTGCCGACCTCGCGCACGACGATCTTCAGCGCGTGCGGGTGGGCCTGGCGAAGCGAGCGCACGGCATCCACCAGCGCCGGCAGCTGCTCGGCGCTGCGGTAGGGCAGCAGCGCCGTCGCGGCGACGGCATAGCGGCTGGCGCCGACGAGCTCGGTCAGGCCCATGCACACCTGCCAGCCCGGCGGCGTGGCCGCGGCGCCGTCCAGCGCCTCGGGCAGGGTGACGACGAGGCGCGCGTCGCTGGCCTTGACCAGCTCGTGGGTGTCGAGCGCCACGCCGCCGCCGTCGGCCTGCCAGCCGCCGTCGCTGCGCTCGACGAGGCCGAAGCCCAGGTCGTGCACGGTGCCGGCGGCGCCCTCGGGCCAGCGCAGCACCTCCAGGTGCACCTGCTCGCCGTGGGTCTGCAGCCGGGCCAGGCTGGGCAGCGTGCTGCGTTCGAACAGCGGCAGCAGCGCCTGCGTGCCATGCAGCATGGGCGCCAGCGCCAGCACCGGGGCACCGGCATGCAGCCGGCCCCAGCCCTGCAGCACGGCCACGGCCCGCGCCACGGCGGGTGCCGGGTCGGCGTGTTCGGGCAGCCCGGCCAGCCAGGGCGGCATGAGGTCGACGACGAGCAGCTCGCGCCGGCCGAGCCCGCAGGCCGACAGCTCGCGCAGCAGCCAGGCTTCGCCGCGCTCGCGCAGCACCTCGGCGGCGCCGGGTTTCCACGCCAGCGCGTGCAGCCGGCCCCGTTGCGCCTCGCGCTGCACCACCGGGCCCAGTGCGCGCAACTCGGCCTCGTCGCCCCCCAGCCAGGTCACGGTGCCGTGGGCGAGTTCGGCCTCGAGCAGCGCGCGCAGGCAGCGCCGGCGCATGGCGGCATCGCCCAGCAGCAGCACGCCGGGGCGGCGCCGGCGCAGCAGGCCCACGTCGCCGGGCAGGAACTCGATCGGCAGCCGCGCAGGCCTGGGCCGCCGGCCCAGCAGCAGCCGCCACAACGACGGCAGGGCGAGCACGCTGTCCAGGGCCTCGCGCCAGCGCGAGCTCGGCCTCACCGGCGGTCCGGCGCCAACTGCCACAGGCAGGGCCAGTCCTGGCGCGAGCGCCGTTCGGCCTCGGCGCTGTGGGCGTCGAAATAGGTGGGCAGCGCCGCGCCGCAGCAGCGCAGCAGCCCCTGCACGTCGGGCGGCGGCGCAGCCAACCCGCGGCCCTCTGGCAGCGCGAGGCGGGTCTCAGCGGTCTTCTGGGCGGTCATCGGAGGGTAGGCTGCACGGTACAGAGCACTTTAGCAAAGCACCCCTGCCCGGCGCTGGCGGCCAATGCCTCATCATTCACGTTCATCGCGCCGTTGGCGGCGACCCCCTGACCGACCCCGAAGCGCCGTGCCCCAACCGACGACCCGCCCCTTCCTGCGCCTCGTTGCAGCCCTGGTGACCCCCACCTGCGTGGCCGCCGCTGCCCTCGCCGCGCCCGCAGTCCCTGCCAAGCCCGTCACTGCCGCCGCCTCGGCCCCCGAGCTGGTGACGCAGAGCGTAAAACTCCGTGACATCGGTGCCTGGGGGCCGATCGAACTGCACGGCGTCGACCAGAGCGTCTACCTGCCGATGTCGCTGCGGCTGGACGAGACCGTGGTCGGCGCGCGGCTCAAGCTCGACTACACCTTCTCGCCGTCGCTGCTGCCCGAGCTGTCGCAGCTGAAGGTACTGATCGACGACCAGCCGCTGGGCACCGTGGTGGCGCAAAAGGGCGCGCTCGGTTCGCCGCAACGCGCCGAGCTCGAGCTCGACCCGCGCTACTTCGTCGACTTCGCCAAGCTGCGGCTGCAGTTCATCGGCCACTACACGATGGACTGCGAGTTCCCGCAGCACACCAGCCTGTGGGCCAACGTGGCCAACCAGAGCACGCTGGAGCTGGTCAAGCGCCGCCTCGTGCTGCGCGACGACCTGGCGCTGCTGCCGGCGCCCTTCTTCGACCGCCGCGACGGCCGCCGGCTCGAGCTGCCCTTCGTCTTCGCGCGCCAGCCCAGCCTGGCCACCGTGAAGAGTGCCGGCGTGCTGGCCTCGTGGTTCGGCGCCCAGGCCAGCTACCGCGGCGCGCGCTTCCCGGTGCTGTACGACACCTTGCCGGCGCGCCATGCCGTCGTGCTGGCCACCAACACCGAGCGCCCCGCCGGCCTGGCGCTGCCGCAGGTCGAGGTGCCCACGCTGATGGTGATGCCGCTGCCCGGCGACCCCGCCACCAAGCTGCTGCTGGTGCTGGGCAAGGACGCCGCGCAGCTGGAGCAGGCCGCGCTGGCGCTGGTGCTGGGGCAGGCGGCGCTGAGCGGCGAGCGCGCCGAGGTGCGCTCGGTGAAGCTGCCGCCGCCGCGCGCCGCCTACGACGCGCCGGCGATGGTCAGGACCGGCGGCGTGGTGCGCCTGGGCCAGCTCGTGGCCGACGCCGGCGAGCTGCAGGCCCGCGGCCAGCCGCTGCAGCCCGTGCGCATCAACCTGCGCCTGCCGGCCGACATCTTCACCTGGGAAGCCAAGGGCATGCCGATGGAGCTGCGCTTTCGCTTCACGCCGCCGCGCGAGGCCGGCCAGTCCAGCCTGGCGGTGCAGATCAACGACCGCTACGTCAGCACCTTCCGCCTGCCGGCGGTGGGTGCGGGCGGCACCGGCGAACGCGCGGTGCTGCCCTTCAGCGGCAGCGGCGCGGCCCCGCTCACGCGCAACCTCACCGTGCCGGCCTTCCTGCTGGGCAGCAACAACCAACTGCAGTTCCAGTTCGACCTGCCGCAGGCCGACGAGGGCCGCTGTCGGCCCACGCAGGCCGGCGCCAAGGCCGCGCTCGACCCCGACTCGACGCTCGACCTCAGCGGCATCGAGCACTACGCCGCGCTGCCCAACCTGGCCTTCTTCGCCAACAGCGGCTTCCCCTTCACCAAGTTCGCCGACCTCGCACAGACCGCGCTGCTGCTGCCCGACCAGCCGCAGGCCGCCGAGGTGCAGACGGCCCTCGTGGCGCTGGGCCAGATGGGGGCGGCCACCGGCGCTGCCGCCACGCGCCTGACGGTGCTGCCCGCCAGCCGCGTGGGTGAGGCCGGTGACCGCGACCTGCTGGTGGTGGCCGCCGGCGCCTACGCGCCGCTGCTGGAGGCCTGGGGCCAGACGCTGCCGGCGCGGCTCGCGGCCGGCCAGCGTGCGGCGTCGACACTGGGCCGCCTGGCCGACGCGGGGGCCGAGTGGTTCAGCGGCGCCGCGCCGCATGTCGTGCCGCGCGAGGGCTGGACCGAGCTGCAGACGCGCGGGCCGCTGGCCGCGATCTCGGGTTTCGAGTCGCCGCTGGCCGAAGGCCGCTCGGTGGTGCTGCTCAACGCCACCGACGCCGCCACGCTGCCGTCCGCCGCCGAGGTGCTGCTCGACGCCGGCAAGGTGCGCCTGGTGCGCGGCGACCTCGTGCTCGTGCGCGGCGACGCGGTCGAGGCCTTCCGCGTCGGCGAGGTCTACCACGTCGGCGAACTGCGCTGGTGGCGCTGGCTGTGGTTCCAGCTCCACACGCACCCGCTGCTGCTGGCCCTGCTGGGCTTGGTGATGGGCCTGGCGCTGTCGCTCATCGTCTACCGCGCGCTGCGCCTGATGGCCGCGCGCCGCCTGGCCGGACGCGGATGAAGCCGGCGCGCCGGCGGGCCCTGCGGCGGCTGGCAGCGCTGCCGGTCTGCGTCGGCCTGGCGCCGCTGGCCCGCCGCGCCGGCGCCGCGACGCCGGGCTGCCGGCCGTGGGCGGCCTGGGACGACTTTGCGCGGCATTTCATCGACGCCGGCGGGCGCGTCGTCGAGTTTGCCGATGCACGCCAGCGCACCGTCAGCGAAGCCCAGGGCTATGCCATGTTTTTCGCGCTGGTGGCCAACCAGCGCGAACTGTTCCAGCGCCTGCTGCGCTGGACCGAGGACAACCTGGCCGGCGGTGACCTCACGCAGCGCCTGCCCGCCTGGCACTGGGGCCGGCGCGACGACGGCAGCTGGGGCATCGTCGACGACAACGCCGCCAGCGACGCCGACCTCTGGATCGCCTATGCGCTGGGCGAGGCCGCGCGGCTGTGGGGCGTGCGCCACTACGCCACGATGGCCCGTCTGCTGGCCGAACGTGTGCTGCGCGAGGCCACGGCCGACCTGCCCGGCCTGGGCCCGACACTGCTGCCCGGGCCACGCGGCTTCGCGCTCGCGCCGGCGCGCTGGCGGCTCAACCCCAGCTACCTGGCGCCGATGCAGCTGCGCTGGTTGGCCACGCAGTTCGGCGGGCGCTGGGCGGCGGTGCACGAGGCGGCGCTGAAGCTGCTGCGCGACAGCGCCCCGCACGGCCTGGCACCCGACTGGGCGGTCTACGACGGCGGCGCGCGGCGCCTCGAGCGCCGCGAGCCCCTGGGCAGTTACGACGCCATCCGCGTCTACCTCTGGCTGGGGCTGAGCGCCACGGCCGGGGCCGACCCGGCGCTCGAGGCGCTGCTGGCGCACTGCGCACCGATGGCGGCGGCCACCGAGGCCAGCGGCGCGCCGCCAGCGCGCGTCGATGCGCTGGACGGCAGCTTCAGCGGCGTCGGGTCGCCCGGCTTCTCGGCCGCGCTGCTGCCCTTCCTGCAGGCGCTGGGCCGGCCCGACGCGCTGCGCCGGCAGCTGCTGCGCGTGCAGGGCATCGTGCCGCCGGCCGACGCCTACTACGAGCGCGTGCTGACGCTGTTCGGCCTCGGCGCTCACGAAGGCCGCTTCGCCTTCGATGCCGATGGCCGCCTGGTGCCCGGTTGGGCCGCCTGCGTGCCCAGCCCGCCGTCGCGCGGCGCCCGGCTGTGACGCGCGCACCGGGCGGGCGCACGCCGATGCGCCAGTGGGCCGCTGCGCTGTCTGCCGTGTTGGCGACATCGCTGTGCTGCGTGGATGCCGCCGCGGCCGGCGCCGACCCGGTGGCCGTGGACGAACTGCTGCGCAATGCCCGGATGTGGCAGTCCTTGGGCCGCGCCGACAACCAGCGCCTGCTGCTGGACAAGCTGCTGGCCATCGATGCCGGCCAGCCCACGGCGCTGCTCATGCTGGGCGAGCTGGAACTGCTCGATGGGCGGCCGGCCGAAGCGCGGCGCCTGCTGGCGCGGCTGCCGCAGGGCAGCGCCGAGGCGGCCGAATTGCAGGAGCTGCTGCGCCTGTACACACGCGACTTCAACCGCCTGCAGCAGCTGCGGCTGCTGCGCCGCGGCGGCAACCAGGCCCGCGCCGCGGCCCTGGCGCGCCAGCTGTTCCCGCAGGGCCGGGCGCCCGGCGGCCTGGGCGCGGAGTTCGCCGGCCTGCTGGGCGGCCGCGGCGCGGCGGTGGACGCCGCGGCGCGCCAGGCGGCGGGTTCGGCCGTGCGCCCGCCCGGCGCAAAGCCCCCGCACCAAGGCGTCCCGCCGCCGCCGCCCCCGACGCCTCCCGCCTCCCCGCCCACGGCCGCGCCCGACGCCGCGCCGCCTGCCGACAACTACTGGCCGCTGCTGGCCGAGGCGCGTGCCCGGTACGACGCCGGCCGCTTGGCCGAGGCCGCCGAGCGTGCGGCCGCCGCCGCCGCGCTGCAGCCGGCCGAACCCGAAGGCGCGCTGCTGCGCGCCGACATCGAGGCCCGCCTGGGCCGCAGCGCGGCCGCCGAGACGGCCTGGCGCGCGCTGGCCGACGACGCCGCGGTGGGCCGCCGTGCGCTGTCGCGGCTGCTGGCGGCGCTGCTTGCCAGCGGCCATGTCGACATCGCGCTGAGCGAGGCCGCCGCGCGCCGTGCCGGCGAGGCCCTCGATGCCGGCGTGCTGCGCCAGGCCGCCGATGTTCAAGTGGCCGCCGGGCGGCCCGAAGTCGCGCAGCGCTGGCTGGCCGCGGCCGTCGGGCTGCGGCCAGCCGATGCCTGGCTTCGGCACGACCTGGCGCGTGTGCACGCCCGCCTGGGCCAGCCGGCGCTGGCGCGCGAGGTGCTGGCCGACGGCCTGGCCAGCGCCCCCACCCGCGCCGCCCGGGCCGAGATGCGCTACGCCGCCGCGCTGGCCTACGCCGCGATGGATGCCGATGCCGACGCACTGGCCACGCTGGCGGCCGTGCCCGAGACCGAACGCACCGAGGGCCAGCGCGAGCTGGCGTTGCGGCTGCGCCAGGCCCAGACCGACCGCGCCGCGGCCGCGCAGGCCCAGGCGCGCCGCCAACGCGATGCTGCCGAAGCGCGCCGCCAGCCCACCGAAGAAGCGGCACTGTTTCCCTACCAGCGCCGCGCCGCCGACGGCCGTTCCAGCCTGCGCGGCGTCGAGCTGCCTATCGTCATCACCCGTCCCACGGACGCCGCAGGCGGCACTGGCGCGGCGGGTGATGGCGCCGAAGCGGGCCACCGCTGGTGGCACGCCGACCGCGTACGGCTGAACGCCGGCGCGCTGCCGCTCGAGCTGGCCGAGGCCTCGCGGTTCGGCCGCGTGCTGGCCACCGGCAACGACCTGGCCGCGCCGCTGCCGCAGGCGGCGCGCGGGCTCACCCTCGGCACGGGCTGGACGGGCGCGCGCCGGCGCTGGGACCTGGGCGTCGTCGGCCTCGGCTTCCAGGTGCCCAACCTGGTGGGCGGCTGGCGGCAGGACATCACCCTGGCGGGGCAGGACGCCAGCGTCGAGCTGTCGCGCCGCGTGCTCACCGGCAGCCTGCTGTCCTACGCCGGCACGCGCGACCCCGTCAGCGGCCAGCGCTGGGGCGGCGTGACGCTGAATGCGGCCACGCTGCGTGTGGCGCGCGACGTCGGCGGCTTCGCCACCTCGGCCAGCGTGCGCGCCGGGTGGCTGGGCGGCCGCAACGTCGCCGCCAACAGCACCGTGCAGCTGCGCCTGGCGGCCGACCGCGACTGGCTGGACACGCCCGCGCTGCGCCTCAACGCCGGCCCGACGCTGGCGCTGTGGCACTACCGACGCAACCTCGGCTTCTACACCTTCGGCCAGGGCGGCTACTACAGCCCGCAGCGCTACACCAGCCTGGGCCTGCCGATCACCGCCAGCGGCCGCGCCGGCGCCTGGTCGTACCGCGTGCGCGCATCGCTGGCGCGCTCGTGGACCTACGAGGCCGACACGCCCTACTACCCCACCGACGGCGCGCTGCAGGCGGCCACCGGCACGCCCCTGCACGACGGCGGCGGGCGCGGCGGCGGCACGTCGACCAGCGTGCGCGCCGAGGTCGAGCGCCGGCTTGCGCCGCACTGGAGCGCCGGCGCCGTGTTCAACGCCGACCGCTCGGCCTACTACGCACCGACGCAGTGGCTGTTCTACCTGCGCCGCAGCTTCAAGCCGCAGGGCGGCGATCTGCCGCTGCCGCGCCCGGTGCAGCCCTATGCCCAGTTCTGACGGCGGCGCCCGGCGCACCGGCGCCGGCATCATCCGGCGCTGAGGAGCCCCGAAGCCTGTGCGCCAGCAAAGTGGCCGAAGGCCGGCCGGTGTGCCTGCTGGGCATCAAGCTGCACATCCTGACGCAGGGCGCCACCTTCAACCTGCACACGCGGCTGGCCGATGAGGGCACGCTCAATCAGATCAAGAGTTGACACGCGCTGACGCCCGTCGGCGCCCAACAAGCCGGCGCGCGGGGCTCGGGCTCGAGTTTTTCAGGCGCGGCAGTCGGCGCGGTACTTGACGATCGGGGGTGCCCCTTGTCGGCGCCGACACCACGGGCCGGGCGCCACTGGCGCGATGCCGGCGGCCCGAGACGGGCCCTTTGTGAACGCGCCGACCGCCCTCGTGAACCCCACGCGGCCTCTGGCGTCCCGGGGCGGGTTACGCCGTCTG
>PNKD01000002.1 GCA_013822265.1 Leptothrix sp. (in: b-proteobacteria)
CCGACTTCATGGGCAAGCCGGCCTGGGTCTGGCTGACCTTCGTCGGTATCGTCGTGGCACTGCTGGCCTTCGATCTGGGCGTCCTGCACAAGGACGACAAGGAGATAGGCGTGCGCGAGAGCCTGCTGCTGTCAGCCGGCTACATCAGCGTGGCGCTGATCTTCGGCGCCTGGGTCTGGTGGTACCTGGGCGCGCAGAGCGGCATGGACTACTACACCGGCTTCATGATCGAGAAGTCGCTGTCGATGGACAACGTCTTCGTCATCGCGTTGATCTTCACCTTCTTCGCCATCCCGCGGCAGTACCAGCACCGCGTGCTGTTCTGGGGCATCCTGGGCGTGATCGTTCTGCGCGCGATCATGATCGGTCTGGGCGCCACGCTGGTGAGCCAGTTCAGCTGGGTGCTGTACCTGTTCGGCGCCTTCCTGATCTTCACCGGCATCAAGATGTGGATCATTGCCGACCACATGCCCGACATCGCGAACAACCCGCTGCTCAAGTTCCTGAAGCGGCACATGCGCGTGACAGAGGGCCTGCGCGGCAATGCCTTCTGGGTGCGCGAGACCGACACCAAGACGGGCAAGCTGGAACGCTTCGCGACGCCCTTGTTCCTGGCCCTGGTGCTGGTGGAGTTCGTCGACCTGATCTTCGCGGTCGACTCGGTGCCGGCCATCTTCGCGATCACCACCGACCCGTTCATCGTCTACACCAGCAACATCTTCGCCATCCTGGGCCTGCGCGCGCTGTACTTTGCGCTGGCGGCGATGATCCACCGCTTCAAGTACCTGAAGTACGCCCTGGCCCTGGTGCTGGTGTTCATCGGCAGCAAGATCTTCCTGGTGGGCATCATCGGCAAGATTCCGGCCGTGATCTCGTTGACCGTGACCTTCGGGCTGATAGCCGGTGGTGTGCTGGTGTCGCTGTGGAAGACCCGCGGGCAGCCCGCTGTCGCCGAGTCCACATGACGCCGCCGATCGTGCAGCGGCTGCGCGACGCAGCCGCTGCCATCCAGGACGAGCGGGTGTCGATGCGGGCGATGGCGCAAGCCCACGGCCCCGAAGCCCACGGGACGTTGCTCCTGCTGCTGGCCACGCCCTGCCTGCTGCCGGTACCCGGCGTGGGCACGGTGCTCGGGCTGGGGATGGCGGCGCTGGCGGTGGCGATGTGGCGGGGGCACTGCGCGCCATGTTTGCCGCCACGGGTGGCCGAACTTGAATTGCCGCGCCACTGGGCCCAGCGGGTGCTGGTCGGGTTGGCTTCTGCCTACGCCCTGGCCGGGCGCCATGCCAGGACCCGGCTGAGCCATCTCGCCATCTCCGGCCGACGGTCAGCGACGGCGCTCGCCGTTGGGCTGATGGCCGCCATCGTCGTGATGCCGATTCCCTTTGGCAACCTGCTACCTGCCGTGGCGCTGGTGTTCATCGGGCTGGGGCTGGTGTTTCGCGATGGGGTTGCAGTGATCCTGGGGCTGCTGCTGTCGGGGGTGGCAGTGGTTGCCACGACCGGCCTGCTGCTGATGGCATGGGCCTGGGGCAGCGAGTGGATCCTGGGCTGGATTTGACGTTGAATGGGACTGATCGATGATCTACGCGACCCTCAAGACTGTTCATGTGCTGTCCATCATCGTGTGGATCGGTGGCATGGTGTTTGCGCACTTCTTCCTGCGGCCTGCGGTCGCTCAGCTGGAGGCGCCGGTGCGGCTGCGGCTGATGCACGAGGTTCTCGGGCGCTTCTTCAAAGCCGTGCTTGTCGCCTCGCTGCTGACTCTGGCCAGCGGCCTGTGGATGCTGGGTCGCGTGGCCAAGCAGGTGGTGCAGTCGGGCGGCAACTTCGAGATGCCGCTGGCCTGGACCGTCATGGCGGCGCTGGGCGTCGCGATGGTTGCGATCTTCATGCACATCCGTTTCGTGCTTTTCAAGCGGCTTGGCCGGGCCGTTGCAGCGTCCGAGTGGAGTGCGGGAGGTGCGGTCCTGACGCAAATTCGCACATGGGTCTCGATCAACCTTGGCCTGGGTGTCTTGGTGCTTCTCGTGACTCTGATGCGCTGGACGACTTGAGTCCGGACTTTGCAGCCCATTTACCAGCGCCGTAGACGGCACCGATGCGGTCAGCCGACCAAGCTGCCCGTTTAAGCACAAACGCGTGACCACCAAGAGGCCGTACTTCGCTGCTGCCGACGGCTTCGCGTCAGCAAGCGCGCAAGCGCCCGGGTCTCACGCAAGCCGCACCCGCTGGGCTCGCTCTTCGCCACAGGAATGACCGGTCTTTTGTTGGTCCGCCGGCTGCTATGGGTCGCAAGCAGCCAGCCTCCAGACGCGCGCCTGTCGCTGAATGCGGCACCCTGAAGCGCCACGGGCCGGCGGTTCACACCGCCGGCCCGTGACTGTTCAGACCGCGGGGATCAGAGGCGCTCGAACACCGCCGCGATGCCCTGCCCGCCACCGATGCACATCGTCACCAACGCGTAGCGGCCGCCGGTGCGGTGCAGTTCGTAGATGGCCTTGGTGGCCAGGAAGGCGCCGCTGCAGCCGATCGGGTGGCCGAGTGCGATGGCGCCGCCGTTCGGGTTGACCTTGCTCATGTCGAGCTCGAGGCCGCGAGCCACGGCGATGGCCTGCGCCGCGAAGGCCTCGTTGCTTTCGATGACGTCCATCTGGTCGAGCGTGAAGCCGCCCTTCTTCAGCGCCATCTTGGTGGCCGGGATCGGGCCCTCGCCCATCACGTCGTTGGGCACGCCGGCGATGGCGTAGCTGGCCAGGCGGGCCATCGGCTTGTGGCCGGCCGAGGCCGCCACGGCCGCGTCGGCCAGCACGAAGAAGGCCGCACCGTCGTTGATGCCCGAGGCGTTGCCCGCCGTCACCGACCCGTCCTTCTTGAACGCGGGCTTCATCTTGGCCAGCGTCTCCAGCGTCGTGCCCGCCTTCACATGCTCGTCGGTGTCGAAGGTGACCTCACCCTTGCGCGTTTGCTTGACGATGGCGACGATCTGGCTCTTGAAGCGGCCTTCGGCGATGGCCGCGGCGGCCTTGCGGTGCGAGTCGACGGCGAGCTGGTCCTGCTGTTCGCGCGTGATGCCCCACTTGGTGACCAGGTTCTCGGCCGTGATGCCCATGTGGCCGACGCCGAAGGGGTCGGTGAGCGCGGCGACCATGGCGTCGATGAGCTTGGTGTCGCCCATGCGCGCGCCGTTGCGCATCGCCGGGCTCAGGTAGGCGCCGCGCGACATCACCTCGACGCCGCCGCCGACGCCGTAGTCGCAGTCGCCCAGCAGGATGTTCTGCGCCGTCGTCACGATGGCCTGCAGGCCCGACGAGCACAGCCGGTTGACGGCCATGGCCACGCTTTCCATCGGCAGGCCGGCCTGGATCGAGGCCACGCGTGCCACATAGGGGTAGCGGCTCTCGGTGGGGATGCAGTTGCCCACCGTGACGTAGTTGATGGCCTTGGGGTCGACACCCGAACGGGCCACCGCCTCCTTCATCACCGTGCCGGCGAGCTCGGCCGGCTCGATGTCGGACAGGCCGCCGTTGAAGGTGCCGATGGCCGAACGGGCTGCGCCGAGAACCACGACGTCGCGCTTGCTCATGAGGATGTCTCCTGCTGGTTGGATGTCCAAAGTAGTCTAGTGGGCGCCCGGCGGCTGGCAAGAGCCTGACAAGGGGCCTTGCCGACCCCGGCGCTGCCGCAGTGACCGGCGCCCGGCCCCGCTGTCGCCATCTTGCCACCGCATTTCTGCCCTGCCGCCGCAGGCGGGCAAGATGGAGCCGTTCAGGGCCGCGCGAACTGCAGCCGGCGCGCGCTGGCGAAGCACCGCGGCTGGCCGCTCACCGGGTCGGTGAAGGCCACCTCGCGCGCCAGCAGCTGCAGCGGCTGCGTGTAGTCGGGCACGGCGTCTTCGGGCGGGTGGGGCCACAGCCGCGGGTAGATGCGGTCGCCCACGATGGGCAGGCCCAGTGCGTTGAGCTGCGCCCGCAACTGGTGGCGGCGGCCGGTGACGGGCGTCAGCCGGTAGTGGGCCAGCGGGCCGGGGTCCGCGCAGCCGTCGCGCGGCACACGTCCCAGCCGCGAGATCAGTTCGACCTGCGTCTGCGCATTGGCCTCGCCCGCCACCACCTGCACCGGCAGGTGCGTGGCCCCGGGCGGATCCTGCAGCCGATGGCTGGCCGTCAGCGGCAGTGCCAGGTCGTCGCGCCAGGGCGCCACGGCCTCGTAGATCTTGTGCACGCGGCGCTCGCGCAGCAGCGCGTGGTAGGCGTCGCGCGTGGCGGGTTCGGCGCTGAACATCAGCACGCCGGCGGTCTCGCGGTCAAGCCGGTGCAGCGGCACCAGGTCGGGCCGGCCGAGCAGGCGGCGCAGCCGCACCAGCGCCGTCTCCTGCAGGTAGCGGCCGCCGGGGATGGCGGCCAGGAAATGCGGCTTGTCGACCACCACCAGGTGCTCGTCGTGGTGCAGCAGCTCGATCTCGAAGGGCACGCGCGGCTCGGGCGGCAGGTGGCGCCAGTACCAGAGCACGCTGCCGGGCACGCTGGGCGCATCGGGCGGCAGCGCGCGGCCGTGCACGTCCAGCACCTCGCCGGCGGCCAGGCGCGCCGGCCAGTCGATGCCCGGGCGCAGCCGCTGCGCCAGGAACTGTGCCACCGTCGCCCAGGGCCCGGCGACGACGGCCACGCGGCTGGCACTGACACCGTCGCGCGGCGGCGGCGTCCAGGCGGCGCGGGGGCGGGTCATGCCGTCGCGGCCGATGTCGCCGAACAGGCCGTCGCCATGGCCGGCAAGGCGGGCCTCGAAGCCATCAAAACGCGTCCAGCCGCCGCGCCCGCGCCAGGCGCCAGGCCTCGCCGGGGTCGCTCTCGTCGAAGACGTCTTCGGCGGTCGCCGGCGTCTCGTGCAGCGCGGCGTCGAGCGCGATGCGCTTGTCGAAGACGAAACAGTCACCCAGCCAGTCGCGGCCCGGCCCGTCCACCTGCTGCAGGTAGTTGAGGATGCCGCCTTCGAGCTGCATCACGTCCAGCCCCAGGCTGCGCAGCCAGGGCGCGGTCTTGTCGCAGCGCACGCCGCCGGTGCAGTACATCGCCACCGGCCGGCCGGCTTCGCGCCAGGCCGGTGCCTGCTGCTGCACGTAGGCGACGAAATCGCGGAAGTGCCGCACCTGCGGGTCGGCCGCGCCGCGGAAGTGACCCAGGCGAAATTCGAAGTGGTTGCGGTTGTCCAGCAGCACCACGTCGTCGCGCGCCAGCAGTTCGCGCCAGGCGGCGGGCGAGAGGTGGCTGGCGTCGGCCTCGTCGGGCGGCGGCAGGGCCTCGGCGCCGGGCAGGCCCAGCGCCACGATCTCGGGCTTGACCAGCACCTTGAGCCGCGCGAACGGCGGCGTCACGCAGCCGCTGTGCTTGAAGACCATGCCGCGCAGCGCGCCGCCGAACACCGCGTCACCCTGCAGCGCGGCCTCGAAGGCCCGCACCGCGGCGGGCGTGCCCGAGACGGCGCCGTTGATGCCCTCGGCCGCCACCGTGATGCTGCCGAACAGGCCCTGCGCCAGGCCGCGCACCAGCGCTGCCGCGGCCGGCGGGTCGGACAGCGGCGTGAAGCGGTAGAAGGCGCTGTGCAGCAGCGCGGCGGCAGGGTCGGGGCCCGCAGCGGTGGTATCGATGGGCATGGACCGCCGATTTTCGCAGCCCGCCGTCACGCCGCGGCGCGGCGCCGCTGCCGCACCGCGGCGGCCAGGCCCTGCAGCACCGGCAGCGTCTGCTCGAAACCCAGGCAGGCGTCGGTGATGGACACCCCGTGCCGCAGCGGCTGGCCGGGCACGAGGTCCTGGCGGCCTTCGTTGAGGTGGCTCTCGATCATCACGCCAATGATGCGGCGGTCGCCCGCGCCCACCTGCGCGGCCACGTCGGCAGCGACCACGGCCTGGCGCTGGTACTGCTTGCTGCTGTTGCCGTGCGAGACGTCGATCATCACGCGCCCGGGCAGGCCGGCGGCGCGCAGGCGCTCGCAGGCCGCGGCCACGCCGGCGGCGTCGTGGTTGGGCACCTTGCCGCCGCGCAGGATGACGTGGCAGTCGGCGTTGCCGCGGGTCTCGAAAATGGCGGCCATGCCCATCTTGGTCATGCCCATGAAGGCGTGCGGCGCGCGTGCCGCGAGCATGGCGTCGGCGGCCACCTGCGTGCCGCCGTCGGTGCCGTTCTTGAAGCCCACCGGGCAGCTCAGCCCCGAGGCGAGCTGACGGTGGCTCTGGCTCTCCGTCGTGCGCGCGCCGATGGCGCCCCAGCTCACGAGGTCGCTGATGAACTGCGGGCTCAGCAGGTCGAGGAACTCGGTGCCCGTGGGCAGGCCCAGCAGCGCCAGCTCCAGCAGCAGCCGGCGCGCGCGCTCCAGGCCTTCGTTGATGGCAAAGCTGCCGTCGAGGTGGGGGTCGTTGATGAAGCCCTTCCAGCCCACCGTGGTGCGCGGCTTCTCGAAGTAGGCGCGCATGACGACCAGCAGCTCGGGCGCCAGCTCGTCGGCCACGGCCTTGAGGCGGCGGGCGTACTCGAGGGCCTGGCCGTGGTCGTGGATGGAACACGGCCCGACGACGACGACCAGCCGCTCGTCGCGCCCGTGCAGCACGTCGGCGATGCGGCGGCGGCTGCCTTCCACCAGCGCCAGCGCCTCCTCGCCCACGGGCACGCGCTCCTGCAGCAGCGCCGGCGTCATCAGCGGGCGCACGGCGCCGATGCGCACGTCGTCGATGCGGGTGGTGTCCAGCGTGCTGTCGCGCACGCCCACTTCCTGGTCGTGGCGGGGGTCGTCGATGCGGTTCATCGCGGCATTGTCGACCAGCACCAACGGCAGCGGCCAGCACACCGCGCCGTCCACCGCCACTGAGTGCGCTGCGCTTGAATTCTCAGCGCCTGTGCGCCGCGGCAGGGTGCGCTGGGTGGGAGGCGAATTCACCCTGTCGGCCATTATGGAGATCTCTCCATAATCTCCGGCAGCAGCCGCTCGCCCTGGCACCCCAAGGCCGGCACCCGCCAGTACTTGTTCGCTCTTGCCAGCAAGCAGGCCCAGCCCTGACGGGTCAGCGTGCGAAACGCCTCGGCGATTGACCCGCGATACGCCAGGGGGCCGACGATAGGGACAGAAGACAGTGGCGCACCACGCCGACGCTGGCTCGGGTTCGGCGCTGATTCGCAGGCTGTGACATCGCGGCTGACCTGCATCAACGGCCGCCGCGGGCGGGCAACATGGACTTCTCCACCTGGCTGGCCTTCTTCGCAGCGTCATGGGCCATCAGCGTCTCGCCCGGTCCGGGCGCGCTGGCGCCCATGAGCGCTGGCCTTAACCACGCCTTTCGCCGCGGCTACTTCACCACGCTGGGCCTGGTGCTGGGCATCTGGACGCAGCTGCTGGTGGTCGGCGCGGGCCTGGGCGCGCTGATGGCCGCGTCGGCGACGGCCTTCGCCTTCACCAAGTGGTGCGGCGTGGCCTACCTGGTGTGGCTGGGCCTGAAGCAGTGGCGCACGATGGTGCTGCGCGGCTGGATGCTCAATGCCGTCAACCCCAAGGGCACGGTGTTCCTGTTGGCCGTGGTGCCGCAGTTCATCAGCCCGGCGCAGGCGCTCGCGCCTCAGTACCTGCTGACCGGCCTCACGCCGAGCTTCACCGACCTCGTGGTGATGGCCGGCTACACCGCGCTGGCCTCGCGCGGGCTCGCCGCGCTGAGGTCGGCCACGCACATGCGCGTGCCGTACCGTGTATTCGGTGGCCTGTTCGTGGCGGCGGGGGCGTTGCTGGCGGTGTTCAAGCGCACGGCCTGAGCGGCGCGTGGATGCGCGCTATGCAGCGGGCTCGCCACCCGCCGCCTGCAGCATCTGCGCCACCACCGCCAGCGCGATGACCTCGGGCTCCTTGCCCTTGATGCCGGGCAGGCCGATGGGGCAGTTGATGCGCGCAACCAGCGCGGCATCGAAGCCGCGCTCGCGCAGCCGGTGCTCGAAACGCGCGCGCTTGGTGGCGCTGCCGATGAGCCCGAACCAGCCGAAGTCGCCGCGCGCCAGGATGGCCTGCGCCAGCGCCAGGTCCAGCGCATGGCTGTGCGTCAGCACGAGGTAGAAGGCGCCGGCCGGCGCGGCCGCCACCTCGGCCTGCACCGGCTCGACACACACGCGCTCGATGTGCGGCGGCAGCGGGCCGGGCGGGAACTCGCTCTCGCGCTCGTCCACCCAGTTCACCCGGCACGGCAGGCCGGCCAGCAGCCCGACGACGGCGCGGCCGACATGGCCGGCACCGTAGAGCTGCAGATGGAAGCGCGGCGCCGGCACCGGCCAACTGGCCGGCGCACTGTGCGCCAGCGCCGTGAAGCGCAGCGTCAGCACACCGCCGCAGCACTGGCCCAGGCTGGGGCCAAGCGCGATGCGCTGTTCGGGCCGCGCCGCGGCCGGCACCGCCTGCGCCAGCAGCGCACGCGCGTCGGCGATGGCCTGCCACTCGAGGTGGCCGCCGCCTATCGTGCCGTGAACCTCTTCGGCCGCCACCAGCATGCATGTGCCGGCTTCGCGCGGCACCGAACCCAGGGTATGCAGCACCTCCACCACCACCGCGGGCCGGCGCTCGGCCTGCCAGCGCAGCGCGGTCTCGCGCAGCCCGTTCACGGCCGCAGCGTCACGTCGCGCCGCCGGCCACCATGGCCCGCACGGCGTCGACGGCGCGCAGCAGCGCCTCCGGCGTGGCCGGGGCGGGCAGCGGCGGGTCGACGCGGTGGCCGCCCACCGCCGAGACGGCGTCGCGCAGCGCGAAGAAGACGCTGAAGGCCAGCAGCAGCGGCGGCTCGCCGACGGCCTTGCTGTGGTGCACGCTGTCGGGCTTGCGCGCGGGCTCGAACAGGCGCACGCGCAGGTCGGCCGGGCAGTCGTTGGCGGTCGGGATCTTGTAGGTGCTGGGCGCGTGCGTCAGCAGCAGGCCGGCCCGGGGCGAACCGTCGGCCGGGTGCCAGACCAGTTCTTCCATCGTCAGCCAGCCCATGCCCTGGATGAAGGCGCCTTCGATCTGGCCGATGTCGATGGCCGGGTTGAGGCTGCGCCCGACGTCGTGCAGCAGGTCGGCGCGTTGCAGCTTCCACTCGCCGGTGAGCGTGTCGAGCAGCACCTCGCTCACCGCCGCGCCGTAGGCGAAGTAGTTGAAGGGCCGGCCCTGCAGCGTCTGCTTGTCCCAGTGCAGGCCGGGCGTGGCGTGGAAGCCGTCGCTCCACAACGGCACGCGCGCCAGGTAGGCCTGCTGAACGACCTCGGCGAAGGGCCGCGCCTGCCCCGCGAAGTGCACGCAGCCGCCGGCAAAGCCGACATCGGTCGCGTCGCCGCCCCACTGCGCGGCGCAGAACGCGGCCAGCCGCTGGCGCACCTGTTGCGCGGCGTGCTGCGCGGCGCGGCCGTTGAGGTCGCTGCCGGTGCTGGCCGCGGTGGCCGAGGTGTTGGCGATCTTGGCGGTGTCGGTGGCGCTGCAGCGCACGGCCGCCGGCGGCAGGCCGAACTCGTGCGCCACCACCTGCGCCACCTTGGTGTTCAGGCCCTGGCCCATCTCGGTGCCGCCGTGGTTCACGAGCACGCTGCCATCGGTGTACACGTGCACCAGCGCGCCGGCCTGGTTGAGGTGGGTGACGTTGAAGGCGATGCCGAACTTCAGCGGCGTCAGCGCCAGGCCCTTCTTCAGCACCGGGCTGCCGGCGTTGAACTCCTTCACGGCGGCGCGGCGGGCGCGGTAGTCGCTGCTGGCCTCGAGCTCGTCGAGCAGCGGGTGCAGGCAGTTGTCGTCCACCACCTGGCCGTAGGGCGTGACCTTGTTCGACGCCCGGCCGTAGAGGTTGGCACGGCGCACGTCCAGCGCGTCGCGGCCCAGCCGGCGCGCCAGGCTGTCGATCAGCACCTCGACGGCGATGGCGCCCTGCGGCCCGCCGAAGCCGCGGAAGGCGGTGTTGCTCTGCAGGTTGGTGCGCGCGCTGTAGCCGTGCACGGCGACGTGCGGCAGCCAGTAGGCGTTGTCGAAGTGGCACAGCGCGCGTGTCATCACCGGGCCCGACAGGTCGGCCGAATGGCCGGCGTTGCTGACCATCGTGGCCTCGGTGCCCAGCAGCCGGCCGGCATCGTCGAACCCTGCCTCGAGCTCGAAGTGGAAGGGGTGGCGCCGGCCGGTGATCATGAAGTCGTCGTCGCGGTCGACGCGCAGCTTCACCGGCGCGCACGCACGCACGGCCGCCACGGCGGCCACGCAGGCGAACAGCGCGCTCTGCGATTCCTTGCCGCCGAAGCCGCCGCCCATGCGGCGGCACTCCACCTGCACCGCGTGCGCCGGGCGCCGCAGCACCTGCGCCAGGTGGTGCTGCATCTCGCTGGGGTGCTGGGTGCTGCAGTACAGCCTGAGGCCGCCGTCCTCGGTGGGCACGGCATAGCTGATCTGCCCTTCCAGGTAGAACTGCTCCTGCCCGCCGACGGCGAAGTCGAGCTTCAACCGCTGCGGCGCGGCGGCGATGGCCGCCGCGGCGTCGCCGCGCCACAGGTGCATGGGCGGCACCACGTACTGCCGCGCGGCGTGCGCGGCGACGGCGTCGAGCACGGGCGGCAGCGCGCGCGCACCCACCACCTGGCGCGCCAGCGCCGCGGCGCGGCGCGCGGCGTCGCGTGTGCGCGCCACCACCGCGAACAGCGGCTGGCCCAGGTAGCGCAGCGTGTCGCCGGGCTCGCCGGCGAGGATGGGCTCGTCGTGCAGCAGCGCGCCGCAGTCGTTGGCGCCGGGCAGGTCGCGCGCGCTGAAGACATCGACGACACCGGGCATCGCGCGCACGGCATCGAGGTCCATCGATTCGATGACGCCGTGCGCCAGTGGCGACAGCCCCAGCGCGGCGTGCAGCGTGCCGGCGAGCTCGGGCAGGTCGTCGGTGTAGGGCGCGGCGCCGCCGACGTGCAGGTGCGCCGACTCGTGCGGCAGGCCGCGGCCGACGACGGGCGTCGCGGCCTGCGATGCGGCGCCGGCTTCGCGGGGCCGGTTCATGCGCCCGCCTCGCGCGCCCACACGCTCACCGCGGCCTCGGCCAGCGGCGCCTCGGGCCGCGTCTCGAGCCAGCAGCGGCGCAGCAGGTTCTGCGCCACCTGCATGCGGTAGGCGGCGCTGGCGCGCAGGTCGGTCAGCGGCGTGTAGTCGTGCGCCAGCGCGGCCATCGCGGCTTGCAGCGTGGCCTCTGTCCAGGGCCGGCCTCGCAGCGCGGCTTCGGCCTGCGGCGCGCGCTTCACGGTGGCGGCCATGCCGCCGCAGGCGATGCGCGCGTCGGCGACCACGCCGCCGTCCAACTGCAGCGCGACGGCGACACACACCGCCGAGATGTCGCAGTCGAAACGCTTGGCGATCTTGTAGACGCGCAGCGCCTGCCCGGGCCGGGCACGCGGCACTTCCAGCGCGCGCACGAACTCGCCTGCCTCGAGCCGGTTTTGCATATGGCCGGCGTAGAACTCCTGCAGCGCCATGCGCCTGTCGGCGTCGCCGCGGCGCAGCACGATGGTCGCACCCAGCGCGATGAGCGCCGGCGCCGAGTCGCCGATGGGCGAGCCATTGGCGACGTTGCCCCCCATGGTGCCGGCCAGGCGCACGGGCAGGCCGGCAAAACGCAGCCAGACGTCGCGCAGCGACGGCCACTCGGCGGCCAGCGCCTGCCAGGCCGCCTGCAGCGACGCGCCGGCGCCGATGACGATGTGGCCCGGCGTGTGCTCGATGGCCTTCAGCTCGGCCACGGCACCGAGGTAGATGATCTCTCCGAGATCGCGCAGCTGCTTGGTCACCCACAGCCCGACGTCGGTGCTGCCGGCGAGCAGCCGCGCCTCGGGGCGCTGCAGGCGCAGCTGCGCCAGCCCGTCCAGCGTGCGCGGGGCGTGGAAGGGCGCGTGGCCGGCAGGCTGGTAGTGCAGCGGCGGCGCGCTCTGCAGCGATCGAAGTGCGGCCAGCACACGGCCGTGGTCTGGCCGCGACGGCAGCGGCACCGGCGGCGCCTCATAGGCACGCAGCGCGGCGTCGAGGATGGGCCGGTAGCCGGTGCAGCGGCACAGGTTGCCACTCAGTTCGTCGGCCAGCGCCTGGCGGCTGGGGGCGCCTGCGTGCGCGTCGCCGGCCTGCCGGCGGGTCTCGTAGCCGGCCCACAGGCTCATCACGAAACCCGGCGTGCAAAAGCCGCACTGCGAGCCGTGGCCATCGACCAGGGCCTGCTGCACCGGGTGCAGGGTGCCGTCGGCCGCGGCCAGGTCTTCGACCGTGAACAGCGCCTTGCCGTCGAGCGTGGGCAGGAACTGTATGCAGGCGTTGACGGGCCGCAGGCGCAGGCCACCGGCATCGTCGAGCTCGCCCAGAACCACCATGCAGGCGCCGCAGTCGCCCTCGGCGCAGCCTTCCTTGGTGCCGGTGCAGCGGGCGTCTTCGCGCAGCCATTCGAGCACGGTGCGCGTGGGCGCGGCGTCGACCACCTCGGCCACCGCGCCGCGGTGCAGGAAGCGGATGGGGCGGGTGTTCATCGTCTAAGGGTTCCGGGACATGGGAGCCTGAAGGGTAAGTCAGCGCGAGGACCTGCGCCATGCCCGCGCAATTGCCGCGCCGGGCAGATGGACCGAAGGCTGCGCGATGATCGGCCCCGCCATGAAACTCGCCGTACGCGCCGACCTGCTCGACTTCAGCGCCGCCCCCTCGTGGGGCAGCCCGACGCTGGACGGCGTGCGTTTCCGTCCCGACCACTGGCTGTTCGTCGAGGGCGGGCGCATCCTCGGCGCCGAGCCCGCCGCCGCCGTCGACCCAGGCGCGGACTGGCAGCGCCACGACCACCGCGGCCGCCTGCTCATGCCCGGTTTCATCGACACGCACGTGCACTGCCCGCAGCTCGATGTCATCGCCAGCTGGGGCGCAGGCCTGCTGGACTGGCTGGAGACCTACACCTTCCCCGCCGAGCAGCGCTATGCCGACCCGGACGTGGCGGCCGTCGGTGCGGCGCGCTTCCTCGACGCGCTGCTGGCCCACGGCACCACGGCGGCGGTGGTCTTCGCCACCGTGCACCGCGCTTCGGCCGAGGCGCTGTTCTCCGCCGCCGCGCAGCGCGGCATGCGCATCGTGACCGGCAAGGTGCTGATGGACCGTCACGCCCCCGACGGCCTGCGCGACGACGTGGCCGGCGCCGAAGCCGACTGCGAGGCGCTCATCGCACGCTGGCACGGCCAGGGCCGCAACGCCTACGCCGCGACCATCCGCTTCGCCGTCACCAGCACGCCCGAACAACTGGCCATGGCTGGTGAGCTCGGCCGGCGTCATGCCGGCTTGTACATGCAGACGCACGTGGCCGAGAACCTGGACGAGGTGAAGTGGGTGGCCGCGCTCTACCCCGAGGCGCGCAGCTACCTCGACGTCTACCACCGCGCCGGCCTGCTGCACGAACGCGCCGTCCTGGCGCATGGCATCTGGCTCGATGCCCACGACAGGGCATTGCTGCGCGAGACCGGTGCACACATCGCGCACAGCCCCAGCAGCAACCTCTTCCTCGGCAGCGGCCTGTTCGACTGGCAGGCGGCGCGTGACGCCGCGCACGGCGTCAGCATCGCCAGCGACGTGGGCGGTGGCACCAGCCTGTGCCAGTTGCGCAGCCTGGCCGAGGCCTACAAGGTGCAGGCATTGCGCGGCACGCGGCTCAACGCCTGGACGGCGTTGCACGCCGCCACGCGCGGCGCGGCCGGACTGCTGGGCCTGGCGCACGAGATCGGCCACCTGGAGGCAGGCACCCTGGCCGACCTGGCAGTCTGGAGTTGGGCGCAGGGCCCCGTGGCCGAGTATCGCGATGCCGTGGCGCGCGGCGCCGAGCCGGGCGTAGCGGCGCAGGACCTGCACACACGCGTCTTCGCGTGGATGACGCTGGGCGACGAACGCAACCTGGCCGCCACCTATATCGCGGGGCGGCTGGCTGCAGGGTCGGCGGCAGACCCATGACAGACCCGGATCGAAACTTGCTAACCCCGCAGCTGACCCGTTTTCAACCGAAGAGGAAAACTCCCATGCACCGACCCCTGACCCCAGGTCTCACATCGCGCGCCACCGCACTGGCGAGCACACTGGCGACCGCCGGCCTGCTGGCTGCCGGCACCGCCCAGGCCCAGTCTTCCGTCCAGCTCTACGGCCTGGTCGACCTGTCGGTCGGCCAGTTCCAGACCGCCGGCAGCGCCAAGGTCAAGCGCCTGGACAGCGGCAACTTGAGCACCAGCTACTTCGGCCTCAAGGGCACGGAAGACCTGGGGGGCGGCCTGCAGGCCGGCTTCACGCTCGACAGCTTCCTGCTCGCCGATTCCGGCGGCGCCGGCCGTGTGCCGGGCGTCGATGCCTTCTGGTCGCGCAACGCCAACCTCAGCCTGTCGGGCGGCTTCGGCATGCTGCGCCTGGGCCGCATGGCCACGCCGATGTTCGTGAGCTCACTGCTGTTCAACAGTTATGGCGAATCCTTCGGGTATTCACCGACCATCCGCCAGTACTACAACTCGCCGCATGGCACGTCGCTGGTCGGCGACTCGGGCTGGAACAATGCCATCGGCTACACCACGCCCCGCAAGGGCGGCCTGACGGCCAACCTGCTGGTGGCCGCCGGCGAAGGCGCGGCCACCGCCCGCGGCCCGAACGTCGGCGCCAACTTGCTGTACTTCGCCGGCCCGCTGGCCCTCACGGTGGCCTTGCAGAAGGTCGAAGCGCAAGGCACGCTGGGCCGGCCGATCTCGGCCTTCCCCGGCTTCAGCAGCCAGTCGGCGCTGCAATTCGGCGCCAGCTACGACCTGAATTTCGTCAAGTTCTCCGCCCAGTACGGCAGCATCGAAACCCGGGCCACACAGGAAGTTCAGACCAGGACGTTGAACCTCAGCGCCTCGCTGCCGATGGGCCGTGGCGACATCCTGGCGGCCTACGGCAGCAGCGAAAGCACGACCGCGGGCGTGGCTGGCAAGCCCGAGAGCGAGATGCTGACGCTGGGCTACAACTACAGGCTGAGCAAGCGCACCGACATCTACGGCCTGTACATGAGCGACAAGTACACGGGCAAGTCCAGCGGCACGACGCTGGCGGCGGGTGTGCGCCACAGCTTCTAGTAGACCCTGACCGGCGGCCGCGGAGATCTGCCGACAATCTCCCCTCCATGTCCCGTCTGGAACTCCGCGGCATCAGCAAGCAATATCCCGCAGTTCGCGCCAACGATGGCGTGAACCTGCGGGTGCTCGCAGGCGAGATTCACGCCGTGCTGGGCGAAAACGGCGCCGGCAAGAGCACGCTGATGAAGATCATCTACGGCGCCGTCGAGCCCGACGACGGCCAGATGCTGTGGAACGGCGCACCGGTGTCCGTGAAGAGCCCGGCGCAGGCGCGCGCGTTGGGCATCAGCATGGTCTACCAGCACTTCAGCCTGTTCGACACGCTGACCGCCGCGCAAAACGTCTGGCTCGGCCTGGACAAGCGCCTGAGCCTGCCCGAGGTGAGCGCGCGCATCACCGAGGTAGCGGCCAGCTATGGGCTGGACGTCGACGTGCAGCGCCCCGTGCACACGCTGAGCGTGGGTGAACGCCAGCGCGTCGAGATCGTGCGCGCACTGCTGAGCAAGCCGCAGTTGCTGATCCTGGACGAGCCGACCTCGGTGCTGACGCCGCAGGCGGTGGACAAGCTTTTCGTCACGCTGCGCACGCTGGCCGCGCAGGGCTGCAGCATCCTCTACATCAGCCACAAGCTCGACGAGATACGGGCGCTTTGCACGCAGTGCACCGTGCTGCGTGGCGGCAGGGTCACGGGCCAGGTCGACCCGCGCGCCGAGAGCAACGCCAGCCTGTCGCGCCTGATGATCGGCGCCGAGCCGCCGGCGCTGCGGGCCCGCGCCGCCACCGCCGGCGAAACGGTGCTGCAGGTGCGGCGACTGAGCCTGGACAAGCCCGACGAGTTCGGCATGGCACTGCGCGACATCGCACTGGAGGTCCACGCCGGCGAGGTGGTGGGCATCGCTGGCATCTCGGGCAACGGCCAGCAGGAACTGATGGCGGCGCTGTCGGGCGAAGACACGCGTGCCGCGCCGGGCAGCATCACGCTGGGCGACACCGACATCGCGCGGGCCAGCCCGCGCAAGCGCCGCAGGCTGGGCCTGCACTTCGTGCCCGAAGAGCGCCTGGGCCGCGGCGCCGTGCCCACGCTGAGCCTGGCGCAGAACACGCTGCTCACGCGCACCGAGGCGGTGTCGAGGCTGGGCTGGATCGCCACCGGGCGCGCGCAGCGCCTGGCCGAAGACCTGATCGCACGCTTTCACGTGCGCGCCGGCGGTGCGCGCGCGGCGGCAAAGAGCCTGTCGGGCGGCAACCTGCAGAAGTTCATCGTCGGGCGCGAGATCGCTGCCAAGCCGACGCTGCTCATCGTCAGCCAGCCCACCTGGGGCGTGGACGTGGGCTCGGCGGCGCAGATCCGCGGTGAACTGCTGGCGCTGCGCGAGGCCGGCTGCGCGCTGCTGGTGGTGAGCGAGGAACTCGACGAGCTCTTCGAACTGGCCGACCGGCTGCACGTCATGGCGCAGGGCCGGCTGTCGCCCGCCGTGCCGGTGGCCCAGGCCTCGGTAGAGCAGATGGGCGCCTGGATGAGTGGGCTGTGGGACGTGGTGCCCGCCATGGCCCGGGCCACCTGAGCCCGGCCAGACCATGTTCAAGCTCGAAGCCCGCCCGCAGCCCAGCCGGCTGATGTCGCTGGCCAGCCCGCTGCTGGCCCTGGCCCTCACGGTGCTGCTCGGCGTGGGCCTCTTCGTGCTGCTGGGCAAGGACCCGCTGCGCGGGCTGCAGATGTTCTTCGTCGAGCCGCTGAAGAACCTCTACGCGCTGTCCGAACTGAGCGTCAAGGCCACGCCATTGATCCTCATCGCGCTGGGCCTGGCGGTGTGTTTCCGCAGCAACGTGTGGAACATCGGCGCCGAGGGGCAGTTCGTCGTCGGTGCGCTGTGCGCGGGCTGGGTGGCGATGCAGGCCGGGCCCGCCACGGCGGGGATGGCGTCCTTGGGACGGGGCATCGTGCTGCCCGTCCTGCTGGCCGGCGTGCTGGGCGGCATGCTGTGGGCGGCGATCGTGGCGCTGCTGCGCGACCGCTTCAATGCCAACGAGATTCTCGTCAGCCTGATGCTCGTCTACGTCGCCGAGCAACTGCTGGGCTGGCTGGTCTACGGGCCCTGGAAGGACCCGGCGGGCTACAACTTCCCGCAGACCATCACCTTCCTGCCCGAGACCAAGGTGCCGCGCCTGGTGCCGAACCTGCGCGCGCACATCGGCCTGCCGATGGCGCTGCTGGCCGTGGCGGTGCTGTGGGCCTTTCTCTTCCGCACCTACCGCGGCTTTGCGCTGCAGGTCGGCGGGCTGGCGCCGGCGGCGGCGCGTTACGCCGGCTTTTCGTCGCGCAGCGCGCTGTGGACGGCGCTGCTGCTGAGCGGCGGCATGGCCGGGCTGGCCGGCGGGCTTGAAGCGGCCGGGCCGCTGGGCCAGCTGACGCCCTACGTGCCCGCCGGCTACGGCTTCGCCGCCATCATCGTGGCCTACGTGGGGCGGCTGCACCCGGTGGGCATCGTCTTGGCGGGGGTGCTGATGAGCATGTTCTACATCGGCGGCGAACTGGCGCAGTCGCGGCTGGGGCTGCCGAAGTCGTTGACGGGCGTGTTCCAGGGCCTGCTGCTGTTCACGCTGCTGGCCTGCGACACCTTGATCACCTACCGCGTGCGCTGGGTCCGCGCGGCCCGCGCGGCCTGAAGCATGGACGGCCTCGCCCTGCTGCTCGCCGCCACCTTCAACGCCGGCACCATCCTGGCGCTGGCCGGCCTGGGCCTGCTGATCAACGAACGTGCCGGCATCGTCAACCTGGGCGCCGAAGGTTTGATGCTGGTGGCTGCCATCGCCGGCTTCGCCACCGCCGTCACCACCGGCAGCGCGGCGCTGGGCCTGCTGGCGGGTGCCGCGGCCGGTGGCGTGATGGCGGCGCTGTTCGGCTGGATGGTGATCTGGCTCAACACCAACCAGGTCGCCACCGGGCTGGCACTCAGCCTCTTCGGCGGCGGCTTCTCGGCCTTCGTCGGCGGGAACTTCGTGCAGGCCAAGATCGGCCAGCGGCCCGATTTCCACCTGCCCCTGCTCACCGACCTGCCCTTCGTCGGCCCGGCCCTCTTCCGCCAGCACCCGATGGTCTATCTGGCCGTGACGCTGGCCTTCGCACTGGCCTGGTTCCTCTACCGCAGCCGCGCCGGGCTGGTGCTGCGCGCGGTGGGTGAGTCGCCCGAATCGGCGCACGCGCTGGGTTACCCGGTGCGGCGCATCCGGCTGGTCGCGGTGGTGGCCGGTGGCGCGCTGTGCGGCCTGGCGGGCGCCTACATCTCCACCGTCTACACGCCGCTGTGGGTGGAAGGCATGGTCGCCGGCAAGGGCTGGATCGCGCTGGCGCTCACCACCTTCGCCACCTGGCGGCCGGGCCGCTTGCTGCTGGGCGCCTACCTCTTCGGCGGCGTGACCATGCTGCAGTTCCACCTGCAGGGCCAGGGCGTGCAGATCCCCAGCCAGTTCCTGAGCATGCTGCCCTACCTGGCCACCATCGTGGTGCTGGTGCTGATCTCGCGCAACGCGGCGTGGATACGCGCCAACATGCCTGCGTCACTGGGCAAGCCATTTGTACCGTGAGCCCCCAAGCTCGCTGTCGCTCGCTACCCCCAGGGACCTGCCAAGGGCCCCTTCGTGGCCCTGGGGCCGTCCGCCCACGGCCCGGCGAAGCCGGTTCCGTGGCGGGAAGCTTGGTCTTGTGTCTCGTTCACCAGTCCCATCGATCAACCACAGGAGAGAGAGAACCATGAACACGAACACCAAACGCCGGCTGCTGCAGCTGGCCGGCTGGTCCACCCTCGCCGCCACCGCGGCGCTGGTGGGCTGCGGCAAGAAGGAAGAGCCGGCGCCCACCGCCGCCGCGCCCGCGGCCTCGGCGCCCGCGCCCAAGCCGGCGCCGCTGAAGATCGCCTTCGCCTACATCGGCCCCGTCGGTGACGGCGGCTGGACCTTCGCGCACGACAACGGCCGCAAGGCCATCGAGAAGGAGTTCGGCGACAAGGTGGTCACCAGCTTCGTCGAGAAGGTGCCCGAAAGCGCCGATGCCGAACGTGTGTTCCGCGACCTCGCCGGCCAGGGCAACCAGCTGATCTTCGGCACCACCTTCGGCTACATGGAACCGATGCTCAAGGTGGCGGCCGACAACACGGGCGTGAAGTTCGAGCACGCCACCGGCTACAAGACCGCGCCCAACATGCGCACCTACGACAGCCGCACCTACGAAGGCGCCTACATGGCCGGCATCATCGCCGGCAAGATGAGCAAGGCCGGCGTGCTGGGCGTGGTGGGCAGCATCCCCATTCCCGAGGTCATCCGCAACATCAACAGCTTCACGCTAGGCGCGCAGAGCGTGAACCCGAAGGTCAAGACCAAGGTGGTGTGGGTCAACGAGTGGTTCAACCCGCCCAAGGAGACCGAGGCCGCGCAGAGCCTGATCAACCAGGGCGCCGACGTGCTGTTCCAGAACACCGACAGCTCGGCCGTGCTGCAGACCGCGGCCAAGAACAAGAAGTACGCCTTCGGCTGGGACAGCGACATGACGGCCTACGCGCCCGAGGCCCACCTGGCCAGCGCCGTCATCAACTGGGGCCCCTATTACGTGAAGGCCACGAAGGACGCGCTGGAAGGCACGTGGGCCAGCGGCAGCGTGTGGTGGGGCGTGAAGGAAGGCGCGATCGATGTCGTGAGCATCAACGCCGCCGTGCCGGCCGAAACGCAGGCTGCCGTGGCCAAGGTCAAGGCCGGGCTGAAGGACGGCAGCTTCGCGATCTGGAAGGGCCCCATCGTCGGCAGCGATGGCAAGGAGGTGCTGGCCAAGGACGCGGTGGCCGACGACAAGTTCCTCGGCGGCGTCAACTTCTACGTCAAGGGCGTGGAGGGCAAGGTGCCGGCTGGCAAGTAGACACACGGCGGACTTTCCTCGACTCAGGCGCCGTGTTCCAGCACGGCGCTTTTTTTTGTCGCCGCAGCCTCAAGTTGCCGCTGCGGCGGCCGATGTCCTCTCACGGGCCGGCGCCCTGCGCCTCGCGGCCCGTCTGCCCGTGCCCGACTCCTGCGGCCGGGCAAGCGCCAGCACATGCGGCGCACCGGCGGGTGCCGAGCAGGCCCTGAATCCCCGCCCATCTTGGCCGTTCGGCCCCCTCAAGTCCCGGCGGCGCGCGTCCGATATCTGGCTGACATGTCCCGGCAAGCGGTCGGGCTGCACGTGCAGTTCACACCCGATCTGACGGACACCGCAAAGGACTTCGAACATGGCCACGCTGATCCCCAACTTCACCCCCGCGCAAATCGCCGTCATGGGCACCGCCCAGATCGCGGCCTTGACGACGGAGGACTGGGCAGCCTTCAGCACGGCGCAGATCGTCGCGCTGACGCAGACGCAGATTCCGGCCATCGCGAACAGCGGCCTGCGAGTGCTGACGGGGGAGCAGATCGCGGCGTTCGAGCCGACCGACGTGACGAGATTCACGTCCGCGCAGGTGCAGGCCTTCAGCACCGGCCAGATCCAGGCACTGACCACCGCACAGGTCGCCGTGCTGCAGTCGCAGCAGGTACAGGCCCTCAGCACGGCGCAGCTCACCGCGATGCAGACCGCCGACGTGGCCGTCTTGTCCACGCTGGCCGTGGCTGCAATGGGCTCGGCCCAGGTGGCGGCGCTCAGCACCGCACAGGTCGTCGCCATGGAAACCGGCCAGATTGCCGCGCTGTCCACTGCGGCCGTGCGCGCGCTGACGGCGGCGCAGGTCAACGCCCTGTCAACGGCGGACATCGAGGCCCTGACATCCGCCCAGGTCGGCGCACTCACCTCGACGCAGCTGCGCCTTCTCGACACCGTCGACATCCGCGCCATCAGCGCCGCCGACATCCCGGCGCTGGGCACCGCCGGCCTGGCCGCGCTGACGAGCACGCAGTTCGCTGCGCTGTCCACCGCGCAGATCCAAGCGCTGAGCTCGAGCCAGCTGGCCGGCATGGGCACGGCCCAGATCCGCCAGCTGACCGCCGAACAGGTGGCCGCGCTCGACACCGCAGACGTCGCCGCGCTGTCCACCGTGCAGCTGGCGGCATTGAGCACGGCCGCCATCCCCGGCCTGGCCGATGCCGCCATCGCCGCGCTCTCGACGGCGCAGATCGCCGCGCTGACGACGGCGCAGATCCGCGCCATCGGCAGTGCGTCCATCGACGCGCTGGAAACCGCCGACATCGCTGCGCTGAGCACGACGCAGGTCGCCGCCCTCAGTGGCACACAGGCCGCCGCGATGGAAACCGCCGACCTCGCCGTGCTGAGCACGGCGCAGATCCGCGCCCTGAACACCGCCGCGGTGGACGCGCTGACCTCGACCCAGATCCAGGCCCTGGGCACGGCCCAGGTGGCCGCGATGACCACCGCCCAGCTGGCCAAGCTGGACACCATCACCGAGAGCCAGCTCGCTGCATTGACCACCGCGCAGGTGGCTTCGCTGGGCGCAGCCTATGGTGAATCGCTGACCACGGCCGACCTGGCCGCGATGTCCACGGCCCAGCTGCGCCTGCTGAGCACCGGCGCCATCTCGGGCCTGGACAGCGCCGACATCGGCGTGCTGAGCACCGAGCAGATCAACGCGCTGACGGTGGGCCAGCTGGCCGCCATCGGCACGGCCGCCGTCGCCGGCCTGGCGACCGAGGACCTCGCCGCCCTGGGCACGGCCCGCATCACCGCACTGAACAGCGCGCAGATCGGCGCCCTGAGCAACAGCCAGATCGGCGCCCTCAGCACGGCGCAGGTGGCCGCGCTCACCGCGAACCAGCTCGACGGCATCGGCAGCGCCGGCCTCGACGCGCTGAGCACGACCCAGGTGGCCGCGCTGACGGCCACCCAGCTGGGCAGCCTGACGTCGGCCCAGGTGAGCGGCCTGACCGCCGACTTCGGCGTGCTCACCTCGACCCAGGTCAACGGCCTGAGCAGCGAGGCGATCGCCGCGCTGGGCAGCGCGCTGACCTCGGCCGACATCGTGACGCTCGCTGCCGGCCCGATGGCCGGCGTGACGACGGCGCAGTTCAACAGCATCGCTGCGGCCGACCTGCCCAGCCTGAGCGTCGCCCAGATCAAGGCGCTGAACACCGCCGTCATCGCATCGCTCGACACCGCCGAAGTGGCCGCACTCACGTCCACCCAGGTCGCTGGCCTGAGCGCCGCGCAGGTGGCGGCGCTGGGCGCCAACGTCGCCCAGCTCGACGGCGACCTCGGCGCACTGACCGCGTCGCAAATCGCGGCGATGACGACGGCCCAGATCGCGGCACTGACCGCCGACTTCGGCGACCTCGGTTCGGCCCAGGTGGCCGGCCTCACGCGTGACCAGCTCAGCGCGCTGGGCAGCGACATCAACCTGCTCAGCACCGCCCAGTTCACCGCGCTGACCGCATCGCAGATCGCCGGCCTGAGCACGGCGCAGGTCAGCGGCCTGGAGACCGCCGACTTCGCGGCGCTGAACTCGCGCCAGGTGGCCGCCATCAGCACCGCGGCCATCGACGCGCTGACGACGACGCAGGTCAACTCGCTGAGCACGGAACAGGTCCAGGGCCTGACCGCCGCCCAGCTGACGGCCATCGGCACCGCAGGCTTGGCCGCCTTCGAGACCGCCGATCTCGCCGCGCTGACGGCCACCCAGATGCGCGGCCTGAGCACGGCCATGCTCGACGCGCTGAGCACCGCCCAGGCCGCCGCTTTCGGCGCCACCCAGCTGGCCGCGCTGAGCACGGCGCAGCTGGGTGCGCTGTTCGCCGGCAACGCCAGCAGCACCATCGACCTGGGCTCGCTGCAGCCGACCCAGATCGGCGCCTTGAGCACCGCCGCCATCGCCGCGCTGACCACCGCCCAGGTGTCCAGCCTGAGCACCGCCCAGCTGGCCAGCATGACCACGGCCCAGGTGCGCGCGCTCGAAACCGTTGACCTGGCCGTGCTGACCACGGCCCAGCTGGCCGCCTTCGGCTCGGCGCAGATCGGCGCGCTCAGCACCGAACAGCTGGCCTCGCTGACCACCGCCGACGTGGCCACGCTGTCGGCGGCGCAGATCGCCGGCCTGACCAGTACCCAGATCGCCGGCATGAGCCCCGAGCGGCTCAACGCCCTGAGCACCGAGCAGTTCGCGGCCCTGAGCTCGGCGCAGGTGGCGCGCTTCAGCACGGCCCAGGTGGCGGCGCTGGAGACGGCAGACCTGGCCGCCATCGGCAGCAATGCCGTCAAGGGCCTGAGCTCGGCCGCCATGGCCGCGCTCAGTGCCGACGCCGTGGGCGCCCTGGGCACGGCACAGCTGGCCTCGCTGACCACGGCCCAGTTGCGCGCCATCGACGCCGATGACCTGAGTGCGCTGGGTACGGCAGACATCGCCGCGCTGACCACGGCGCAGATCGCCGCGCTGACGACGACGCAGGTGGAGGCGCTGAGCGCCGCCCAGCTGGGCGCGCTGACGAGCGGCGCCGCCGGCCAGCTTGCCGCGCTGAGCTCGACGCAGATGCGCGCCATCGCCGCCGACGAACTGGCTTCGCTAGGTACGGCCGCCTACACCTCGCTGACGACGGCGCAGATCGCCGCCCTCACCACCGACCAGGCCGCCGCGCTGGAAACAGCCGACCTCGCGCAGCTGGGTTCGGCTCAGATCCGCGCCCTCGGCACGCAAGCCCTGGCCGCCATGGACGGCACGCAGGTGGCCGCGTTGGGCTCCGGCCTGGGCACGGCGCAGATGGCCGCGCTGACGACCACGCAGCTGCGTGCGCTCGATCCCGACGACCTGACAGGCTTGTCCAGCGCGCAGATCGCGCAGCTCAGCAGTGCTCAATTGCGGGTGCTGTCGACGGCGCAGCTCGACGCGCTCTCGGCCGACCAGATGGCCGGCTTGAGCACGGCGCAGATCGCACAACTCTCGACCATTCAGGTGGCCAGCCTCGACGCGGCTGACTTGGCCTCGCTGAGCACCAGCCAGTTCACCGGCTTCACGACCGCGCAGGTGGCAACCTTCACCACCGCGCAGCTGGCGGCGATGGAAGCTGCCGACCTGGCCGCGCTGGCAGCCGACCGTTTTGCCGTGATCAACACCGCCAACATCGCCGCGCTCGACGCCGGCCAGGTGGCGGCCATCACGCCGACCCAGGCCGCGGCCATGGGCACGGCGCAGTTGCGCGCCATCGATGCCGAGGACCTGGCCTCGATGTCCACCGCCACGCTGGCCGCGCTGAGCGGCACACAGGTGCTCGCACTGACCAGCACCCAGCTGGCCGCGCTGACGCCCGAGCAGCTGGCCGGCCTGGGCACCGCCCAGGTGACGGGCCTGAGCGCGGCGCAGATCGCCGCGATGACGCCCGAGCAGCTCAACGCACTGAGCACCGACCAGTTCGCCGCGCTGGGCAGCGCGCAGCTGGCCGCGATCACGCCCGCGCAGATGAGCCAGCTCGAGGCGGCCGACTTCGCCGCGCTGACACCGGCGCAGGTGCGTGTACTGAGTGCAGCGCAGATCGAGGCCGTCACGGCCGACACGCTGCAGGCCCTGACCACCGCGCAGGCCGCGGTGCTGTCGACGGCGCAGGTGCGGGCCATACTCCCGGCCGCCCTGGCGCAGATGGAAACCGCCGACCTCGCCGCGCTGGGCACGGCGCAGATCGCCGCGCTGACCGATGCCCAGGTCAACGCCCTGGTCGGCGACCAGCTGGCCGCGCTGACCAGCGGCCAGGTGCGTGCCCTGAGCACCGCGCAGCTGGCACTGCTGGACGCCGACGACATCGGCGCCCTCGGCACCGCGCAGCTGGCGCAGCTGACGACGGCGCAGGTGGCCTCGCTCGGCGCGCCGCAGGTGGCCGCACTGGAAGCCGACGACGTCGCCGCGCTGTCGACGGCGCAGCTGGCGGCCCTGAGCCCGGCCAACGTGGCCGCGTTGACGCTCGACGCGACCGCCGGCCTGAGCACGGCCCACGTGGCCGCGCTGACCACCGCGCAGATCGCTGCGCTGGAAACGGCCGACCTGGCCGGCATGTCCACCGCCAACCTGCGTGCGCTGAGCACGGCGCAGGTCCGGGCGCTGTCCGGGAGCCAGCTCGACGCACTTGATGCGGCGCAGGTGGCCGCCCTCACCACCGCGCAGGTGGCCGCCCTGGACACGGCGCAGATCGCCGGCATCGAGGCCGGCATCCTGGCGGCCATGGACACGGCGCAGTTCGCCGTGCTGGGCACGGCGCAGGTGGCCGCGCTGACCACGGCGCAGGCCGCCGCGCTGGAGACCGCCGACCTCGTCGCGCTCGGCGCCTCGAAGATCACCGCGCTGTCGGCGCAGAACCTGGCCGCGATGGACGGCAGCCAGCTCGCCGGCCTGAGCACCGCCCAGGTGGCCGCGCTGTCGACCGCCCAGGTGGCCGCCATCGACGCCGCCGACCTGCCCGGGATGGGCACCACCAACCTGGCCGCGCTGAGCACGGCCGCCATCCGTGCATTGAGCACCGCCCAGCTCGACGCGCTGGAAGCCGAGCAGTTGGCCAGCCTGGGCACGGCCCAGGTGGCCGCGCTGTCGGCCGTGCAGGTCGCCAGCCTGCAGCCCGCCGACCTGGCCGCGATGACCACCGGGCAATTCGCCGCGCTGGGCACGGCCCAGATGGCCGCCATCACCACGGCGCAGGCGGCCGAACTGCAGACTGCCGACGTCGCCGCGCTGAGCACCGCGCAGCTGCGCGCATTGGGCGCCGCCCAGGTGGGCCAGCTGACGGTGGAGGCCGTGCAGGCCCTGACCACCGCGCAGGTCGGCGCGCTGACGACCGCGCAGGTCGCCGCGCTCACACCCGACCAGATCGCCGGCATGCAGACGGCCGACGTCGCCATGCTCAGCAGCACCCAGCTGGCGGCGCTGTCGTCCACGCAGTTCGAGGCCTTCACCACGGCGCAGCTGGCGGCGCTGGGTTCGGGCCAGGTGCTGGGCTGGAGCCCGGCCCACATCGCCGCGCTGACTCCCGAGAACCTCGCCGGTCTGGGCACCGACCAGTTCCGCGCCCTGTCGACGGCGCAGATCGCCGCCATCACGTCCGCGCAGGCGTCGTCGCTGGAAACCGCCGACATCGCGGTGCTGAGCACGGCGCAGGTCCGCGCGCTGACCGCCGGCGTCGTCGGTGCGCTGTCCAACGACGCCATCGTGGCGCTGGGCACCGCCCAAGTGGCCGCACTGACGACGGCACAGGTCGCCGCGCTGAGCGGTGAGCAGGTCGCCGCGCTGCAGACTGCCGATCTGGCCGCCATGGGCACGGCCCAGATCGCCGCGCTGTCCCCCGCCCAGCTCGAAGCCCTGGGCACCGAGCAAGTGGCCAGCCTGACCTCGCGCCAGGTGGCGGCGCTGTCGACGACGCAGTTCGCCGCGCTGGAAGCCGCCGACCTGGCGGCCATGGGCACGGCGCAGTACCGCACCCTGAGTACGGCCCAGCTGGGCGCGCTGACCACCGAGCAAGCCGCCGCGCTGGAAGGCGCCGACATCGCCGTGCTCAACGCCGTGCAGGTGCGTGCGCTGAGCACCGAGGCCATCGCCGCGCTGTCCACCGCCGCCATCGCCGGCATGGGCACCGTGCAGTTCGGCGCCCTGAGCCAGGCGCAGCTGGCGGCGCTGAACGCCGAGCAGATGGCGGCCATCGAGACTGCCGACCTCGCCGCCATCGGCGCACCGCTACTGGCCACGCTGAGCACGGCGCAGCTCGACGCCCTGGGCACGGCCCAGCTCGCCAACCTGACGACGCGCCAGGTCGCCGCGCTGACGACGGCGCAGTTCGCCGCCATCGAGGGCAGCGAACTCGCCGCCATGGGCACGGCACAGTTCAAGGCGATGGGCACGGCGCAGATCGCCGCGCTGACCGCCACACAGGCCGCCACGCTGGAAGCGGCTGACCTGGCCGTGCTGGGCACGGCCCAGATCCGGGCCCTGTCCACCGAAGCGCTGTCGGCCATCGCCGCGGCGCACATGCCTTCGCTGACGACGGCGCAGATGGCCGCCATGGCCACCGAGCAGGTGCAGGCGCTGACCGCCGACCAGATGGCCAACCTGGCCAGCGATGACCTGCGCGCCCTGACGACGGCGCAGATCCAGGCCCTGGGCACGGCGCAGATCGAGGCGCTGACCAGCGCCCAGGTCGGCCAGCTCACCAGCGCCCAGATCGGCGCGCTGACGACGGCGCAGTTCGCCGCCTTCGATGCCGAGGACCAGGTGGCCCTGGGCACCGGCGCCTACGCCGCGCTGGGCACGGCGCAGATCGCCGCGATGTCGCCCGAGCAGGCCGCCGCGCTGGGCACCGGCGTCATCGCCGCGCTGGGCACGGCGCAGATCCGCGCCTTCAGCACCGAGGCCCTGGCCGGCCTGGGCAGCGCCTCGGTCGTGGCGCTGGGCAGCGCCCAGGTCGCCGCACTCACCACGACGCAGGTCGCGGGCCTGGCGGCCAACGTGCTCGAGGCCCTGGAAACGGGCGACCTCGCCGCGATGGGCACCGACCAGCTGGGCGCGTTCAGCGCCGAGCAGCTCAACCTGCTCAGCAGCAGCCAGCTCGGCAGCCTGACGAGCAAGCAGGTGGCCGCGCTGTCCACCGAACAGATCGCCGGCATCGAAGCCGGCGGGCTGGCTGCGATGGGCACGGCGCAGTTCGTCGCGATGACGACGGCCCAGCTGGCCGCGCTGACCACCGACCAGGCCGCCGCGCTGGAGGCCGCCGACGTGGCGGTGCTCAGCGTCAACCAGGTCAAGGCGCTGACACCCGAGACCTTTGGCGCGCTGTCCACGGCCGCCGTCGCGGCACTGAGCACCGCGCACGCCGCCGCGCTGGGCACGGCCCAGGTCGGGGCGCTGGCCGCCGGCAACCTGGCCGCGCTGGAAACGGCCGATCTCGTCAAGCTCGGCACCGCGCAGGTCAACGCCCTGGGCGTCGACGGCCTCACGGCGCTCGGCACGGCGCAGCTCACCGCGCTCACCTCCACCCAGGTGGCCGGTCTGGACAGCGGCCTGCTGGCCGGCCTGGCGTCGGACACCCTGAACACGCTGAGCAGCTCGCAGTTCGCGGCGCTGAAGACCGCGCAGGTCGCCGCGCTGACCGAGGAACAGATCACCGGGCTGCAGGCCGCGGACCTGGCCGCCTTTGGCACGGCGCAGATGCGCGCGCTGACCGACGGCCAGGTGACGGCGCTCTCCGCCGCCCAGGTCGCGGGCCTGGGCACGCTGCAGGTGGCCGCGCTGAGCACGGCACAGCTCGCGGCGATGGACCTCACTGACTTCACCGGCATGGGCACGGCCCAGTTCGCGGCGCTGACGACGGCGCAGATGGCCAGCCTGAGCGCCGACCAGATCGCCGCCATGGACACCGCCGACGTCGCCGCGCTGGGCAGCGCGCAGCTGCGCGCCATCGCCCCCGCGAACGTGTCGGCCTTCACCGCCGAGGCGCTGCAGGCGCTGACCACGGCCCAGGTGCCGACGCTGACCACGGCACAGATCGCGGCACTCGACGCCGCGGCGCTGGCCTCGATGGACACGGCCGACGTGGCGCTGCTGGGCACCGCCCAGGTGGCCGCGCTGACGGCCGACCAGCTGGGTGCGATGGGCACCGCGCAGTTCGCCGCGCTGACCGCCACGCAGGCCGCGGCGCTGACCACGACGCAGCTCGCCGAGCTGGCTGTCGGCAGCCTGAATGCGCTGGGCACGGCCCAGTTCCAGGCCCTGACGACACGCCAGATCGCGGCGCTGACCGGCGAGCAGATCGGGGCCCTCGAGACGGCCGACCTCGCCGCGCTCGGTTCGCTGCAGCTGCGCGCCCTCGGCGCCGAACAGTTGGCCGCACTCACCACCGCCAGCATCGGCGCGCTGGGCACCGCCCAGGTCGCCGCGCTGAGCACGGCGCAGATTGCGCTGATCGAGGCCGACGACCTGGCCGCGATGGGCACGGCCCAGCTGCGCGCACTGAGCGCCGCCCAAGTGGCGGCGATCACCGCCGGCCAGGCCGCCGCGCTCGACTCTGCCGACCTGGCGGCCTTGGGCACGGGCACGATCGCGTCGCTGAACACCGCCGCCGTCGCCGCGCTGACCACGGCCAGCGTGGCCGGGCTGTCGACCGACCAGATTCCATTGCTGAGCACGGCCCAGATTCGGGCCCTGGAGCCCTCGGTGCTGGCCGCGCTGGGCACGGCGCAGATCGGTGCGCTGGGCACGGCCCAGATCGCCCGCCTGACCGAAGATCAGGTCGCCAACCTCGAAACCGCCGACGTCGCCGCGCTGTCGGTGGCGCAGCTCGCTGCCTTCGGCACCGCGGCCATCGCGGCGTTGACGACGGCCGGCGTGGCCGCGCTGACCACGGCCCAAGTGGCGAGCCTGAGCACGGCGCAGATCGCCGCCATCGAGGCCGGTGACCTGTCCGCGATGACCAGCACCCAGCTGCAGGCCCTGACCACGGCACAGCTGCCGGCACTCACCGCCGGCCAGGCCGCCGCGTTCGTCAGCACCGACATCGCGCTGCTCAGCGGCACGCAGGTCGCCGCCATCGGCAGCGCCGCCATCGCGGCCTTCAGCACCAACGTCATCAGCGCACTGAGCACGGCCCAGGTGGCCGGCCTGGTCACCGCCCAGCTGCGTGCGCTGAGCGCCACCCAGGTGGCCGCCATCGGCACCGACGACCTCAACGTGCTGGGCAGCGCGCAGGTGGCCGCGCTGTCGACCGGCCAGATCGCGGCGCTGACGACGACCCAGCTCGCCGCGCTGGACAACACGCACCTCGGGTACCTGAGCACGGCGCAATTGCGCGCCATCGGCGCCACCGAACTCACGGCGCTGGACACGACACAGATCCAGGCCCTGTCGACCACGCAGGTGGTCAGCCTCAGCGCCGCGCAGGCGGCCGCCATGGAGACCGCTGACCTGGCCGCGCTGCTGAACGCGCAGGTGACGGCGCTGTCGACTTCGGCGATCGCGGCACTGAGCCAGGGCCAGTTCGACGCCCTGACCACGGCCCAGGTGGGCGCCTTGTCGGCGACGCAACTGCGCGCCATCCCGACCGCCACGCTGGTGGCCATGGCCACCGACGACGTGAACGCGCTGAGCGCGCTGCAGTTCGCCGCGCTGTCGACGGCGCAGGTGGCGGCACTGACGACGACGCAGCTGGCCAACCTCACCGACGCGCTGCTCGGCAGCATGGGCACGGCCCAGTTGGCGGCCATAGACCCGACCCGGCTCGCCGCGCTGGGCACGTCGGAGTTCGCGGCCCTCACCGCGACGCAGATCGGCGCACTGACGACGGCGCAGGTGGTGGCGATGGAGACCGCCGACCTGGCCTCGCTGACCGACCTGCAGCTGCGCGGCATGAGCACCGCCGGCATCGCCGCGCTGAGCGCAGCGCAACTGCAGGCGCTGGTGACCGGCCAGATCAGCGGGCTCACGACCGCCCAGCTGCGTGCCATCGCGCCCTCGGACCTGGCGCAGATGGAGACGGCCGACCTGGCCCAGCTCAGCCAGAGCCAGCTCGCCGGGCTGACCACGACGCAGGTGGCGGCGCTGACCACGGCGCAGCTGACCAACCTCAGCGACGCGCAGCTCGGTTACCTGGGCACGGCGCAGATCGCGGCCATCGATTCGGGCAAGCTCAACGCACTGTCGACCGACCAGGTCCGCGTGCTGAGCACGGCGCAGATCGCGGCGCTGACCACCGCCCAGGTGGCCGGCATGGAGACCGTCGACCTCGCCGCGCTGACCACCGACCAGGTGCGTGCGCTGGGCACCGAGGACATCGTGGCCCTGAGTACGACGCAGCTGCAGGCCCTGGGCACGGCCCAGGTGGCGGCGCTGCGCACCAACCAGGTGGCGGTCATCGAATCGGCCGACCTGGCGCAGATGGAGACGGCCGACCTGGCCGCGATGGGCACGGCGCAGATCCGCGCGCTGACCTCGGCGCAGGTTGACGCGCTGACGACGACGCAACTCACCAACCTGGGCACCGCACAGCTGGCGGCCATCGGCACGGCGCAGATCAGCGCCATCGCCGCGGCCGACCTGAACACCCTGAGCTCGACGCAGTTCCAGGCGCTGGGTACGGCGCAGATCGCCAAGCTGAGCACGGCCCAGGTCAACGGGCTGGAGACCGAGGACCTGGCCGCGCTGAGCACGGCGCAGGTGCGTGCCATCAGCACCGCCGGCATCAACGCGCTGTCCACCGCGGGCATTGAGGCGCTGTCCGGCACCCAGGTGCTGGCGCTGACGACGCAGCAGGTGCGGGCCCTGAGCTCGGCCAACATCACGGCGCTGGAGACCGCCGACCTCGCCGCGATGAGCGTGAGCCAGATGGCCGCGTTCACCGTCGACCAGCTCGGCGCGATGAGCGCCGGCCAGTTCGCGGCCATGACGACCAAGCAGGTGGCGGGCCTGAGCATCGGCCAGATCGGGGCCCTCTCGGCCGCTGACCTGGCGCAGTTCACGACGACCCAGTTCGCGGCCATGACCGTGGCGCAAGTGGCGGCGTTCAGCACCGCCCAGGTCAACGGCATGGACACCGCCGACCTCGCGGCGCTGAGCACGGCGCAGATCCGCGCGCTGACCACGGCCAGCATCGCCGCACTGAGCACCGCCGGCCTCGAGGCGCTGAGCACCGCCCAGGTGGCGGCGCTGACCACGACGCAGGTGCAGGCGATAGAGGTTGCCGACATCGCCGCGCTGCAGACCGCCGACCTGGTGGCGATGGGCACGGCGCAGATCGCGGCGCTGAGCACGGCGCAGATCGACGCGCTGAGCACCGGCCAGCTGGCCGCGTTGACCACCGCCCAGGTGGCCGCGCTGACCACGGCGCAGCTGCAGGCGCTCAGCGGTGCCGAGCTGTCGGCGCTGGACAGCGCGCAGATCACCGCGCTGACCACGGCGCAGATCGCCAGCCTGGGCACGGCGCAGATCGCGGCGCTGGACAACGCCGACCTGGCGGTGCTGAGCACGGCGCAGGTGCGTGCGCTGAGCACCGACAACATCGCGGCGCTGGGCACGGCGCAGGTGGCCGCACTCGGCACGGCGCAGGTCGCCGCGCTGAGCACGGCGCAGGTACAGGCCATCGAGACGGCCGACCTCGTGGCGATGGAGTCGGCCGACCTGCGCGCCTTCACCAGCGCCCAGATCGCGGCGCTGAGCAGCGCGCAGATCGACGCGCTGACGACGGTGCAGCTGGGCCAGCTCACGACCACGCAGGTGGCATCGCTGAGCACGGCGCAGCTGGCGCAGCTGGACACGGCCGACATCGCCGCGCTGAGCACCGAGCAGTTCGCGGCGCTGACGACGGCACAGATCGCCGCGCTGAGCACCGACCAGATCATCGGTCTGGCCACGGTCGACATCGCGGCGCTGACCACGGTCCAGGCGCGCGCGCTGACCGTCGACCAGATCACCGCGCTGACCACCGAACAGGTGGTGGCGCTGGAGACTGCCGACCTCGGCGCGATGACGATGACCCAGTACAACGCCTTCGAGGGTGAGGACTGGGCGGCGATGAGCACGGCGCAGTTCGCCGCGCTGCAGGCCGTGACGCCCATCGTGCTGGACCTGAACGGCGACGGCGTGCAGACGCTGGCCGCTGCCGACGGCGTGAACTTCGACCTCAGCGGCCTGGGCCAGGCCACGCAGGTGGGTTGGGCCAGCGCACAGGACGGCCTGCTGGTGCGCGACATCAACGGCGACGGTGCCATCAACGACGGGCGCGAGCTCTTCGGGGCGGCCACCGAGTTGGCCAACGGCCAGCGTGCCGGTGACGGCTACCGTGCAATGGCCGCGCTGGACAGCAACGGCGACGGCAGTCTGACGGCCGCCGACGAGAAGTTCGGCGAACTCAAGCTCTGGGTCGACGGCAACAGCGACGGCGTCACCGACGCCGGCGAGCTGAAGGGGCTGGCGGACTTCGGCATCACCGCCATCGACCTCGACTTCGCCAAGGGCAGCGAGCTGAACAACGGCAACCTGCTGGGCCTGACGGGCAGCTACACGAAGGACGACGGCAGCACCGCCGCGATGGCCGACGTGTGGTTCGCCAAGCAGGCCGACGCCCCGGCGCTGGGCGACCTGCTCGCGGCCCCGGCAGCCACGCTGCTGGCCGACGCCGGCAGCACGCAGGCCGCCACGGCCGCGGCACCGGCCGCGGTGGCGACCATCGGCCGCGTGGCGATGGACGACGAACTGCTGCGCGCCCAGACGCCGCTGATCTGAGGCTGACGACGGCCGCGCCGGGCCGGGTGGCCTCCTTGCGGGGGTGGCCCGGTCCGGCGCACTGGTGAGGCCGAGAAGTTGCCCTGTCGTTGCGGCAGCGACAGCGACTTGGCGATGACCGCCCCACGGCACACCGCCGGCCCGTGCACGAGTGCGTGGGTGCCGGGCCGGCAGCGGGTCACGGCAACGCGGTCCGCCGGGCTCAAGCCGCTGCGGCGGTGTGTCGATGGACCCAAGGTTGGCCCCAGAATGCCTGGAACGAAGAAGGGCGGTGCCGGCGGGGTCTCGATGCCGCGGGGGCGCGGCGCCATGGAGCGCATGGCGGCGCGCCCGATCCGGTGCCCGTGCTGCCGACGTCTCGTCCTCGCTGGAGCGGAACATGCACTTTCACCTTTGGCCACGGCTGTCAGTGCGGACCAAGCTGCGCCTGATCATCGGCCTGCAGTCGCTGGGCATCGTCGTAGGCGGATCGGTCGCCATGCAGGCGCTGTCGCAGTCGCAGGCCGTGACGCGCGTCGTCGTGAACCAGGCCGCCGCGCTGAGCCAGCTGCAAAGCGCCGACATAGCGCACGAAGGCCTGCGCTCGATCGTGTACGCCTCGCTCCATGACGGCGATGTCGACAAGGTGCGGCTGGCAACGGAAGCCAGGCAATATTCGCAGCGCATGCGCATGGCCCTCGAGCACCTGGGCGGGATCAAGATCGAGCCCGAACTGCAAGTCGGGCTGGCCGAGGGGCAGGGCGTCGCGGCGCGCTTTGTGGAGACCGCAGAGCGCCTGATCGACACGGCGATGATCGACCGCCGGGCCGCCGAGGCGCGGCTGCCCGAGTTCAACCGGGTGTTCGACGAACTGATGGCCGTGTTCGATCACCACACCGCCGTGCTGCGCGAGCGCAACGACCGGGCAGTGGCGCAGGTCGAGGAAGTCAGGACCTGGGCACTGCAGTTCATCGCGGCCACGGTGCTCGCCGGTCTGGCACTGACGATGGCCGTGATCGGCTGGATCGGCCGCTCGATCCGCCTTTCCCTGCAGCGGATCGAGGGTGTCGCGTCGGCGGTGGCCGCGGGTGACCTCGAACGGCGGGCCGAAGCCGAGGCCACGGACGAAGTCGGGCGCCTCGGACACGCCGTCAACGCGATGGCCGACAAGCTCAAACAACTGCTGGACCAGGCCCTCGGCGACGCCGAGCGCCACCGCTTCGGCGCCGAGCTCAACGACGCATTGGAGATGGCGGAGTCGGAAGCGGACGTTTATCGGGTCGTGCAGCACGCGATGGGCAGCGTGGCGCCCGGCAGTCCGATGGAGCTGCTGGTGTCGGACTCGAGTCGCGCCTCGCTGCAGCGGGCGACCGGACACGGCGCCGTCGGCTGCACGGTGACTTCGCCCTACGCCTGCCAGGCGGTTCGCCGGGGCAGCAGCCTCGTCTTCGACAACAGCCAGGCGTTGAACGCGTGCCCTCGCCTGCGCGATCGCCCGACGGCCTGCGGCGCCGTCTCGGCGGTGTGCGTGCCGCTGCCCTTCATGGGGCACGCGCTCGGCGTGCTGCACGTGACCGGCCCGGCGGGGCAGGCGCCGTCACCACGCCAGGTGAGCCAGCTGGTGGCCGTCGGCACGCAGGCCGCGGCGCGCATCGGCGTGGTCAGGGCCTTCGAGCACACCCAGCTGCAGGCCTCTACCGATGCCGCCACCGGCCTGGCCAACCGGCGCGCGTTCGAGGCCACGATCGGCGAGCTGCTGCGCACGAAGCAGCCGTTTGCCTTGTTGATGGCCGACCTTGACCGGTTCAAGGCGCTCAACGACACCCATGGCCATCCGGCGGGCGACGCCGCGCTGCGCTTGTTCGCCGACACGATGAAGAGCATCGTCCGCGCGCAGGACACGGTGGCGCGCTGGGGCGGCGAGGAGTTCGCCGTCATCCTGCCGACCACGGGTGCCGACGAAGCGGCCGAATGGGCCGAGCGGGCCCGATCGGCACTGGCGGCCGCGCTGACGAACGGCAAGGTGCCGCGGTTCACCGTCAGCTTCGGCATCGCCGACTCGACGATGGGAACTTGCCTCGAGGACTTGACCCGCATTGCCGACGAGGCGCTGTACCGCTCCAAGGAGTCGGGTCGCGACTGCGCCACCGTGGGCGGCCCCCTCGCCGCGAGCGAGAGTCCGGGGCGTCAGAGCAGCGCGCACACGGCCGCGGTCGACCCCCAAACGCTGCACCAGACGTCCTGAGCCCCGGGCCTTTCGCCACGCGGCCGGCAGACGAGATCGCTTCAGTCAGCGACCCCGCAACCGTGCCCTTGGGCTCGCTGCGCCGTCGGCTCGATGCGTTCGACCAGAGCGCCGACGCCGCGGCGGTGAGCGCGTTCAGCCGGCCAGTGCCGCCCTGGCCACGTCCAGCGCGGCGCGGATGGTGACGTCCATGTCCATGTAGCGGTAGGTGCCCAAGCGGCCGACGAAGGTCACGCCGCGCTCGGCCTTCGCGCGCGCCTGGTAGCGCTGCAGCAGCTGGTCGCCCTCGGTCAGGTGCACGGGATAGTAGGGGATGTCCTGCGCGCCGCAGGCGCGGCTGAACTCGCGGTAGCACACCGAGCGCTCATGGCTCTCCCAGGGCGCGAAGTGCTTGTGTTCGGTGATGCGTGTGTAGGGCACGCTGGCGTCGGTGTAGTTCATCACCGCGCAGCCCTGCACGTCGCCCTCGCCCTCGAAACGCTCGAAGTCCAGCGTGCGGTAGGGCAGTCGGCCCTCGTCGAAACCGAAATAGCCATCCAGCGGGCCCGACCAGTAGACATGGTCGAAACGCGGCACGTCGGCCGCGGCCAAGCCCTCGCCCAGGTGCACGCCGATGCCGGGGTGGTCCAGCATGCGCTGCACCATCGGCGTGTAGCCGTCTTCGGGCATGCCCTGGAAGCGGTGGAAGAAGTAGTTGTCGTCGTAGTTGAAGCGCACCGGCAGCCGCTTGAGGATGGACGCCGGCAGGCGCTTCGGGTCGACGTCCCACTGCTTGAGCGTGTAGCCCTTGAAGAAGGCCTCGTAGAGCTCGCGCCCGATGAAGCGCAGCGCCTGTTCCTCGAAGCTCCGCGGCTCGGTGATCGAGCGGTCGGCGCGGCTCTCGATGAAGGCGCGAGCCTGCGACGGGTTGAAGGTCTTGCCGAAGAACTGGTTGATGGTCAGCAGGTTGATCGGCAGCGAGTAGACGCGCCCGCCGGTCGTGGCCTTGACCCGGTTCACGTAGGGCCTGAAGTTCATGTAGCGGTTGACCAGCGCCCACACCTCCTCGTCGTCGGTGTGGAAGATGTGGGGCCCGTAGACGTGCAGCAGCACGCCCGACTTCGGATCGCGCTCGGTGTGGCAGTTGCCGGCCACGTGCGCCCGCGTGTCGAAGACGGTGACGCGGTGCCCGGCCTCGGCCAGTTCGCGCGCGATCACGGCGCAGGACAGGCCCGCGCCCGCCATGCCGATGTGCAGGGTCTTGTTCATGCCGTCCTTCGGGTCAGGGGCCGCCGGCGCGTCAGGCCACGGCCTCGGCCGGCTCGCGCTCGGCGAGCGCAGGCACGGTCTCGCGGGCATGCGCGTCCGCGGCTTGCGGCACCAGCGCATCCGCGGCCTCGACCGCCTTCGGCCGCAGCGAGCAGCCGACCGCCTGCGCCAGCCGGCCGACCTCGCGCTCGAACACCAGGCGTTCGCGCGTCACGGCCTCGCAGGCCGCGCGCTGCAGGCCGAAGTGGTGGGCGTGGTCGGCCATCACCAGGCGCGCCGCGGCGAAGATCTGGTCGACGTCGTCGGGCTTGAAGTAGAACTCGTCGGGCAGCGCGTAGTCGCGCGCGGCACCGGCATCCAGCGCAAATACGCAGCAGCCGCGCAGCAGTGCCTCGCGCGCCATGCGGTCCTTGCCGGGGAAGTTACCCAGGTCGATGAAGAGCTTGCTGCGGCCCAGAGCGTCGTAGACCTGCTCGCGGCTCATGCCCTTGATCAGGTGCACGCGTGCGTGGCATTCGCGCTCGAGCCGCGCGGCCACCGCGGCCACGTCGTAGATGACCTTGCCGCCGGCGTTCATCGCGATGTCGGTGCGAGGCAGGCCGTGGGCGATGCCGGCCAGCGGCGTGTAGTCCGACAGCGGCAGCGCCTGCGGCATGCCCAGCGCCTGCACGAAGTCGCGGGCATAGCCCGACTGCCAGGCGTGCACGACGCGTGAATGGCGCAGCGTGTTCAGGTTGACGTGGCGCGGCCCCAGGCCCTCGAGCGCGTTGTCGACGCTCAGCCACCAGATCACGCAGCGGCTGCGCGGGATGTGCTTCATCCAGTTGATGTAGACCTCGGGCAGCACGAAGCAGGTGTTGGGGCCCAGGTGCACCATGTCGGCCGGCACGGTGCGGTACCCGTCGTAGTCGTCGAAAGGGTTGCGGCGCGCGGGCACGCGCAGCACCACGTCGCCCCCGCCGGCCTGGGCCGCGGCGCCGGCCAGCACCTCCAGATCGCCCGCCTGCGTGTACCAGACGCGGGCGTCCCAGCCCTGGCCGAGCAGGCTGTCGGAGAGCTGGTGCAGCGCCTCGGGGCCGCCGGTGCGCACGCCCAGGGGAATCAGGATGACGATCTGCATTTCGGGGGGCCTCGCGGGGTTGATCTATTGTGTTGGCGGGTGCGGCGTTGGCGCAACAGCGGCTAACGCAGCCACTCGATGACGCCGCGCCCCAGGCTCAGCAGGTTCGCGTTGAGCTGCTGCACGTCGTGCAGCGCGTTGACGTAGGCCACGCGCATGTTGTAGTGGTCGGCCTCGGCGGCCATGACGTCGAACAGGCTGCGCTTGCCCAGTTGCTGCCACTGCTGCAGCGTGAAGCTGCGCACCTGCTCGCTGTTCTTCAGCACCGCGGCCACGCGCTCGGCGCGGTCGACGCTGGCCAGTGCCTGCTCGTGCACCTCGGCAACGCGAGAGCGCCGCGACTCCAGCGCCTCGGCGCGCTGCAGCCGCGCGGCCTCGGCACGTTTGGCGGCGGCGCCGCTGGCGGGCTCCAGGCCCGGGCTGAGCAGCGGGATGTTGACCGACACGCCGACCGAGTACGAGCCGCTCTTGGCCGGACCGGTGGTGCCGCCGGTGCCGGCGGCGGCGCTGCCGCCGATGTTCCAGCTCAGCTGCGGCTTGTTGCCGGCGGCCACGGCCTCGGCGTAGCGCCGCGCTGCCGCCGCCTGGGCGTCGAGCTGGGCGATCTCGGTCGAGCGTTCGGCGTCGGCCACCAGCTGCGGCAGCTCGGGCACGCCGTTGAACACGCTGCTCAGACCGTCGGTGGGCGGCAGGCCGTCGCCAACCAGGCGGCGCAGGCGCACCTCGATCTGGCGCGCGGTGGACTGCGTCTGCGCCAGCGTCAGTTCGGCCTGCTGCAGCGTCTTCTTGGCCTGCAGCAGCTCGCTGGCGCGGCCGCGGTCGGTGCGCACTATCGTTTCCAGCGCCTCGACCAGGCAGCCGGTCTTGCGCACGTGGTTGCGCCAGACCTGCCCCGTCATGCGCTGGCGGCTGCGCTCGAGCTGCAGCGCCACGGCCGTCAGCGCCAGCTGTTCCTGCTGCGAGAGGTGGCCATAGCGCGCCGACTCGGCGAGCTGCGTGCGCCAGTCGACCAGGCGGTCGGTGCGGCCGCCGTCGTAGAGCAGTTGGCTGACGTTGAGCGTGGCGCGCAATTGCAGCGCAGCGTTTCCGGTGACGCCGGCCGAGCGGCTGCCGCCGGGGCCGACGCCGCCGCCCACGCTGGCCTGCACGGCCCGCGCGGCGCGGGTCTCCTCGATGTCCTGCAGCGCGGCTTCGGCCAGCAGGCGCGACGCGCCCACGGCATGGCTGCGTGCCAGCGCGTCGCGCACCAGGCCGCCAAGCGTGCCGCGCGGGTCGGCCGGGGGCGTGGGCGCCGCGGCGGGCGACGGCGCGACCTCGGGCGCGTCCTCGTCGACGCAGCGCGCTGCGGCCGGCGCGGCCAGCGCGGCGCACAGCAGGCAGGCCGCCAGCGACGACGGGCGAGGACGGACGTGCGGGCGGGCGGTCATCGACAAGGGCTCCGGTCAATCGACCCCGCACGGGCCGTGCCGGGTCTTGCCGGGCAGTGTCGGCCGCGCCGGGCGGCGGCGATCGCTGGAGTTCAGCCCGCTTTGCGCCGCTTATCGATGGCGGTGGCCGCGGCCCCGCCCGTGCGACATCACTTCGGCTGCACGCCGAACAGCCAGGCCAGCGCCGAGAAGCTGACAAAGGCCAACACGGTGCTGCTCATGATGATGCGTGCCACGCGGCCGTTGTCGGCGCCGTAGCGTTCGGCCAGCAGGCTCACGTTGCTGGCACTGGGCAGCGCCGCCGCCAGCGTCAGCACGACGAGCTGGAACTTGGACAGCGGCGCGCCGAGTACGTGCGCCCCGGCGGCCAGCCCGAAGACCAGCAGCGGGTGCAGGAAGAGCTTGATCAGCGCCACCGGCAGATAGTCCGCCACCGGGGTGCGGGTGTGGGCGTGCTGGCCGGCGCGCCACAGCACCGCACCGATGGTGAACAGCGCCACCGGCGACGCCGAATCGGCGAGCATGCGCACCACCGTGTCGGCCGGGCCCGGCAGCTGCCACTGCATCACCGAGAACACCGCACCCAGCGCGATCGACCAGGGCAGTGGATTCGACAACGCGCCGCGCAGCGCGCGCGCCGCCGCCGCGCGCGGCCCCTGCCCCGCCGCGCCATGCGCCTGCGCCAGCGCGATGCACAGCGAGCTGGTGACGAAGAGGTCGGCCAGGATGGAGCAGATCACCGGCCCCGCCGCCGCCGAGCCCAGCAGCGCCACCAGCAGCGGCACGCCCATGAAGCCGGTGTTCGGGAACGCCGCCACCAGCGCGCCGAAGGCGGCGTCCTTGAGGTGCACGCGCTCGCTCAGCGTCAGCGCGATGGTGAAGAACACGATGATCAGCGCCGCAGCCAGGTAGACGGCCAGCACCACCGGGTTGAGCAGGTCGAACAGCGGCGTGCCGGCGCCGAAGCGGAACAGCATGCAAGGCAGCGCGAAGTACAGCACGAAGGCGTTGAGCCCCGGGATCGCGCTCTCGGGCAGCACGTGGCGGCGCGCCGCCAGGTAGCCGCAGAGCACGAGCGCGAAGAACGGCACGGTGACCGAGAGGATGGACTGCATGGCGGCGCGGAGTATCGCAAGCCGGCTCGGCCGCCCGCCGCCCGCGTCTGCCGCGGCAGGTTGGCGCCGCGCTCAGGGCGGCGCCGCGCGCAGCAGCGCCACGATCTGCGCGCGCACCGCGGCCTCGTGGCCGACGAGCAGGTGGCCGCCGTCGTCGAAGCCGACGAACTTGGCGCCCGGGATGCGGCTGGCGGTGTACTGCGCCGCGGCGTAGGTGCCGAAACCGTCGTCGCGCGCACTCGCCACCAGCGTCGGCACGCGGATGGTTTCCAGCGGCGCGGGGCGCAGCCGCTTGCCCAGCCCGGTGTCGTCGAGCAGCCCGGCAGCGCGGCGCGACACCGGCAGGATGCGCCCGGCCAGATCGTCGACACGCGCGCGCTCGGCCGCACCGGCCGCGGCCACCTGCTCGGGCGGCGTCGCCAGCACGTGGCGCACCAGCGGGTCGCGCGCGATGTGCAGCGCGCTCCAGAACAGGAAGTCCGAGCCCAGCAGGCGCAGCAGCCAGCGGTCCTTCTCGTCCGACACCGGCGGCGCCGAATCGGCCACCGCGCCGGGCTTCCAGGCGATGGGCACGACCAGCACCAGCGCCGAGACGCGGCCCGGGTGGCGCAGCGCCATCTGCAGCGCCGAAGGCGCGCCGGCCGACACGCCCATCACCGCGGCCCGCGCAATGCCCAGCGCGTCGAGCACGCAGGCATGGGCATCGGCCTGCGCCTCGGGCGAGGCGTCGGCCGGGCGCGGCGTGCGCAGGTAGCCGAAGCGCGACACCGCGATCACACGCACGCCCTCGTCCACCAGCGGCCGCGCCCAGGCCATGCCCTGGTCGTGGCCGCCGCCGCTGCCGTGCACCATCAGCAGCGGCACGCCAGCGCCCGCCTGCTGCACCTCGATCTCGCCGCAGCGCGTGGCCAGCAGCGTGCTGCCCTGCGCCGCACGCGCCGCCGCCCGTGCCAGGTCGCGTTCGAAGCGCTCGCGCACCCTGTGGCCGGCCGCTGCCAGCGTCAGCACCAACGCCAATGCGCCGAGGGCGGCCAGACGTGTCGCGGGCTTCATGGCGTGGCGTCGAAGGTGATGTGCGTCAAGCTCAGGCGGCCGTAGACGAAGTCTCCTTCCGGGTAGGACCAGACCGCTTCGCCGCGCGTGGCGACGCGGCGGCCCTCGAACTCGCGGTAGTCGCGCATCGGCGTGGCCCAGTGCAGCAGCCGCAGCGAGCCGTCCTTCTGCCGCGCGCCGCGGTCTTCGGAGTGGAAGTTCACGAGTTCGCCCGCGTCGTTGAATTCGAGCGCGGCGCGCACGCAATGCGGCCCCTGCGTGAAGCTCACCGCGCAGCGGCGGTCATTGATGGCCGTCCAGGCCAGCCGCGCATCGACCAGCCACGACGGCGCGAAGAAACACAGGTCGTTGAGCAGCGTCACGGTCTCGGTGCGCGCCAGCGCGTCGCCTCGCAGGTCGACGACGTCGAACAGCGATGCCAGCCGCACCTGCATCGAAGCCTGAGCGCCGCGGTAGTCGTGCAGCACCGCCGCCGGCAGCCCGGCCTTGCGCGTACGCATGAAAAACAGGCGCCGCGGCAGGTCGAAGCGGTCGATCTGCAGCGCCGGGCCGCGCAGGCCGGCGGCACCGGGCCGGCTGAACATCTCGGCGTCGAAGTGCAGCTCGACGCTGCGCACCGGCGGCTTGCCCATAGCGCCGGTGACGCGCAGGTAGCGCTGCACCGGCGCGGGCAGCGGCGCGATCAGCGCCTCGGTCAATTCGGGCTTCGCCGGCGCAGGTGCGGCGGCCAGCAACGCGGCGCGACGGCGGGCGAATTCGGCACCGAGATCGGGCCCACGCCGCACCCGGTGGCCGATGACGAGCGCGACGGCCAGCACGACGGCCAGCGCGGCCAGGATCGGCATCCATGTCCCCATGCGGCACCTCTGCGTTGGTCGCCAGGGCCGGCAGCCGCGGGCCCGTGTCTGCATTTTCGAACCGGAGCCGAACACGCCGTGTTGCGTGGCGTCAAGGCTCGACCCGCACAAGCAAGGGGGTCAGGCGCGAGACCGGGCGCTCTCGCGCCGGGCCGCCGCGGCGGCAGACATCCGCGGCGCCACAAACGATACTGATGCCGCCATGGACGACACCCTCGACCGCATCACCACCTTCCTCAACGCCATCGGCCTGCCGGTGCTGGCCGGCGAGGTGCCGGCCGTCGCCTTCCTGCCGGGCGTGCGCATCGCCCACGGCACGCTGGTCTTCGACGCCACGCAACTGCGCTGGCCCGGCGACCTGCTGCACGAGGCGGGGCACCTGGCCGTCACGCCGGCCCACCGGCGGGCAGCGCTCGATGGCGCGCTGGAGGGCGATGACGCCGACGCGCGGGCCACCGAGGTGGTGGCCATCGCGTGGTCGTGGGCCGCGCTGGTGCACCTGGGCCTGCCGGGGGAGTTGCTGTTCCACGAAGGCGGCTACGGCGGCCGGGCGGCCGGCCTGCGCATGACCTTCGAAATGGGTGTCTACCCCGGTGTGCCTGCACTCGCCGCCGCGGGCATGACGATGACCGGCGATGCGGCCCTGGCAGCAGGCGCTGCGCCGTACCCGCAGATGCAGCGCTGGCTGCAGGATTGAAGGGATAACCCGGTGTCGGCGCAGTTGACGCCAGGCACCGACGCTTGTCGCCGCTGCCGCAGAAGTGCTTGATTCAGAACGACGTTTTTCGAACTGGATCGGTACTTGCAACGCCTGCAACTCAGGCCAGGGGCACCGTCGACCCCGGCCGTCGCCGTTGAGGATGAACACATGACTTCAGGACATTGGTTGTTTCGTCATGGGCGCAAGTGGCTGGGCACCGCGTTGCTCGCTTGCGGTAGTCTGTTTGCGGCCCAGGTGCATGCGAGCCTGATCGGCGACACGGTCACCGTGGCCTTGACGGGTACCGGCATCGGCCTGGACACCACCGACACCCTGGCCGTGACAGCCGGCGTCGAGTTCGCACCCAACGGCACGGCAGGAGTCGCCGACACCAATCTGGGTGCGAACATGCTCGCTGGCGCGGCCAGCGGCGAGCGCATAGACATCGGCGCCTACTCGATATTCCTGCATCTCAAGGGCGACGACTACGGCACGGGGGCCTACACCGCGGGCTTTGCCTCGACGGCGATGTTCGTCTTCAGCGGTCTCGACATCGCCAACGAAACCATCACTGGCATCTCGGTCTCGGCGTCAGGGGTCACCGCCAGCGCCAGCGTGGTCGACAGCTGGTTCACGCTCGACAGTGCCAACCAGATTTCCTTCGCCATCGGCCTGGTGGAGTTTGCGCCCACGCAGCCCGACACCTTCGGCGACTTCACCATCACGCTGACCACGCGCGGCAACGGTACCCCGCCCGGCCCCAACCCCACCCCCGAACCCGGTTCGCTGGCACTGGCCGGCCTGGCACTTGCCGCCCTGGGCTGGGCCCGCCGCGGCCTTGCTCGCACGGCACGCTGAACGGCCCGCGCCGCGTGACATGCGCACCGGCCCGAGCTTCGAGAACCCCGCGCCGGCCATCGGCCGCGCGGCGGCGGCATGGCCAGCCCCGCCACGCAGGGCCCCCTTCCACTGAGCGACCCCCAGGAGCGCGCAAATGTCTGAACCCTTCATCGGCGAGATCCGCCCCTTCGGCTTCAACTTCGCGCCGGTCGGCTGGGCCCAGTGCGACGGGCAGTTGCTGTCCATTGCGCAGTACTCGGCGCTGTTCTCGCTGCTCGGCACCACCTACGGCGGCGACGGGCAGAGCACCTTCGGCCTGCCCGACCTGCGCGGGCGCGCGCCGGTGCATCCGGGCAACGGCCCAGGGCTGCCGCCTGTCAGCCAGGGTGAGGTCGGCGGTGCCGAGACCGTCACGCTGCTGCCGCAGCACCTTCCGCCCCATGGCCACACTACACGCGCGTCTGCCGATCTGGCCGCCGGCACCAGCCCGGCGGGCAACCTGATGGGCGCCAAAGGACGCGGCGGGGTCGACGTCTATGCGGCGCCAACCAACCTCACCGCGCTGGCGCCCGGTGCGGTCAGCAGCGCCGGTTCCAGCCAGGCGCACGACAACATGCAACCCAGCCTGGTGGTGAACTTCTGCATCGCCCTCGAAGGCATCTACCCGTCGCGCAACTGAACAGGAGCCTGTCATGGCCGACCCTTTCATCGGTGAAATCAAGATGTTCGCGGGCAACTTCCCGCCGCGCGGTTATGCGTTCTGCGACGGGCAACTGATAGCCATCGCGCAGAACACGGCGCTGTTCTCCTTGCTGGGCACGTACTACGGCGGCGACGGCCGAACCACCTTCGCACTGCCCGACCTGCGCGGCCGCGTGCCGCTGCACGAAGGCCAGGGGCCGGGCCTGAACTCACGGCAGATCGGCGAGCGCCTCGGCAGCGAAACCAGCTCGCTGTCGTCAGCGCAGATGCCCATGCACAGCCACGCCCAGATGGCGTCGACCAACTCATCGAGCCCGGCCTACGGCCCCAGCAGCGCACCGGGCGCGGCCACGGCCACCGCGGCCTTCTACGGCAACGGCTCACCGCAGATCGACATGGCGGCGGCCGCGGTCGACGCCACCGGCGCAGGCCAGCCCCACAGCAACATGGCCCCCTACGGCACGCTGAGCTTCATCATTGCCGTGCAGGGCATCTTCCCTTCGCGCAACTAGGAGCAGCCATGTCTGAACCCTTCATCGGTGAAGTGCGCGTCTTCGCGGGCAGCTTCGCGCCGCGCAACTGGGCCTTCTGCGACGGCCAGTTGTTGCCCATCGCCCAGAACCAGGCACTGTTCTCCATCCTGGGCACGACCTACGGCGGCGACGGCCGCACCAACTTCGCGCTGCCCGACCTGCGCGGTCGCATGCCCACGCATGCCGGCCAGGGACCGGGCCTGACACCCCACACGCTGGGCGAGCGCAGCGGCCAGCCCGCAGTGACGCTGACGGCGGCGCAGATGCCCTCGCACACGCACACGCTGCGAGCGGCCGACGGCGGCGCCACCACCGGCACGCCGGGTCCGGGCGTGGCGATGGCCGCCACGGCAGGTGCCAAGGTCTACCGCGCGGCGTCGAACCTGGTGGCCACCGCCGCGCCGCTGGCCAGCACCGGCGGCGCGCAAGCGCATGAGAACCGGCAGCCTTTCCTCGGCGTCAATTTCATCATCGCCCTTTTCGGCATCTTCCCGTCGCGCAACTGACCGTGACCGCCTGCACCCTGCGCCCGGCCGTCGCCGACGACGCCCGCTTCCTGTTCGACCTCTACGCCGGGTCGCGCATGGACGAACTGGCGGGCGCCGGCTGGACAGCACCGCAACGCGAAACCTTCCTGCGCCTGCAATATGCGGCGCGCGACGCCCACTACCGGTCGGCGTTCCCGGCCGCCAGCGACCACATCGTGCTGTGTGGCGACGCCGCGGCCGGGCGCCTGCTCGTCGCCCACCGCGCCGATGCGCTGCACCTCGTCGACCTGGCCTTGCTGCCGGCCTGCCAGGGCCGCGGCCTCGGCAGCGCGCTGCTGCGCGAACTGCAGCGTGAAGCCGAAGCCTCGCAGCGCCGCGTGCTGCTGCATGTCGAGATGCACAACCGGGCGCGCGGGCTCTACCTGCGCCTGGGATTCGCGGAGATGGCGACACAGGGCCTGCACGTGTCGATGTGCTGGCCCCCTGCGGCGCGGGCAGCGGCCGACACCGCTGCCGCGCCGCTTCGGCACGCGACCCGCATACCGTCAACCGCCTAGAGCCGCCACCACCCCGTACAGGAGACCACCCATGAGCAACCGACGCACCTTCGTCGCCGCCACCACCGGGGGCGCGCTGCTCGGCCCCTTGCTGACGGCGCCTGCCGCGGCCCGTGCCACGGTGGCGCGGCGCCTGGGCGGCAGCCCTACGCAGGCCGTGTTCCAGGCGCTTGCCGGCCAGGATCTGCAGCTGCGCACGCAGCGCGGCGAGCGCCGCACGCTGCGCCTGTTGGCCGTGCGCGACCGCGCCGGCGACCCGGGCCTCGAGCAGTTCTCGCTGCTGCTTCGCGGCGATGCCCAGGCGGCGTTGCGCAGCGGGCTGTACCGTGTCGACCACGCCGATTCCGGTCGCTTCGTGATGCGACTCGAAGCAGACGGGCACGACGTCCTGGGCGCGCTGTACCGCGCCGAATTCAGCCTGCTCGTCTGAGGCCCGCGGCTGCGGCCGGCCCCGTGCCGGCTGCCGCACGGCATGGGGCGTTCGCGGTCCACGTCAAGGTCGCGCACCTCGGTGCGTCAGACCAGCACCGCCTGCACCGGCCGCCGCAGCGACGGCCGCATCTCCGGCCCACGGCCGAAGCGCACCACCAGGTCGGGCCGGCCTGTCCCTAGCCCCATCGCGCTGGCAAAGGGCGCACGCAGCGCCGTCACCTCCACCGGTTGATTCAACATCGCGTTGCGCACGCCCAGCGCCGTGGCCTGCAGCGCGAAGCGCTCGTAGCAGCGCCCCACCTCCACCCAGTGCACCGCGTCGGCGGCGGCCCCGGCGAAGACCGCGATGCCGGCCGAACTGCGCAGCTGCCGCGCGTACTTGTCGTTCTCGCCGTGGGTGGTGAAGAACAGGCTGAACATCGGGCGGCCAAGCCAGGCCGGCAGTGGTGGGCTGCCGGATGAGGCGGCATACAGGCCGTCGCCGCTGCGCACCGCATCGCTGCCGCTGAAGCGTATCCACACCTTCAACTCGTCGACGAAGGCGGGGTCGCTCATCTGCGCCGCATTGCCCTGCAACACGAAGTCGAGCACCCTTTCCATCGCGCTGCGCTCGGTCAGCAGCGACAGCTGCACGCCAGGGCTGCTGCCCGCCTGCTGCAACAGCGCAAGATCCTGCGGACTCAGCGGCTGGCCGTCGTAGTCGCCTCGGGTGCACTGTCGCTGCGGGATGGCCTGGAACAGCGGCGAGGCCGCAGCCGGCGCAGGCTCCAGGCGCACGCGCACGACCGTGGCGGCGGCGTCGAAGTCGACTTCTCCCTTCAGCCCATGCGCCAGCGCCGCATGCACCAGGTTCTCGGCCGCACAGCCCAGCGAGACGAAGAGGTGGTGGTCGTCGGGGTCGACCGCCGGGCAACGCCGCGACAGGTCGGGCAGGATGTGGATGGCCCGCTCGGCAAGCCGGAACTTCCAGCACTGCGTGTTGTGGCTGGAAGGTGCCAGCGTCGCGTAGCGCACCAGTTCACGCTGCAGGTCGGCTGCGCCGGCGGCACCCGGCCGGCCATGCCGCCAGGTCTCGGCCACGGCCTGCTCGTAGCTGCCGACGCCGGAGGCCGGAGCGCAGGCCTGAAGCCCCGACAGGCCGCCGACTGCGGCCGCGGTGGACAGCGAGAAGTGCCTGCGGCTGATCATGAATCCCCCTTTGCCGGCGTACGCCAGCATTCCGGGGCCGTGGCCACAGCCGAGGATGACATGCAGGGCACCGACGCCCGCGGTCTGTGGGCCAACCCCCTCTGCGGCCATTCTTCGTCTGGCCGCCGCCCTGCCCCGTTGAGCAGCCTCAATTCGCGCCGGCGCGCGCTGCAGCGCCAGCACCACACACGACCTGCATCAACTCGCGCGCAGCACGCCGCGCCGGCCGATGCCGCAGCCCATCACCCGCCATCGGACCTTCGTCGCACGCGTCCACCGGGCCGGCGCGGTCTGCGTAAGCTCCACGCATTGCCGCACCCTGCGCGACCCGCTCGCCGCCCTGCCATGTCCTCTCTGCTCTCGACCCTCGCCCGCGCCGGCCGCGCCCTGTGGTGGTTTCTCGACGCCAGCCGCCGCGCCCTGCTCAACCTGCTTTTCGTCGCGCTGCTGGCCGCGCTGGCCTGGGGCCTGCTGCGGGGCGGCGCGCCGGCACTGCAGCCGAAGACGGCGCTGGTGCTCGACCTGCAGGGCCGCATCAGCGAGCAGCGCCCGGCCAGCAGCCGCAGCGCCGTGCTGCGCCACCTGCAGGGTGAGGGCGACGGCGGCGCGCGGCTGCGCGACCTGCTGGCCGTGCTCGACGCCGCTGCCAAGGACCCGGCCATCACCCACGCGCTGCTGATGACCGACGATCTCGGCGCCGCCGGCCTGCCCACGCTGCGCGAGGTGGCCGCGGCGCTGCAGCGCCTGCAGGCCGCGGGCAAGCCGGTGATCGCGTGGGGCGCCCAGCTCGACCAGCGCGGCTACTACCTGGCGGCGCACGCCAGCGAGGTCTGGCTGCACCCGATGGGCAGCGTCAGCGTGCAGGGCTACGGCCGCCTGCGCAGCTACTACAAGGACTTGTTCGACAAGGTCGGCATCACCGCCCATGTGGTGCGCGCCGGCCAGTACAAGAACGCAGGCGAGACCTTCACCGCCAGCGGGCCTTCGCCGCAAACGCTGGAAAGCGACGCCGCGCTCTACGGTGCGCTGTGGGCCAGCTGGACCACGGGCGTCGAGCGGGCACGCAAGAAGCCCGCCGGCAGCGTGATGCAGGCCATCGACTCGCTGCCGGCCAGCCTCGAGCAGGCCGGTGGCGACCCCGCCGGGTGGGCGCTGCAGCGCCAGTGGGTGGACGCGCTGAAGACACGCGACGAGATGCGGGCGGCGATGGTCCAGCGCGGCGCGGTGGCCGACGACGCCAAACCCGACGATGGCCGCAGCACCACCTTCCGCCAGGTGCACTGGCGCGACTACCTCGCCCGCATCAAGCCGCGCACCGACGGCGACGCGCTGGGCGTGATCGTCGCCGAGGGCGGCATCGGCGACGGCCGCGACGGCCCCGGGCGCATTGGCGGCCTGAGCACGGCCGAGCTCATCCGCCAGGCGCGCGACGACAAGCACATCAAGGCCCTGGTGCTGCGCGTCAACTCGCCCGGTGGCAGCGCCTTCGGCAGCGAACTCGTGCGCCGCGAGCTCGAGCTCACGCGCGCCGCCGGCAAGCCGGTGGTGGTGTCGATGGGCGACGTCGCGGCCTCGGGCGGCTACTGGATCAGCCTGGCCGCCGACGAGATCGTGGCCGACGAGGCCACCATCACCGGCAGCATCGGCGTGGTGGCCATGCTGCCCAGCGCCGGCGCGGCCTTAGGCAAGCTGGGCATCAACGCCGCCGGCAGCAGCACCACCTGGCTGGGCACGGCCTACGACCCGCGGCGCGGTCTCGACCCGCGTTTCGAACGCCTGCTGCAGGCCAGTGTCGACCATGTCTACCGCGACTTCACCGCACGCGCGGCTGCCGCGCGCAAGACCACGCCCGAGAAGATCGACGCCGTGGCGCAGGGCCGCGTGTGGGCCGGCAAGGACGCGCTGGGCCACGGCCTGGTCGACCGCCTGGGCGGCCTGGAGAATGCGTTGAAGAGCGCCGCCACACGCGCCAAGCTGGGCGCCGATGCACGTGTCGTCTACGTCGAGGCCGCGCCGGGCCGGCTGGACCGCTGGCTGCAGCGTTTCGGCCTGGCCGAGTTGACCGCGTGGGCCGGTGCGGCCGGCGCACTGTTCGCCGGTGACCCCGCCAGCACCGCGCTCACGACGGCCGCCGCCGCGCTGGGCCTGCCGCCCGCGGCCGCCGCGCCCTTGCTCGACGATCTGGCCTGGCTGGCCGAGCCCATGCCTGACGGCCGCCACTTCACGGCCGCCACGCACTGCCTGTGCGTGGCGCCTTGACGCCGGCCCGGATGCCGCGGCGCTAGACGATGGTCACCAGCACCAGCCAAGCCGCCGCGGCCAGGGCCATCGGCTGCGGCCGCACGGGCCGGCGCCACAGCGACAGGCACAGAAAGACGTTGTAAGGCACCGGCGCGAAGTGCAGCGCTGCCGCCCAGGGCATGGGCGCGCCGACGGCGGCGATCATCAGCGCGCCGAAACTGGCCAACAGGTTGACCATGGTGCCGACGAGCAGCATGTCGCGCCAGAACAGCTGGCGCAGCGGCACGTCGCCACGCCAGCAGCGCGCCAGGAAGTGGCCCGACCCGGTGCGCATCAGGCCGGCACGCAGGCCCCGGGTGAGGCAGCCATGGCCGCCGATGGGCGCTGGCGCACGCCGCTCAGCCCAGGCGCTGCGGCCCGCGCCGCCCGGCTTCGACGAGGCAGCGCCCCCGCGCCGCGCCCGGCCGTGCGCGCCGCGGGTCGGGCCGGGCCGGGCAGTCCTGCAGGGTCACGGTGTTGCTGCGGCCCCTGCCAGGCCGGGGGCCGGCCTGCGGGTCGCGGTACCGGTGGTCGTCGAGCGGGTGAAAACGCGCCAGCCGGCCCCAGTCGCGGCGGCCCTGCAGGCGCAGCTTGCCGTCCTCGTGACGGCGCGGCGCGTCGGGCGACGCACTGTCGTGGCCGTTTTCGTCGATGCAGTCGCCGAGGAAGACGACGAGGTCCAGCCGCGACACCGCGGCGTCGGGCGCCGGCGCGGTGCGCGTGCGGCCCGTCGTGCGGCGCTGGCCCAGCGTGGCGAAGCGATGGAAGTACCAGTGCCCGGGCTGCAGGCCCGTGGGCTCGGCGTGCGCGCTGTGGGCGTCGTCGCCGACGGCCGTTTCGGCGCTTCGCGCGACGACACGCGTGCAGGCTTCGTCGTCGGCCCCTTCCCATTGCACCGGGGCCTGGGCGGGCAGGTCGGCGCCGGTGAGCAGCGTCCGCAGCACCACGCCGTGGGCACGCGGCGGGCCCGCGGCCACGCCGAGTGCGAAGCGCGGCGCGTCGGCCGTCCTCGCGTGGCGCGCGAACAGCGGCGCCGTGCCCGCCGCCAGCGCCAGCCCCAGCGGGCCGCGGCGCGACGGCCGCGCAGCCGGCGTGGCGCTCACTGGACCACCCTCCGCGCTGTGCGCTCCGGGATGAGCGCTTGGGGGCGGCCCGGCACGTTCATGTCGGCGTGCTCATGCCGGCGGCAGCGTGGCCGGGCGGGCCAGCGCGTCGACGCTGCTGCCCTGCTGGCGCAGCAGCGCCTCCAGCGCCGGCAGCAGCGGGCCCAGCCGTTCGTCGATGGCGGCGCGCACGGTGTCGACAAAGACCTGCGTCTGGCGCTCGATCTCGACGTTCAGCGGCGCGCCCTCGGCCTTCTCGGCAAAGGTGGTCTGGCGCAGCGTCTCGGGGATCAGCCAGACTTCGAACCAGCCGCTGCCGTCGGCGTGGCGCTGGGCCTGCGCCACCGTCAGGCTGGCGCCGTTGACGGCGATGTAGCCCTTGGCGAAGACGTAGCGCATCCACGGCGCCGGCACGGCGATCTTCAGCACGTGGTTGTTCTCGGGCCGGCGCACTTCGGCCACCGTGGCCAGGAAATCGACATGGCCCGACAAGGGGTGGCCGCCGATCTCGGCGCCGTCTTTGGCCGCACGCTCGACGTTGACGCGGCTGCCTTCGCGCAGCGTGCCCAGCGTGGTCAGCGCCAGGCTCTGCTGCATGACGTCGAAGTCGGCGGCGTCGTCGCCGTGCAGCGCGGTGACGGTGAGGCAGACGCCGTCCACCGCGACGCTGGCACCGATGGCCAGGCCCGCGGCAAAACCCGGCGCCAAGCCGAGCGTGAAGCTGCGCAGCCCGGTGCGGTCGGTGATGGCGCGGACGGTCGCGAGACCCTGGACGATGCCTGTGAACATGGGCGGGAGCTTAGCAGCGCTGCCTACACTGCGAAGCCATGGAGCCCTTCAAGAACCTGCTGAGCCCGGCGCTGGTGGACGGCACGTCCGCACTGTTGCAGGTGCGCGCCGCGGCCCTGGGCCTGCGCTTCGACGCCGTGGCCTTCGCTGCCATCGCCAAGGCCGGCCTGGAGACACTGGAGATGAAGGCGCGTGCGATGCAGATCTGCGACGCGCTGCAGGCCACGCTGCCGGCCGACTTCGGCACCGCCGCCACGCTGCTGGAGGCGGCGCTGGCCCCGCCGATGCCCGACGATGCCGTGTCGGCGCCGCCGGGCCTGCACCATGGCCTGCGCGGTTGGGTGCTGTGGCCGGTGGGCGAGTTCGTGGCCCGCCAGGGCCAGGCGCAGCCGGCACGAGCGCTGGCCGTGCTGCACGCCCTGACGCAGCGATTCACGGCCGAGTTCGCCATACGGGATTTCATCGTCAACCACCCGGCGCTCTGCTTGGCCACCTTCGAGCGCTGGCAGCACGACCCAAGCGCCCACGTGCGCCGGCTGGTCAGCGAAGGCAGTCGCCCGCGGCTGCCCTGGGGCCGGCGCCTGCACGCACTGGTGCACGACCCGGCGCCTGCGCTGCCGCTGCTGCGCACGCTGCAGGACGACCCCAGCGCCTACGTGCGCCGCAGCGTCGCCAACCACCTCAACGACATCGCCAAGGACCACCCGGCGCTGGTGGCCGGCTGGGTGCACGAGCACCTGCCAGGCGCCAGCGCCGAGCGGCGCGCGCTGCTGCGCCACGCCAGCCGCTCGCTGATCAAGCAGGGCCATGCCGCCACGCTGGCGGCGTGGGGCCTGGGTCAGGCGCTGCAGGGCATGGTGGCGCTGAAGCTCGCGCCGCGGCGCGTGACGCTGGGCGGGGCGCTGCAACTGGCGCTCACGCTGCGCTCGAACGCCGGCCAGGTGCAGCGGCTGGCCGTGGACTACGTGGTGCACCACGTCAAGGCCGACGGCAGCCTGCGCCCCAAGGTGTTCAAGGGCTGGACCATCGAATTGCTGCCCGGCGCCTCGGTCACACTGGCCCGCAGCCATGTGCTGCGCCCGGTGACGACACGCCGCTATCACGTCGGGCGGCACGAACTCAGCGTGCAGGTCAACGGCAGCGAGGTCGCACGCAGCGCCTTCACGCTGGCCCTGCCGCACGGCAGGGCTGCCTGATGAGTCAGAGCGTGAGCGTTTTTCGGGCGCGCCCGGGCAGCGCGCCAAAAGGCGCCCGATCTGGGCGCAAGGCGCAGACACAGCTCGGGCTATGTCGAGCACTTGCAACGACGAGCAGGTGCTTCTTGGTGTGATGAGCGGGCATGAACGAGAGACTCTCACGCTCTCAGTAGACGAGATCAGGCCGCGGCACACGCTGCCACCGCCAGCGCGGCCGCGAACATCAACCCCGTCCGATCCTCGAGACGGCCCGTGGCACGACAGCCAGGTGGACGGCTCGCCCCGGCGCCGTCTGCCATCCGTGATCTGCCATCTGTCATCTGCCGTCTCCCTGCGCGCCGTTGTGCGGCGCTGCTGCCGCGTCCGGCCAGCCTGTCCACGTTGCAAGCGCGCGCTCCGCCCGCTCACGGGGCCCGCGCCACAGGGGATTGCGCTCACGCGCCGGGCTGCTGCTCAAACCCGGCATGACATACTGCCAGCACGTGTTGCGCCCAGGATTCCAACCCGCAATCCAACGATGTCGATGTTCCCGCCGGATCACGCGCTGAGGGCCACGCTGGCCGACGAAGTCCACGCCCGGCCGCCGGAAGCGATGACGGCGCCGGCCCGCGCCAGCTACGTCGCGGTGCTGATCGACGCCGAGCAGCGCAGCTGGGAACTGGCCCACCTGACGACGCTGTGCGAGACCCAGGGCGTGCCTGCGCCCCACCCCGGTGACACCCACTTCCGCGCCGAGTTCGGCAGCGGGCCCGGCGCCTGGCGGCTCAAGTGGGAGCGCCACGGCGAGTTCTCGGGCTACACGGTGATCGCCGCCGGGCTCTCAGAGCCGCCCTTTCGCAACCTCGCCGCGGCCCTGCTGCCCGAGGGTTGGCTGGCCCAGATACCGGGCACCACCATCGCCGCCGTGCACGCCAAATTGCTGGCCACGCCCGAAGAGCCCTATCTCACCGCGCTGCTGGGCGACGCCTTCAGCGGCCAGAGCCTGGTCGCCGCCGAGATCGCCGATGGCGCCGCCCGCGTGTTCACCGACTTCCAGCTGCACGAGGGCTGTTCGCGCTTCGTGCTCGTCGACAGGCACCTCACCGAACGCCAGGCCGGACGCACGCTGCAACGCCTGTTCGAGATCGAGGCCTACCGCATGCTGGCACTGCTGGCCTTGCCCATCGCGCGGCGGCAGAACCCGCGCATCGTGCAGATCGAGGCCGCGCTGGCCACGCTCACCGACGGCATCGCACGCGGCGAGGGCGACGACGAGGCGCTGCTGCACGAGCTGACCCGGCTGGCCGCCGAGGTCGAGAGCGGGCTGGCCGCGAGCAGCTTCCGCTTCGGCGCCTGCCGCGCCTACGAGGAACTGGTGGGGCGCCGCATCGCCGAGCTGCGCGAAGGGCGCCTGCCCGGCCTGCAGACGCTGGACGAGTTCATGTCGCGCCGCTTCACGCCCGCCGTCGCCACCTGCAACACGGTCTCGCAGCGCCTGCACGACCTGTCCGAACGCGTGGCGCAGGCCAGCGCGCTGCTGAGCACGCGTGTCGACATCACGCGCGAGCGCCAGAACCAGGCGCTGCTGGCCAGCATGGACCGCCGCGCCAAGCTGCAGCTGCGCCTGCAGCAGACGGTCGAGGGCCTGTCGGTGGCGGCCATCTGCTACTACGTGGCGGGGCTGGTCGGTTACGGCGCCAAGGCGCTGAAGGGCCTGGGCCTGCCGTTGAATGTCGATCTCGCCGTAGGCCTGAGCATCCCCGTCGTCGCCGTGGCGGTGATGGCTGCGGTGCGCCGCGCGCGCGGCCACGCCAGCCCCGGCACCCGCAGCTTCAAAGGCTGAACGGCGAGCGCGCCGATCAGGCGCTGGCGGTGTCGTCCACCGGCTGCTCAAGGCGCTTCAGATGCGCGGGCAGCCTGTCGATCAGCCGCCGGAATGCGCCCGGCCACTCGATCGACGCATCCTCGGCGAGGTCGGGCACGCGCTTGGCGATGAGGCCAGTGCCTTGCGGTGCGATGCGTCCGCACGCGCCCAGCAGACCGCGAATCTGATGGACGCGGGCAGTGCGAGCCCTGACGAAACCCTGCCGAACAAGGTGCAGCGCAAGCACGGACCGCTGCTCGATATTCCTGATCGGCACGAAGCACATCGAAGGACGGGCCACGGCGTCGCAGATCGCTGCGGCAGCAGCTGCGTCGCTCTTGTGGCTCTTCACGTACGGCTTGACGCACTGTGGCGCCATCGGTCGCACGGCGTGACCCACGGCCTGCAGCCTGCCCGCCCGGCGATGCACGCAGCCGCAAGCCTCCGTGCCGACAAGGCGAGCGGGAAGGTTGGCCAAGAACGCCGCGGCCCGGTCGCGGTGCAACTGCCTGCGCGGCACGGCCTGGCCGTGCTCGTTGCCGCCGTGCACCTGGAACACGTTCTTGGCCGGATCGAGGCCGACTGTCGCGATCCGCATGGCGCGCGCTCCTTCCCGGGCGAGTGCCTGCCGACACTTGCGCGCCGGCACGTCGATGACGCCCTCGGCCGGGGGGGGTTGTCCATCCCATCGCTCACAAGACATGGCCTACAAGACATGGCGCTGAAGGTCAGATCCGTGACGAAGCGTTAAGGCGAGCCAAAGACGGCCAATTCCTGGGCTGCCGGAGCGCCCGGCTCGCGTAAGCTGCGCCACCGTGGCCTACAACCCCTTTCATCGGCGCGCCAAGGGCGACGCCGCGGAGTCCGACTTTGCCGCGACGGTGCAATCGCTGCCTGCCGATGCCGACTCGCGGCCGCCGGCCGGCCAGGGCCCGTTCCCCGATGAGGCCGGGCCGGCCAGCGACGCCGGCGCCACCGATCCGCCCAGCGACCTCGGCGCCGACGGCCTGCCGACGCCCGAGGCCGACGTCGAGCAGCAGCCCACCATCTCGCACATCGGCCGCTACGCGCTGAAGGGCCTGCTGGGCACCGGCGGCCTGGGCCAGGTGCACGAGGCCTGGGATCCGCTGCTGTCGCGCTCGGTGGCGGTGAAGACGCTGCAGTTCGACGTGCCCTCGGCCGAACGCGTGTCGGTCGACGCGCTGTTCCTCAACGAGGCCCGCGCCGCGGCCGGGCTGTCGCACCCGCACATCGTCACCATCCACGACGCCGGGCTGTCGGCGCATGGCGTCTACATCGCGATGGAGCGCCTGCACGGCTGCGACCTGCGCCAGCGCCTGGCCCGCGGCTGGCAGCCCACCCCCGGCGAGGCCGCCCAGCTGGTGCGCCGCGTCGCCGACGCGCTGGCCTACGCCCACGCCCAGGGCGTCGTGCATTGCGACATCAAGCCGGCCAACATCTTCCTGCTGCGGCGCGACCGGCCCAAGGTGCTCGACTTCGGCATCGCCCGCGTTGCCCACACCGCGGCGCCGCCGGCGCTGGACGGCGCGGTCGCCGGCTCGCCCCACTACCTGGCGCCCGAACAGCTGCTGGGCGGCGCGGTCGACGCCCGCACCGACGTGCATGCGCTGGGCGTCGTGTTCTACGAGCTGCTCACCTTTCGCAAGGCCTACAGCGGCGACAGCGTCGAGCAGATCACCACCGCCGTGCTCACCAATCATCCCGCGCCCGCCCACGAGGTGAAAAGCGGCGTGCCGCGCACGCTGTCCAACATCGCCGCCAAGGCGATGGCGCGCGACCCGGCCATGCGTTTCCAGAGCGCGGGCGAGATGGTGCACGAGCTGCGGCGCTGGATCGACCGCCATACCAGCCATGACGTGGTGCCGCCACCCGCCGCCACGCCTTCGGCCGACCCCGGCCACACGCGGCCGCGGCGCACGCTGTCGCGGCGCGCGCCGCACGCCGGCCTGGTGGCGCTGCTCTGGGTGATGGTGGCCGTTGGCGGCCTCGCCGTGGTCCTGCGCGCCCGCACGCCCGTGCCGCCGTCGCTGGCCGAAACCCGACCGACCACGGCCCCTGCGGTGGCGGCACCCGCGGCCGCCGCCCTGCCCCAGCGGGCGGTGGCCGACAGCGCCCCGGCCGACGCTGCACCCGCGGCCGAGGCCGACGCTGCACCCTCGGCCCCGGCCGCCCCCCGCACCGCCGCCCCGATGCGCGCCAAGGCCACGGCCGCGCGCCCTCCGGCGGCCGCCGCGGCGCCCCGCGTGGCACCGCCACCGGCCAGCGGCACGCTGCAACTGGCGATCACGCCCTGGGGCGAGGTCGAGGTCGACGGCCAGAGCGCCGGCACGGCACCGCCGCTGAACCAGCTCAAGCTGAGCGAAGGCAGCCACACCGTCACCGTTCGCAATGCCGACTTCCCGCCCCATACCGCCACCGTGCGCATCAGCGCCGACAAGCCCGTGCTGCTGCGTCACCGCTTCGGCCAATGAGCGCATGAAACTCGCCCCCGCCCTGGCCCTGCCCCTGGCTGCCGTGATGCCCGCCGCAATGCCCGCCGCAATGCCCGCCGTGATGGCCGCCTTGTTGACCACCCTGTTGGCCGGCTGTGCCGCACCGCCACCGCCCGCGCCCAGCGGCGGCCTGGCCGAATTGATGGAGCGCCCGGCCGAGCGCCTGCTCGTCGAGGGCATACGCACCTACGACGACGGCAAGTACGCGCAGTCCGAGGCCGCACTGCGCAAGGCCCTGATGGCCGGCCTGCGCAGCGGCCGCGACCAGGCCAGCGCGCACAAGCTGCTGGCCTTCATCACCTGCACCAGCGAGCGTTTGGCCGAGTGCGAGGCCGCCTTTCGCGCCGCACGCGCCGCCGACGCGGCATTCGCGCTCAGCCGGTCGGAAGCCGGCCACCCGCTGTGGGGCCCGGTGTACCGCAGGACGCTGCCGTAGCGGCACGGCCGCGGCGACACACGCCGGCACAAGCCCGCGGCCTGGCCCGCCGGGGCGGGCGACATAATCGCGGCCGATGCCGCCCGCCGCCACGCAAGAGCCCTTTCGCCACACGCTGCGTGTGTACTGGGAAGACACCGACGCCGGCGGCGTCGTCTACTACGCCAACTACCTGAAGTTCTTCGAACGCGCCCGCACCGAATGGCTGCGCCACCTGGGCGTGAGCCAGCAGGCGCTGCTCGACGCCACCGGCGCGATCTTCGTCGTCACCGAGGCGCAACTGCGCTGCCTCGCACCGGCGCGGCTGGACGACAGCCTCGACGTCACCGTGGCGCTGCGCCACCGCGGGCCGGCGTCGATGTCACTGGCGCAGCAAGCCTGGCGCGGCAGCACGCTGCTGGCCGAAGGCGGGATCCGCATCGGCTGTGTCGACCAGGGAACCTTCAGGCCGCGCCGCATTCCGAACCAAGTCACCGAGATGTTATGAGCCAAGACCTGTCGATCACCGCCCTCATCCTGCAGGCCAGCCTGGTGGTGCAGCTCGTGATGGCCGGCCTGGTGCTGACTTCGCTGACCAGCTGGACGGTGATCTTCGGCAAGGTCTTCGGCCTCAAGCGCGTGCGCAACAGCAACGACGACTTCGAGCGCGAGTTCTGGTCGGGCCGCAGCCTCACCGAGCTCAACACTGGCGTCGCCGGCAAAGCCGACACGGCGCCGATGGAACGCATCTTCGCCAGCGGCATGCGCGAGTTCCTCAAGCTGCGCGAGAAGCGGCTCGACCCCGGCGCGCAGCTCGACGGTGCGCGCCGCGCCATGCGCGCCAGCTTCCAGCGTGAGCTCGACGTCATCGAGAGCCACCTCAGCTTCCTGGCCAGCGTCGGCTCGGTGTCGCCATACGTGGGCCTCTTCGGCACCGTGTGGGGGATCATGCACGCCTTCGTCGGCCTGTCGAACATGACGCAGGTGACGCTGGCCACCGTGGCGCCGGGCATCGCCGAGGCGCTGGTGGCCACGGCCATCGGCCTGTTCGCCGCCATCCCCGCGGTGGTGGCCTACAACCGCTTCGCGCGCGACATCGACCGCATCGCGATCCAGCTCGAGACCTTCATCGAGGAGTTCAGCAACATCCTGCAGCGCAACGCCGGCCAGGCCGGCGCGACGACGCAGGCGATGGCCTCCGGCACTCGTTGACATGCGGCCCCCAGCTCACTTCGTTCGCGTCCCCCGCGGGGAGCGTCAGCGCCTTCGGGCGGCCGTGCGGCGCTGACCATGCCCGGCGTCGTCAACCGCGGCCGTGGCCGCCGCTCGATGAACGAGATCAACATGGTGCCGTTCATCGACGTCATGCTGGTGCTGTTGATCATCTTCATGGTCACGGCGCCGCTGATCACCACCGGTGTCGTCGACCTGCCCACCGTGGGCAAGAGCGCGCAGCGGCCGGGCAGCGTGATCGAGGTCATCGTCGGCACCGACGAGAAGCTGCGCCTGCGTGTCGACCAGCAAGAGCCCGTGGGCGTGGCGCTGCCGCAGCTGGCCGCGCGCGTGCGCGATCAGCAGCGCGGCGACGCCAACGTGCCGGTGGTCATCAGCGCCGACAAGAGCGTGCGCTACGACAACGTGGTGCGCGTGATGGACACGCTGCAGCGCGCCGGCGTCAAGCGCGTGGGGCTGTCGGTCAGGCAGGGTTCGAGCTAGCCGCCATGGCGGCTGCCGGGACCCTGGTCCCCCTGACCCTTTCGCACGACGCGCTGCTGCCGCGCCCGCCCGGCGGCAACGGGCCGGGGGCGGTGCTGGCGCTGCTGGTGCACGCCGCTCTGGTGGCCGCGCTCACGGTGTCGGTCGACTGGCGCGCGCGCACGCCCGACGCCGTGAGCGCCGAACTGTGGGCCAGCGTGCCGCAGGCGGCCGCACCGCCCGCACCCGAGCCCGCACCCGAGCCCGCGCCGCCGCCGCGCGCACCGGCGCCAGCGCCGACCTCCACCCCGCCGCCGCAACCGGCGCCCCAGCCGGCCGAACCCGACATCGCCACCCAGCGTGCCGAGCGCCGCAAGGCCGAGGCCGAGCGCAAGAAGGCCGAGGCCGATGCCGCGGCCGAACGCAAGCGCGTGGCCACCGAGAAGAAGCGCGCCGCCGACGAGAAGGCGCAGCGCGAGAAGGACGCCCAGGCCGAGCGCGAAACCAGGGCCCAGGAAGAGCGCCTGGCCCAGCAGCGTGAAGAGAACCTGCGCCGCATGATGAGCCAGGCCGGCGGCGCCACCGAGCAGCGGTCGGTCGGCGCGGCCACCCGCAGCGCCGCGCCATCGGCGGCCTACGCCGGGCGCCTGGTGGCGTTGATCCGCGGCAACCTGGTGTTCGCCGGCAGCGTGCCCGAGAACGTCGCCGCCGAGGTCGAGGTCAGCGCCGCGGCCAGCGGCACCATCATCGCGCGCCGGCTCGTCAAGAGCAGCGGCCACAAGGACTGGGACGACGCCGTGCTGCGTGCCATAGACCGCACGACGTCGCTGCCGCGCGACATCGACGGCCGCGTGCCCTCAAGGCTGGTGATCACCTTTCGTCCCAACGCCTGAGGCCACAGCGCCGCCGGCCCCGGGGGGCGCCGAGAAGCGCGCGATGAAGCCGCGGTCGATGCGGTCCTTCCACCACCAGGCCGCGGCGCCGAAGAACCGCTCACCCAGGGCCAGGCCGCCTCGCACCGTGAGGGCGCTGCGCGCGCCGCACGACAGCAGGTTGAGCGTGCGCGCCGGCGGCCGGTAGGGCTGCAGCGGCGCCCCTTCGACGAATCGCCGCAGGTTGGCCGCCAGCGGCGGCCCCGCGCGCACCGCATGCACGCCGCTCTTGGGGTGGGGCGCGTCTTCGCGCGTGGCGACATCACCGGCGGCAAACACCTCGGGGTGCGAGCGGCTCTGCAGCGTCGGCCCCGTGAGCACGAAGCCGCGCTCGCACAGCGCCAGGCCGCTGCCGGCCAGCCAGGACGGCGCCTCGGCGCCGGTGGCCACGACGGCGGCGTCGCAGGCCAGGCGCGCGCCGCTGGCCAGCCGCACGATGCCGGGCTCTATGGCCGCCGCGGCCTCGCGGAACACCGTGATGCGCGCCGCGGCCAGCACACGCGCGCCGGCGCGCAGCACCGCGGGCGGGTAGCCGGCCAGCGGCTCGGCGCCGCCGGTGACCAGTGCCACGCGCGCGAGCTCGGCCGCACCGCCGCCGGCGGCCGCGGCACCGGCTGCAGCACCGGCTGCATGCAGCCGGTGCTGCAGCGCCAGCGCGAGCTCGAAACCCGCGGCACCGCCGCCCAGCACGACGACGTCGATCGCACGCTGCGCGGCCAGCGCCGCCAGGCCCTGCTGGCCCTGCACGAAGGCCTCGATGGGGCGCACGAACAGCGCCTGCCCGGCGGCCCCGGGCAGGCGCTCGCGGCGCTGTTCCGACCCGGTGTCCAGCGACAGCAGTTCGTACTCGGCCGTGCGCCCGTCGGCCAGGTGCACGCGCCGCGCCGCGGCGTCCAGCGCCACGGCCGCGCCGCTCACCAGGCTCACCCCGGCGGCCGCGGCCAGCGGCGCGAGATCGATGCGGCACTGCTCGGCCGTGTAGTGGCCGGCGACGAGCCCCGGCACCATGCCCGAGTAGACCAGCGAGGCGTGCGGCGTCACCAGCATCACCTCGGCAGCGGCCAGGCGCTGCTGCGCCAGCGCGGCCAGCACGTGCAGGTGGGCGTGGCCGCCGCCCAGCAGCAGCAGGCGCTTCATGGCCCGAACCTGGCCGCAGCCAGGTAGGCCACCGAGCGGCCACCGGTGTTGTCGGCATCGGCGCCCACCAGCACCGCCACCAGCGGCGGTGGCGCGGGCGCTTCGTCGCCGAAGGCGCGGGCGAAGTCGGCGGCGATCTCGCGCGACTCGTCCAGCCAGCCGGCGCCGGCATCGGCCGCGTTGCGCAGCACGACGTAGCGCACGCGGCGCGAGAAGGCGTTGTCGACCACGCTGCCGCTGGCCTCGGGGCCGCCCCAGACCCAGCACAGCGTGGCCGCGGGCAGGTTCTCGCCGGTGCGCGCGCGCGCCAGCTGCAGCAGCAGGCGTTCGCCGAAAGGCACGCGCGACAAGGGCAGGTCGAAGCTCAGGCAGACCTTGGCCGCGACATCGTCGCCGGCCTTGTGCCGCAGGTCGGTGCCCGGGTTGGGCACCGCGACGCGCCACGACCACTGCAGCAACCGCGGCAACGCGCCGGCCGGCGGCTCGTGCAGCAGGTTGCCGTAGGACGCCACGGCCTCCATGCGCAGCGCCGCACGGCCTTCCACCGTCTCGGGCCGGTAGCGGGTGACCGGCGGCTTCTGCTGCGGCAGGTTGGCCACGCGCCAGCCGTCGCCCAGCGCGGTGCCGATGACCAGCGGCGGCAGCGTGGGCGGCGCAGCGTCGGCCGCAGTGGCCAGCGGGCTCGCCAGGGCCATCGCCACGGCCGTGCCCACGGCCATCCCCACGGCCATCAACCCAACTTGGCGCCGGCAGCGCAACGCGGTCGCTCGCCTCATCCTCGTGTCGGGCCGTGCCACGGCGCGGTCAGCCGCGCCGCCAGGCATGGAAGCGCTCGACCCAGCGCAGCAACTGCAGCGGCTGGTGCGCACGCTTCCATTCGCCGGCGGCGTACTTGTTGGCTTCGGCCATGGTCGGGTAGGTGTGGATGGTGCCCAGGATCTTGTTCAGCCCCAGGCCGTGTTTCATCGCCAGCACGTACTCGGCCAGCAGGTCGCCGGCATGCGCGCCGACGATGGTGGCGCCCAGTATCTTGTCCTTGCCCGGCACCGTCAGCACCTTGACCCAGCCGTGCGCGGCGCTGTCGGCGATGGCGCGGTCGAGATCGGCCATGCCGTAGCGCGTGACCTCGTAAGCCACGCCCTGGGCCTTGGCGTCCTGCTCGTTCAGGCCGACACGCGCCACCTCGGGGTCGATGAAGGTCGCCCAGGGGATGACGCGGTAGTCGGCCTTGAACTTCTTGAAGTCGCCGAACAGGCCGTTGACCGCCGCATACCAGGCCTGGTGCGCCGCGACATGGGTGAACTGGTAGGGCCCGGCGACGTCGCCGGCGGCCAGGATGTTGGGGAAGGGCGTGCGCAGGTACTCGTCGGTGGCCACCGTGCGCTGCGCCGGGATGCCCAGTTCCTCGAGCCCGAAGCCCGACAGCCGCGCCACGCGGCCCACCGCGCACAGCAGCACGTCGAAGGCGATGCGCTTTTCCTGGCCGTCGGCCTCGACGACGATGAACTTCCCCTCGCCCACCTTCTCGCAGCGCAGCGCCTTGTGGCCGGTGAGCACCTGCACGCCATCGGCCTCGAGCGCCTGGCGGGCGTAGGCCGAGACATCCTCGTCCTCGCGGATCATGATGCGCGGCGCCATCTCCACCTGCGTGACCTGCGAGCCCAGCCGCGCGAAACTCTGCGCCAGTTCGCAGCCGATCGGGCCGCCGCCCAGCACCACCAGCCGTCGCGGTTGCTCGCGCAGGCCCCACAGCGTGTCGCTGGTGAGGTAGCCCACGTCGTCCAGGCCGGGCAGCGGCGGCACGAAGGGCCGGGCGCCGGTGGCGATGACGATGCTGCGCGTGCTCAGCACCTGCACCTGGCCGTCGGCAGCCGTGATCTGCACGTGCCAGGGGTCTACGATCTTGGCCGTGCCTATCTGCACGTCGACCCCCAGGCCGCGGTAGCGTTCGGGGGAATCGTGCGGCTCGATCTCGCGCACCACGTGCGCGATGCGCTCCATCACCTGCGCAAAGTCGAGGCTGTACTCGGCCCGCGCGATGCCGTAGTCGGCGCTGTGGCGCATCTGGCGCGCCAGCGTCGCGGTCTTGATCAGCGCCTTGCTCGGCACGCAGCCGTAGTTCAGGCAGTCGCCGCCCATCTTGTGGTTTTCCACCAGCGTCACCTGGGCCTTGACGGCGGCGGCGATGTAGCTCGTCACCAGCCCGGCCGCGCCGGCGCCGATGACGACCATGTTGCGGTCGAAGCGGCGCGGCCGCTTGTGCGCCCAGGCGGCGTAGACGCGGCGCGCCTTCACGGCGTCGACGAGCTTCTTGGCGAGCAGCGGAAACATCCCCAACAGCACGAACGAGCCCACGATGCCCGGCGACAGCACACCCTGCAGCGAGCTGATCTGCGCCAGCTGCGTGCCGGCGTTCACGAACACCGCCGTGCCGGCCAGCATGCCCAGCTGGCTGACGACGTAGTAGGTGCGCGCCTTGATGGCCGTGAGTCCCATCAGCAGGTTGACGACGAAAAACGGGAACAGCGGCACCAGGCGCAGCGTGAAGAGGTAGAAGGCGCCTTCGCGCTCGATGCCGCGGTCGATGTCGGCCAGCCGCGCGCCGAAGCGGGCCTTCACGGCATCGCGCAGCACATAACGCGCGAACAGCATGGCCAGCAGCGCGCCCAGGCTGGACGCGAAGCTCACCACCACGAGGCCGACCCAGAGGCCGAAGATGGCGCCGGCCACCAGCGTCATGATGGCCGCGCCGGGCAGCGACAGCGCCGTCACCGCCACGTAGATCGCGAAGAAGCCGCCCACCACCAGTGCCGGCCGCGCGGCATAAAGCCGTGCGAAGTCGGCCTGCGCGGCCTGGGCCTGCTCGAGTCCGAAACAGCGGCCCAGGTCGAGGGCGAAGAACAGCCCCGCCAGGCCCACCAGGCCGACGAGCAACAACCCCTTCTTCTTGTTCACGCCGGAGTTCCTTGTTCGGATGCCCGGCAGTCGGCCGCGGCGGCGCCGACCTTACACCGCCGGCGGCGCGCTGCCGTGCGCCCTCAGAGCCTGACCTGGGCCGTGACGAGGATGGGCGTCAGGTCGGGCGGCACGAGATCGCGCTGGCCACCGTCATCGACGAAACGCAGGCGCAGCGTGTAGGGCCCCGGGTTCAGGAACAGCCCGACCTGCGTGGCGCCGTGACCAAGGTCGATGGCCTGCACGACGCGACCGCCCTCCCCCAGCACGTCGAGCAGGAAGTGGCCGAGCCCGGCACCACCGCGGCCCTTGGGGGCGACGCCGAACCCGTCCACCGCCAGGCGCAGGTTGAAGGGGCTGACCACCGGCTCGTGGTCGCGCAGGTTGGTGATGACGGCACGCCGGCCATCGGGCCGGGGCCGCGAGCGTTCGTCCTGGTACCAGGACGAACAGGTGGCGGCGAAGTTCGCGGCATCGATGCGCAGCGGCGTCTCGCTGCGCGGCCCGGCGACCTGGATGCGCAGCTCGGGGCTGAACACGAAGTAGGGCCGGTGATCGTGGTCGGCGAAGAGCAGCCTCATCCGGTGCACGCCGGCAGGCAAGGCGAGCACGGCGCCCGTCTGCGCCTTGCCGAAGTGGCGATGAAAGTCGTTGAACGGGATCTTCTCGCGCGGGTTCATGGGCAACGAGGTATTGATCAACACATGGTGGTGTCCGGCCTTGGGGTGGACCTGGCCGGCCGGGATCACGCCCATGCCGCGCACCGCGAAGTCGACGCGGAAAGGCGAGCGCACGACATCGCCGTCGCGCAGGTTGGCCACCTCCACGGCGATGGGCTCGTTCAGGCGCAGCTGGGTGCGTTCACGCGTGTGCCGCAGCCAGCAGCTGCGCTCCTGCGCGTCGCTCGGCAGCGGTTCGGCGGCGGCGCAAGTGACGGCAGCCAGCAAGGCCAGCGGCAGGGCGGTGCGAGTCATGGTTGGTCCGGTGGGGGGCATGGACCGCGGGCATTCTTGCACCGGGTCATGGCGCGACAGGCCCCTAGTCCAAGGGGCGGCCCGGCGTCGGCGGCGGTGGCGGCGCAGTGCACGGCCCACTCGAGCCGCGCCAGGTCGGCCAGGTAGGGCTCGTCGGCGAGGGCCGGCGCGGCGGCGATGAAGTCGGCCAGGTCGGCGCCCCCGCGCGCGATGTCGCCGGCCTGCGGCGGGTGCCGGTGCCAGAAGTGGCGCGCCAGGCCGGCCAGGCTGTCGGCGCCCAGCAACTGCTGCAGCGTGGGGTAGGCCGCGGCCAGCGCACGCTCGGCCAGTGCACCGGCATTGGCACGGTAGGCGGCCAGTCCGCGGGCGGGGTCGGGCCCGCCCGCCGGTCCCGGCGCCCGCAGCCAGCCGCCCACGCACGCGGGACGGGCGTCGCCCAGCAGCGCGCGCAGCAGCATCTGCTGGCGCAGGGTCTCCCTGTCGTGCGGGCTCACCGGGCCGCGCGCGCCGTCATGCGCTGGCCGCCTCGGGGGCCGGCGCCGCGGCCGCCTGGGCATCGGCCATGGCGGCCTCCTGCAGCAGCACGGGCAGCGGCGGCCGGCGCAGCGTGTCCTGCACCCGCTGCACGTTGGCGGCCAGGATGGCCAGCGCGGCGTCGGTGAAGGCCAGCGGCAGCAGGTCGTTGCCGTGCACCACCGGCCCGCGGTGCCCGCGCGCTGCGCGCGCCCAGGCGGCGTGGTCGCTGACGCGCACCGGGTCGATGCGCCGCGCCAACGCGGCCAGCGACTGCAGGTGGGCCTCGTCGACACCGCTGGCCGAACCCGGCGACAGGCCGACGCCGTGCAGGCTGACCGGCCAGTGCCCGCGCGCGGCCTCGAGCACGCCGAGCGCGGCGCCGCCGGCGGCGAAGAAGTTTTCGGAGTGCACCTCGACGAAACCCAGAGGCGGCGGCGCCGCCATCAGGGCCTGGTGGTGCGGCTGGCGCAGGCCGATGCCCGACTTCATGTGCACGCCCGGGCGTGGCGCGGGCCGGCAACGGCCCGGTGGTGGCAACGCACGCTCACGAGACGGCCGTCGAGGACGCTGCCGGCGCCTTCAACGCTCAGCCCTTGTGGGCCTTGACCTCATCGGCGCTCCTGCCCTTGATCTGCTTGCAGGTGCCCTTGGCGACGTACTTCCACTCGTCGGCGGCGTTGTCCACCTTGGCCTGGCCGGCGCAGGAGTGCGAACCCGCCAGGTTGGCGCAGTCGTTCTGGCCGGCCTTGGCGATGCCGTAGCACTTCTCCTTGCCCTTGTCCTGGGCGGCGACCTGGCCGACGAGGCCCAGGGCGAGCGCGCAAGCAAGGGCCGACGAGACGATGAGACGCTGGTTCATGGTTACAGGCTCCTGGACGGCTTGGGATCGGGGGCGGCGCAGGCTGCCCAGCCGGCGCGCCGCAAGCGGGGTCGACGCGGCGGACCGGTCCTTACACGGCCACCGCGCGGCGCACTGCCGGGCCAGGCGCCGCCCTCAGCCCAGTGCGCCACCACCGAGGTGCAGGTCGATGCGGTGCGCGCACGCCGCCGCCAGCGCCACGCGCACGCCGGCCACCTGCTGCGCCAGCGGCAGCGAAGGCTGGCCCGGCTTGCCGGCGGCCTGCTCGGGCAGCAGCGGCAGGTGCATGAAGCCACCGCGCACCGTGCGGCGCCGGCGCAGCATGTGCATCAGCCCGTAGAACACATGGTTGCAGACGAACGTGCCGGCGGTCTGCGAAACCGCCGCCGGCACGCCGGCCTGCCGCATGGCCGCCACCATGGCCTTCACCGGCAGCGTGCTGAAGTAGGCCGCCGGGCCGCGCGCAACGATGGCGCAGTCCAGCGGCTGCGCACCGGCGTTGTCGGCGATGCGCGCGTCGTCGACGTTGATGGCCACGCGCTCGGGCGTCAGCTCGGCACGGCCCGCCGCCTGGCCCAGCGCCAGCACGAGCAGCGGCCGCTGCGCGGCGACGGCGGCCTGCAGTTCGCTCGAGGCCTGGCCGAACACGCAGGGCAGGCGCTGTGCCACCACGGTGGCGTCGCCTATGACCTCGCCGTGCAGCGCCTGCGCCACCAGCCACGACGGGTTGATCACCTCGCCGCCGAAGGCGTCGAAGCCGGTGAGCAGGATGCGCCGGGTCATGGCGCGCCGCAGCCGCCCCCGCCCGGGGTCTCGATCACGAACACGTCGCCAGGCGCCATCTCGACGCTGCCGATGTGGGCCAGCATCTCGACGCGCCCGTTGGCGCGCTCTACGCGGTTGACGCCCAGCGCCCCGGGCGCACCGCCGGCGATGCCGAAGGCCGGCACGACGCGGCCGTTGCTCAGGATGCTGGCCGTCATCGCCTCGAGGAAACGCACGCGGCGCACGCCGCCGTCGCCACCGCGCCAGCGGCCCGCGCCGCCGCTGCCGGCGCGCAGGGCATAACTTTCCAGGTGCACGGGGAAGCGGAACTCCAGCACCTCGGGGTCGGTCAGGCGCGAGTTGGTCATGTGCGTCTGCACGACGCTGGTGCCGTCGAAGCCGCCGACTCCCCGGCCCGCGGCGTCCGTCACCAGGCCCGCGCCGCTGCCGCCGCTGAGGGTCTCGTAGTACTGGTGCCTGGCGTTGCCGAAGGTGAAATTGTTCATCGTGCACTGGCTGGCGGCCATCACGCCCAGGGCGCCGTAGAGCGCGTTGGTGACGCACATCGAGGTCTCGACGTTGCCCGCCACCACCGCCGCCGGCGGGTTGGGGTTGAGCATGCAGCCTTCGGGCACGATGACGCGCAGCGGCTTCAGGCAGCCGGCGTTGAGCGGGATGTCGTCATCGACCAGCGTGCGGAAAACGTAGAGCACCGCCGCCATCGTCACCGCCTTGGGGGCGTTGAAGTTGTTGGCCAGCTGTGCGCTGGTGCCGGTGAAGTCTATCGTCGCCTCGCGTGCCGCCGCGTCCACCGTCAGCTGCACGGCGATCCGTGCGCCGTTGTCCAGCGGCAGCATGAAAGCGCCGTCCTTCAGCGCCGTGATGACGCGCCGCACGCTCTCCTCGGCGTTGTCCTGCACGTGCTGCATGTAGGCCGCCACGGTGGCGCGGCCGAACTGCGCCACCATCGCACCCAGTTCCTCGACACCCTTCTGGTTGGCGGCGACCTGCGCGCGCAGGTCGGCGATGGTCTGGTCGGGGTTGCGCGCCGGCCAGCGCCCGCTGCCCAGCTGCGCGCGCAACTCGGCCTCGCGCAACGCGCCGTCGCGCACGAGCAGGAAGTTGTCGAAGAGCACACCCTCCTCGTCTATCGAGGTGCTGAACGGCGGCATCGAGCCCGGCGTGCTGCCGCCGATGTCGGCATGGTGGCCGCGGCTGGCGACGTAGAAGCTGGGCACGCCATCGCCGGCTTCCAGATAGACCGGCGTGACGACGGTGACGTCGGGCAGGTGCGTGCCGCCGTGATACGGGTCGTTGAGCACGTAGACGTCGCCCGGCCGCATCTGCGGGTTGCGCGCGATCACGGTCTTGATGCTCTCGCTCATGCTGCCCAGGTGCACCGGCATGTGCGGCGCGTTGGCGATGAGTTCGCCGGCGGCACTGAAGAGCGCGCAGCTGAAGTCCAGCCGCTCCTTGATGTTCACCGAGTAGGCGGTGTTCTGCAGCCGCAGCCCCATCTGCTCGGCGATGTTCATGAAGAGGTTGTTGAAGACCTCGAGCATCACCGGGTCGGCCTCGGTGCCGATGGCGTGCTGCGTGGCGCGCGGCACCACGCGCTGCAGCTCGAGCGCGCCGCTGCGGCGCAGCCGGGCCTGCCAGCCGGGCTCGACCACCGTGGTGGCGTTGCGCTCGGCGATGACGGCCGGGCCGGTGATGCTGGCGCCGGGCGCCAGCGTCTCGCGCACGAAGAGGCCGGCGTCGCGCCAGGCGCCGCTGTGCATGCGCACCTGCGCATCGGGCGCCGGCGCGTGCGCTGCGGGCTCGGCGCCGGCGGCCAGGGCCTCGGGTGCCTCGCCCACGCCCACGGCTTCCACCGACACGGCCTCGATGACGAGCGCGCGGCCGGCCATCAGGAAGGCAAAACGCTGGCGGTAGGCGGCCTCGAAGGCCTGCCCGATGGCGTCGGCCGTGCCCCAGGGCACGAGCAGCGCGCTGTCGGTGCCCTGGTAGCGCACGTGCACCTTGCGCCGCGCGGTGATGGCCGCGGCCGCCACGCCCTGCGTGGCCACTTCGGCCACCGCCGCGGCTTCCAGTTCGGCCAGCCGCGAGGCCGCGGCGGCCAGCCCGGCACCGTCCAGCGGCAGCTCCACCGAGGCCTCGCGCATCGCGATCTGGTCGGCCAGGCCCATGCCGTAGGCACTGAGCACGCCGGCCAGCGGGTGCACGAACACACGCTGCATGCCCAGGGCGTCGGCCACGCCGCAGGCATGCTGGCCGCCGGCACCGCCAAAACACTGCAGCGTGTACTGCGTGACGTCGTAGCCGCGCGCCACGCTGATGCGCTTGATCGCATTGGCCATGCTCTGGATGGCGATCTGCAGGTAGCCCTCGGCCAGGCCCTCGGGCGTGGTGGCGCGGCCGGTGGCCTGCTGCACCTGCTCGGCCAGCGCGGCGAACTTCGCGGCCACGCCGTCGCGGTCCAGCGGCTCGTCGGCGTGCGGGCCGAAGACCTTGGGAAAGTGCGCCGGCTGGATCTTGCCCAGCAGCACGTTGGCGTCGGTCGTCGCCAGCGGCCCGCCGCGGCGGTAACTGGCCGGCCCCGGGTTGGCGCCGGCGCTGGCCGGGCCCACGCGCAGCCGCGCGCCGTCGAAGCCCAGGATGCTGCCGCCGCCGGCGGCCACGGTGTGGATGCTCATCATCGGCGCGCGCATGCGCACGCCGGCCACCACGGTCTCGTAGGCACGCTCGAACCCGCCGGCAGGACCGTCGACATAGTGGCTGACATCGGTGCTGGTGCCGCCCATGTCGAAACCGATGACCTTGGCGTGGCCCGCGGCGGTGGCCGTGCGCACCATGCCCACGATGCCGCCGGCCGGGCCGCTGAGGATGGCGTCCTTGCCCTGGAAGCGCTGCGCCTCGGTGAGGCCGCCGCTGCTCTGCATGAAGAAGAGCCGCACGCCCGGCATCTGCGCCGCCACCTGGTCGACGTAGCGGCGCAGGATGGGGCTGAGGTAGGCATCGACGACCGTGGTGTCGCCACGCGAGACCAGCTTCATCAGCGGGCTGACCTCGTGGCTGACGCTGACCTGCGTGAAGCCGAGTTCACGCGCCAGCTGCGCCGCGGCGGCTTCGTGCGCGGTGAAGCGCCAGCCGTGCATGAAGACGATGGCCACGGCGCGGATGCCGGCGTCCAAGGCCGCCCACAGCCGTTCGCGCAGATGCGCCTCGTCCAGCGGGCAGAGAACCTCGCCCCGCGCCGAGACACGCTCCTGCGCCTCGATCACGCGTTCGTACAGCAGTTCGGGCATCACGATGTGGCGGTCGAACAGCCGCGGCCGCGCCTGGTAGGCGATGCGCAGCGCGTCGCGAAAGCCGCGCGTGGTGACGAGCAGCGTGCGGTCGCCCTTGCGTTCGAGCAGCGCGTTGGTGGCCACCGTGGTGCCCATCTTCACGCAGTCCACCAGCGCCGGCGTGATGGGCTCGCCCGGTGGCAGCTGCAGCAGGCGGCGCATGCCCTCGACGGCGGCGTCGGCGTAGTGCTCGGGGTTCTCGCTCAGCAGCTTCAGCGTGCGCAGTTCGCCGCCGGGGGTGCGGCCGACGACGTCGGTGAAGGTGCCGCCGCGGTCTATCCAGAACTGCCAGCGGGGTGCGGTGGGGCTCATCTTGGGGGTCCTCGTGGGTCCGTGAAGTCGCCGGCCGGGCGCCGGATGGGCGGCGCGGCCGGGGCCTGATTACAGCAGGGCCGCGGGGATGGCCGGCTGTCGCGGCCTGCGGGGAAGCCCCGGGCCGTCCGGGCCGTGGCACGGCCTATGCTCGCTGCCCCGACCCCGCCGCCCCAACTCGGCTCTCCGGAGTGAAACCCATGCACCCTTTCAGCCCCCTTTCCCGCCGCCAGACCCTGGCCGCGCTGGCCCTCGCCGCGGTCGGCACCGGCGCCCAGGCCCAGACCAAGTGGGACCTGCCGGCGGCCTACCCCGCCGCCAACTTCCACAGCGTCAACCTGGCCGAGTTCGCTGCCGAGGTCGACAAGGCCACCGCCGGCAAGCTCAAGATCACCGTGCACGCCGGCGCCTCGCTGTTCAAGGCACCCGAGATCAAGCGCGCGGTGCAGGGCGGGCAGGCACAGATCGGCGAGATCCTGCTGCCCGCCTACCAGAACGAGTGGCAGGTCTTTGGCGCCGACGGCGTGCCCTTCCTGGCCGACAGCTACGACGAGGCCGCCAAGCTCTGGAGCGCGCAGCGACCGGTGCTCGAGAAGAAACTGGGCGAGCAGGGCATGATGGTGCTGTTCGCCGTGCCGTGGCCGCCGCAGGGCATCTACACCAAGAAGCCGCTGGCCTCGGCCGCCGACCTCAAGGGCGTGAAGTGGCGCGCCTACAGCCCGGCCACCAGCCGCATCGCCGAGCTGGTGGGCGCGCAGCCCGTCACCGTGCAGGCCGCCGAGTTCGCGCAGGCGCTGGCCACCGGTGTCGTCGAAAGCACCATGACCAGCGGCGCCACCGGCGTCGACAGCAAGCTCTACGAGCACCTGAAGTACTACTACGACACCCAGGCCTGGCTGCCCAAGAACGCCGTCATCGTCAACAAGGCGGCCTTCGCGGCGCTCGACAAGCCGTCGCAGGACGCCCTGCTGAAGGCCGCCGCCGCCGCCGAGACACGCGGCTGGGCCGCGAGCCGGCGCGTCAACACCGAGACGGTGGACAAGCTCAAGGCCAACGGCATGCAGGTGCTGCCCCCGCCGGCCGCGCTGAAGGCCGACATGGTCAAGGTCGGTGAGACCATGCTCAAGGAGTGGACCGAGAAGGCCGGGCCCGAGGGCAAGCAGGTGATCGACGGCTTCAGGAAGTGAAGCGCGGGATGACGCAGCCCCGTCCGTCCGGCTCGCGCCGCCCCTGTTGACATGCGCCGCCTGCTCGACATGCTGTACGACGGCGCCGCCGTGGGGGCCGCGCTGTGCATGGTCGGCCTGCTGGGCATGGTGCTGCTGTCCATCGTCAGCCGCCAACTCGCCTTCCACGTGCCCGGCACCGACGCCTATGCCGGCTACCTGATGGCCGCGGCAGGGTTCCTGGCGCTGGCGCACACGCTGAAGAAGGGCGAGCACATCCGCGTCACGCTGCTGATCAACCACCTGCAGGGCCAGGCGCGCCGCGCGCTCGAGATCTGGGCACTGGCCGCCGCCAGCGCGCTGGCGCTGCTGTTCGCGGGCTACAGCGCGCGGCTGGTGTGGCAGTCGCGCCTGTTCAACGACATCTCCACCGGCAACGACGCCACGCCGCTGTGGCTGCCGCAGCTGGCGATGGCCGCGGGCACCGCCATCCTGGCCATCGCCTTCATCGACGAGCTGGTGCTCGAGCTGCACGGCCGGCGCACGCCTGGCCGTGCCGGCGAAGAGTTGCGCAGCGAATGAGCCGGGCGCGCACCGCATGAACGAGATCGCCGTCACCGCGCTGCTGATCGCCGCGCTCTTCCTCATCCTGGGCAGCGGGGTGTGGATAGGCCTCACGCTCTCGGGCGTGGCCTGGCTGGGCATGCAGCTCTTCAGCAGCCGCCCCGCCGGCGACGCCATGGCGGTGACGATCTGGGGCAGCGCCAGCAGCTGGACACTGACCGCGCTGCCGCTTTTCGTGTGGATGGGCGAGATCCTCTTCCGCACGCGGCTCAGTCAGGACATGTTCCGCGGCCTGGCGCCGTGGATGCAGTCGCTGCCGGGGCGGCTGCTGCACGTCAACGTGGTCGGCTGCGCCATCTTCGCCGCCGTCTCGGGCAGCAGCGCCGCCACCTGCGCCACCATAGGCAAGATGAGCCTGCCCGAGCTCCAAAAGCGCGGCTACCCCGACGACATCAGCGTCGGCAGCCTGGCCGGCGCGGGCACGCTGGGGCTGCTGATCCCGCCCAGCATCATCATGATCGTCTACGGCGTCAGCGCCGAGGTCTCGATCGCCCAGCTCTTCATCGCCGGCGTGCTGCCGGGCGTGATGCTGGCGGCGCTGTTCTCGGGTTACCTGATGTTCTGGGCCTGGCGCCACCCGGCGCTGGTGCCGGCGCCCGACGCGCGCCTGAGCCTGGCCGAGAAGCTGCGCGAGTCGCGCCACCTGATCCCCGTGGTGCTGCTGATCGCCGCCGTGCTGGGCAGCATCTACAGCGGCGTGGCCACCGCCACCGAGGCCGCGGCCCTGGGCGTGCTGGGCTCGCTGCTGATCTCGGCCGCGCAGGGCACGCTGACCTGGCAGACCTTCACCGGCTCGCTGATGGGCGGCACGCGGCTGTACTGCATGATCGCGCTCATCCTCGCGGGCGCGGCCTTCCTCACGCTGAGCATGGGCTACATCGGCCTGCCGCGCCACCTGGCCGAGTGGATCGCCACGCAGGGCCTGTCGCAGTGGCAGCTGCTGGCGGCACTGATGCTGTTCTACCTGCTGCTGGGCTGCTTTCTCGACGGCATCAGCATGGTCGTGCTGACCATGGGCGTGGTGCTGCCCACGGTGCAGGCCGCCGGCATCGACCTGATGTGGTTCGGCATCTTCATCGTGCTGGTGGTCGAGATGGCGCAGGTCACGCCGCCGGTGGGCTTCAACCTCTTCGTCATGCAGGCCATGACCAAACGCGAGATCGGCTGGGTCGCGCGCGTCACGCTGCCCTTCTTCCTGCTGATGGTGGCGGCGGTGGCGCTGATCTACGTCTTCCCGCAGATCGTCAGCTGGCTGCCGCAGCAAATGCAGCGTTAGCGCCGCGGCCGGCAGCCACGGCCGCACGGGCCGGCAATTGGGCGCCTTTGCCGGCCCATATCGGGGCATCGCCGGCGGCATGCGCTGCCTAGCATCCCGGCATCGTCGGTTCATGCCCCGCCCCGGGCCTCCGCCATGCTCGTCGACCCCAAGGAAGCTGCCGCTGCTGCGCAGGCCCCCGCGCAGCGCCAGCGCATCCGCCTGGGCGACGTGCTGGTGCAGCAGAACCTGGTGTCGGCCGAGCAGCTCGACCGGGCGCTGCAGCAGCAGCGCGGCACCGGCAAGAAGCTGGGCCGCATGCTCATCGACGCCGGCCTCATCACCGAAGAGGCGCTGGCCCACGGCCTGGCGCGCCAGCTGCGCGTGCCGGTGGTCAACCTCAAGAGTTTCCCGCTCAAGAGCGAGACCGTGCGCCTGCTGCCCGAGAGCCCGGCGCGGCGCCACCGCGCCGTGGTGCTGGAGGACAAGGGCGACCAGCTGCTGGTCGGCTTCGTCGACCCGCTGGACCTCTTCGCCTACGACGAACTGACGCGCCTGCTCAAGCGCCAGCTGCGCATCGCCGTGGTGCCCGAGAGCCAGCTGCTGCCGGTGCTCGACCGCCACTACCGGCGCACCGAAGAAATCACCGGCCTGGCCAAGGCGCTGGAAGAGGACATCGGCGACGCCGTCGACTTCGGCGCGCTGCAAGCCAGCGTGGGCCAGGAAGGCGCGCCCGTGGTGCGCCTGCTGCAGAGCGTGTTCGAAGACGCGCTGCAGGTCGGCGCGTCCGACGTGCACCTCGAGCCGCAGGAGGGCGGCCTGGTGATCCGCAGCCGCATCGACGGCATCCTGCAGACCCAGACCACCGCCGACAAGCGCATCGCCGCGGCACTGTCGCAGCGGCTGAAGCTGATGGCCGCGCTGGACATCTCCGAGAAGCGCCTGCCGCAGGACGGCCGCTTCACGCTGCGCCTGCGCGAGCGCAACATCGACGTGCGGCTGTCGACCTTGCCTTCGCAGTACGGTGAGTCGGTGGTCATGCGGCTGCTGGGCCAGGGCGACGCGATGCGCCGGCTCGACGAGATCGGCATGCCCGCCGACATGCTGCAGCGCTTTCGCGAGATCCTCGGTCGCCACTCGGGCCTGGTGCTGGTCACCGGCCCCACCGGCTCGGGCAAGACCACCACGCTGTATGCCGCCTTAGGCGAGATGGACGCCGAGACGCAGAAGATCATCACCGTCGAAGACCCCATCGAATACCGCCTGCCCGGGCTGACCCAGGTCCAGGTCAACGACAAGATCGCGCTCGATTTCGCACGCGTGCTGCGCGCCACGCCGCGCCAGGACCCCGACGTCATCCTGGTGGGCGAAATCCGCGACGCCGAGACGGCCGAGATCGGCCTGCGCGCCGCCGTCACCGGGCACATGGTGCTGTCGTCGCTGCACACGCGCGACGCCGTCGGCACGCCTTTCCGGCTGCTCGACATGGGCGTGCCGGCCTTCATGGTGGCGAGCTCGCTGCAGGCCGTGATCGCGCAGCGCCTGCTGCGCAGGAACTGCGAGAACTGCGCCGAGCCGCACACCGCCACGCCGCAGGAAGCCGGCTGGCTCAGCGCCATCGGCGGCGAAGGCACGGCCGGCGAGCGCACGCTGCGCGGCCGCGGCTGCTCGTCATGCAACGGCACCGGCTACACCGGCCGCCTGGGCGTCTACGAGATGCTCGAGATGGACACCGGGCTGGCCCAGGCCGCCACCCACACCGACCCGGCGCACTTCACGCGGCTGGCGCGCGAGAAGATGGCCGGCAAGACGATGGCGCACCGGGCGCTGAACCTGGTGCTGTTCGGCACCACGTCGGTGGCCGAGGCCATGCGCCTGGCCAGCGAGTCCTGACGGTGCAGTCCTACGCCTGGCGTGGCCGCAACCACCGCGGCGATCTCATCGAAGGCCGCGTCGACGCCGAGACCGAAGACGCGGTCGCCGCACAGCTGCTGTCCACCGGCGTCACGCCGGTGCAGATCACGGCCAAGAGCACGCGCCTCGACGCCCCCGAGCAGAACGGCTGGCAGGCCTTGCGCGCCGCACCCGTGAACGACCACGACACCTTGCTGTTCTCGCGCCAGATGCACACGCTGCAGCGCGCCGGCGTGCCCATCCTGCGTGCGCTGGCCGGGCTGCAGGCCTCGACCGACAAGCGCTCGCTGATCCTGCTGCTGGTCGACCTGCGCGCCAGCCTCGACCAGGGCCGCGAACTGGCCACCGCGATGGCGCGCCACCCGGCGGTGTTCTCGCCCTTCTACGTCGCCATGATGCGGGTCGGCGAAATGACCGGCAAGCTCACCGAGGCCTTCGCCCGCCTGGCCGAGCACATGGAGTTCGAGCTCGACGTGCGCGCCCGCGTCAAGCAGGCGCTGCGCTACCCGATCATGGTGATGGCCGCCATCGCCATCGCCATGGTGGTCATCAACGTCTTCGTCATCCCCACCTTCGCCACCGTGTTCGCCGGCTTCAAGGCCGAGCTGCCGCTGATGACGCGGGTGCTGCTGGGCGTCTCGGCCTTCACCGTGCGCTGGTGGCCGCTGCTGCTGGCCGGGGCCGTCGCCGCCGGCTGGGGTTTGCGCGCCTGGCTGGCCACGCCCCGGGGCCGCTACCGCTGGGACAAGTTCAAGCTGCGCCTGCCCGTGGCCGGGCCCATCGTGCTCAAGGCCACGCTGGCGCGCTTCGCGCGCAGCTTCGCGATGGCGCAGAGCAGCGGCGTGCCGATCACGCGCGCCATGACGGTGGTGGCGCAGACGGTGGACAACGCCTTCATCGGCGAGCGCATCGAGCAGATGCGCGACGGCGTCGAGCGCGGCGAGAGCATCTCGCGCTGCGCCGCCGCCGCCGGCGTGTTCACGCCCGTGGTGCTGCAGATGATCGCCGTGGGCGAGGAGACCGGCGAGCTCGACACCCTGCTGGTCGAGATCGCGCAGATGTACGAGCGCGAGACCGACTACGCCATCAAGGGCCTGTCGGCGTCGATAGAGCCGCTGCTGCTGGCCATCATCGGCGTCATGGTGATGGTGCTGGCGCTGGGCGTGTTCCTGCCGCTGTGGAACCTGGGCCAGGCTGCCGCCGGCCGCGGCGGCTGAGCCGGGCATGGCGCACGACGTGACAAGACACACGCGCCGGCGCCGCCGCGTCGTGCGCAACCGGGCTCAAGTCACCGGGCCGCCCTCCGATATGCAGTCCATACCACTGCGGCGCTGCCAGAGGTGGCGATCGTCGGCCGAGGTCTATCAGCAGTCCTACCCAGAGGTTCCCATGAAGAAGTCCACCCAGTCAGGTTTCACGCTCATCGAACTCGTGATGGTCATCGTGCTCATCGGCGTGCTGGCCGCCGTGGCGCTGCCCAAGTTCGTCGATCTCGGCAAGGACGCCAAGGTCGCCGCGGCGCAGGGCATTGCCGGTGCGCTGGCATCGGCCGGCGCCATCAACTACGCCGCCAAGAAGGCGGGCAATGCCGCGGGCATCACCATCGCCAGCTGCGCCGCCGTCGGGCCGCTGCTGCAGGGCGGACTGCCGGCCGGCTACACCATCACCGCCGTGGGCAGCGAACCCACCGCCGACGTCACCGTCTCGTGCAAGGTCACGCTGGACGCCGACGCCACCGTGTCCTCGACGTTCAGCATCACGGGCGTCTGAACTCAGGCCGGGCCATCGCGGCCTGGCCACGCCCGATCGCATGGCCAAACCACGCCGCCACGAAACCCGCCGCCAGGCGGGTTTCACCCTGGTCGAGCTGATCATGGTCATCGTCATCACCGGGGCGCTGGCGGCCGTGGTGCTGCCGCGCGCCCTCGACCTCGCGAGCTGGCGGCTGCGCGCCTTCGGCGATGAGCTGCTGGCGCAAGGCATGGCCCTGCAGCGCCTGGCGCTGGTGCAGCGCCGGCCCGTGGTGGCCACCATCACCCCGGGCGGCGTGAGCTTCGATTACGCGGCCGGCGGCAACCTCGCCAGCCTGCCCTGCCCCGCGTCGGCCAGCCCCTGCATCGCCGAGGCCGGCACGCGCAGCGTGACCTTCAACGCGGCGCACAGCGGCAGCGCCGCCACCTCCACCGGCAGCGCGCTGCCGGTCACGGTGGCCAGCGGCAGCTACTCGCGTCGCTACCAGATCGAGACGGAAACAGGCCTGTTTCGGGCCCTTCCTTGACCGATCGCGCCCGGCGGGGCGTCCCTAGCATCGCCCGAGGTTCATACCGAAGGCCCAGATGTCCGCGTCCGCCCGCCCCCGTGCCCTGCCCGCTGCCCGCCGCGGCGCCGGCGTGCGCGCGTGCGGCGGGGTGCAGGCACGGGCCCGCGCGCGCGGCCTGTCGCTGATCGAGCTGCTGATCTTCATCGTCGTCGTCGGCGCTGCGCTGGCCGGCATGCTGACGGTGTTCAACCAGGCCACGCAGGCCAGCGCCGACCCCGCACTGCGCCGCCAGGCGCTGGCCATCGCCGAGTCGCTGCTCGAGGAAGTGCAGCTGATGCCCTTGACCTTCTGCCGCAGCGACGACGCCAAGGTCGAGACCGCCACCAGCGCCGCCGGCTGCGCCGGCACCGCCGAGGCCATCGGCCCCGAAGGTGGCGAGAACCGCTTCGCCACGCCCACCTTCGACAACGTCGACGACTACCACGGCTACACCATGGCCGGCATCGTCGACATCAACAGCACCGCCGTCGCGGGCCTGGCCGGCTACGGCGCCAGCGTCGCCGTTGCCGCCGCCGACCTGGGCAGCATCACTGCCGCCAGCGGCGATGCGCTGCGCATCACGGTCACCGTCACCGGCCCCGGCGGCACCCGCATCAGCCTCGACGGCTACCGGAGCCGGCATGCGCCGAACGCATCGCTCTGAGCACGGCTTCACCTTGATCGAGTCGATCCTGGTGATCGTCATCACCGGTGTGCTGACCGCCGTCGTCGCGCGCTTCATCGTCTCGCCGGTGCAGGCCTACCTGGGCACGGCGGCACGTGCGGGGCTGGTCGACCAGGCCGACCTGGCGCTGCGCCGCATCGGCCGCGACCTGCGCATCTCGCTGCCCAACAGCGCCCGCGTCAGCGCGTCGGGCCTGAGCCTGGAGCTGATCCCCACCACCGGCGGCGCGCGTTACGCCACCGAAGGCGCCGGCGCGCTGAACTTCGGCACCCTGGACACCAGCTTCGGCGTCGTCGGCCCGCCGCTGGCGCTGGGCGCCGCGCAGGAGCTGGTGTTCTACAACCTAGGCCCCGGCATCACCGGCTCCGACGCCTACGCCGCCAACGGCAGCGCCGGCGAGCAGGCGAGCTCGAACCGCCGCACCAGCACCAACGCCGCCGGCAGCGCGACGACGATCAACCTGTCGTCGCTGGCCGCGCTGCCGGCGGCCGACTTCGCGCCGCCCTACCGCGTGCTGGCCGTGGCCAGCCCGGTGAGCTACCGCTGCGACCTCGGCGCCGGCACGCTGACGCGCCACCAGGGCTACGGCTTCGCCGCCAGCCAACCCGACCCGCCCGCCGGCGGCAGCAGCGCGCTGCTGGCCCAGGGCGTCACCGCCTGCAGCTTCAGCGTCGACGGCACGCTGGTGGCCGCGAGGGCCTCGCTCGTCAGCCTGCGCCTGACGCTCGCCGCCGATACCTCGGCCGGCGCCGAGAGCGTGACGCTGCACCATGCGGTCTACGTCGACAACCTGCCCTGAGGCGATGTGCACACGCCCGCCACAGGCCCACGGCAAGGCCCTCGACCAGGGCCAGCGCGGCTTCACGATGCTGTCGGTGATCTTCATCCTCGTCGTGCTGGCGGCGCTGGGCGCGGCGCTGGCCAGCATCAGCGTGCGCCAGCAGTTGGGCTCGGCTGCAGAGATCCAGTCGGTGCGCGCGCTGCAGGCGGCTCGCGCCGGTCTCGAATGGGCAGCGTTCCAGGTGCTGCGCAACCCGGCGCCGCCCGCCGCGCCGCCGGCCTGCTTTGCAGCCACCAGCTTCACGCTGGCCGGGATTGCGGGCTTCACGGTCACCGTCAGCTGCACGCGCACGCCCGCGTCAGGGACGGTGAGCGACGGCGCGACCAATCTCGCCTTCTACGAGCTGCGTGCCAATGCTTGCAACGCGCCCAGCGCAGGCGCCTGCCCAGCCAGCGGCACGCCGCAGCCGAGCTACGTCGAGCGCCAGCTCGGCTGGACGCTGAAGCGATGAGCGCGCGCCAGGCCCTCTGTTTGGGCGCGCGGGCGCAGCGTCTGCTGCGCCTGGCCGCCGCAGCGCTGCTGGGGCTGGCCGCGAGTGCCGTGCAGGCCCAGACCTGCACCACCTGTTCATCGGTGGCCTCGGGCAACTGGAACGCCACCGCCACCTGGGGCGGCTTCACGCCCGCGACCACCGCCACGGTGACCATCAACAACGGCCACACCGTCAACCTCAACGTCGACGCCACGGTCGCCCGCGTCTACACCAACAGCGGCGGCACGCTCACCGGCACCGTGGGCGCGGCCAAGACGCTGACGATCAACGGCGGCACCGACCCCGACGTCAGAAACAACGGCGCCATCGAGTTCCAGGTCCGCAGCGGTGGCGCCACGCTGCCTCTGGGCTACATCAGGCTCAGCAGTGCCAGCCTGCAGTGGTCGGGCAGCGGAGTCTGGAACCTGTACTCCATCGACATCGTCAACCGCTCGCTGAGCTTCGCCACCGGCACCGCGGCCACCATCCAACTGGGCGGGCCAACCCCGCTGACACGCACCACCGGCACGGTGACCGCGCAGGTCGGCATGACCTTCAACTTCAACGGCCTGGGCAACCAGGCCATCCCGAGCACGGGCTTCGCGCTGCAGCACATCCGCACCAGCGGCTCGGGCACCAAGACCGTGACCACGGCGCTGCCCGCGACGAGCGTGGGCACCGTCACGGCCGCCAAGGGCATCACGATCGAGGCCGGCACCACCTGGGACGGCGCCACCAACAATCCGATCGTCAACGTCGGCGGCAACCTCAGCATCGCCGGCACCTTCCGGGCGGGCAACGGCCTGTACAGCTTCAACGGCACCACCGCGCAGGTGCTGAGCGACGTCAACGAGACCGTCATCCCGAGGATGACGATGAACAACCTCAGCGGGCTGAGCCTTTCACGCACGCTGCGCGTCACGACACAGCTCACGCTCACACGCGGCCAGCTGACGAACCAGGGCACCGGCGTCGAGGTCTTCGTCGATGCCAACTACGTCAGCTCGACCGTGCCCTTGAGCCGCAGCACGACACTGGCCAACAAGGCCTGGGTGGTGGGCAATCTGCGCCGGCGCGTCACGAATTCGACGGCCTTCAACTTCGATGTCGGCGACGCCACCACCTACCGGCCCATCACCGCCGTCGCGTTCGCGTCGGTCACCTCGCCGTTCAGCGTCACGGCCTCGGCGAGCACGGTCGCGGGCGACCACCCGAACCTGGCCAGCTCCGGCGTCAACCCGGCGCGCAGCATCAACCGCTACTGGACATTGACCAACCGGGGCCCAGGCAGCCCGTTCACGAGCTACACCGCCACCTTCACCAACGTGGCCGGCGACGTCGACAGCGGCGCCGACACCGCCAACTTCATCGCCGTGCGCCGGGACGGTGGCAGCTGGACACGCGAGACCGTCAACAGCAACACGGCGACGACCAGGCGCGTCATCAACGCCACCGGCTTCGGCGACTTCGCCTTCGGCAGCGCCAATGTCGACCACTACGAGCTGTCGCTGCCCAGCCGGTCGCTGGCCTGCCAGGCCTCGACGGTCACCCTGATCGCCTGCACCGACGCGAGCAGCCCGTGCACCAGCCCGGCCAACTTCGTCGCCGGCCAGACCGCCACGCTGGCGGCCGGCGGTGGCGCCACGCTGGGCGCGACCAGCGTGGCCTTCGACGCCGCCGGCGTGGCCCGAACGACGCTGAGCCAGCCGGCAGCCACCGACGGCGCGGTGAGCACGGTGACGCTGGCGGGCGAATCGCTGCCCGCCGCGCAGTCGCGCCGCTGCTGCCCCGACGGCGCCAGCTGCGTGACGGCCAACAGCTGCAGCACCACCTTCAGCACCGCCGGCTTCATCCTCTCCGGCAGCGCCGGCGGCGCCGCCACCACGCTGCCGACGCAGACCGCGGGCACCGCTTCGGCCGGCTTCGTGCTGCGCGCCGTGAAGACCAGCACCACGACGCAGGCCTGCGAAGCGGCGCTGAGCGGCGCGGCGACGGTCGACTGGGCGCTGCGTTGCAGCAACCCGACCACCTGCTCGGCAGGCAACCTGATGACGGTCACGGGCAGCAGCGCCGTGGCCGTGTCCAGCACCTCGAACGCGGTACCCAGCGTCTACACGTCGGTGCCGATGAGCTTCGACACCAACGGCAATGCGCCGTTCAGCTTCAACTACGCCAACGTCGGCCTGGTGAGCCTGTACGTGCGCAAGCTGGCCGGCGGCCCGCTGCTGGCCAGCCTGGCCGTCGCCTCCAACAGCTTCGTCGTCAGGCCGGCCGGCTTCGTCATCTCCGGCGTCAAGCAGACGGCCGCGCCGCAACTCGCCAACCCGGCGGCCGCCGGCGCCGCCGGGGCGAAGTTCGTCGCCGCCGGCGAGGCCTTCGGCGCCACCGTCACGGCCGTCACCCGCAGCGGCGCCGCGGCGCCCAACTTCGGCAACGAGACCACGCGTGAAGGCGTGCTGCTCAGGCCCACGCTCGTCGCCCCTGCCGGCGGCGCCGCGGGCACGCTGGCCAACGCCACCGTGGCCGGCACCGCCTTCAGCGCGGGTGCTGCCAGCGTCAGCAACCTGTCGTTCAGCGAGGTCGGCATCGTCACTTTGACACCGAGCGTGGCCGACGGCGACTACCTCGGCGCCGGCAACGTCACCGGCACCACCACCGGCAACATCGGCCGCTTCGTGCCGGCCAAGTTCGCGCTCAGCGCGGGCAGCGTCACCCACCGCAGCGGCCTGGCCTGCGCACCGGCGTCGGCCTTCAGCCACCTGGGCGAGAACTTCCGGCTCGGCTTCACGCTGACGGCACAGAACCTCGCCGGCGCGACGACCACCAACTACCGCGGCAGCTTTGCCAAGCTCGACCCCGCGGCGGCCGCGGGCTGGAACCTCGTCGGCATGGACGGCAGCACGGTGTTCTCGGCGGCCAGCGGCCGGCTCACGCTGGGCAGCGCCACCGGCAGCTGGAGCAACGGCGTCGCCGCCGGCATCACGCTCACCGCCAACGCCGCGCGCGCGGCCGCCGCCGACGGGCCCTTCAACGCCACCTTCGGCATTGCGCCGATGGACAGCGACGGCGTCGCCATCACCGCCTACGACCTCGACACCGACAGCCCGGCCAACGGCGCCGACCACGCCGCCGTGGCCGCCGTGGCGCTGCGCTTCGGCCGCCTGCGCCTGGCCAACGCCATAGGCGCGGCCGACCGCCCGCTCAACCTGCCGGTGACGGCGCAGTACTGGAACGGCACCAGCTTCGCCACCAACACGCTGGACAGCTGCACCACGGTGCCGGCCACTGCGGTGAGCCTGGGCAACCTGCGGCGCACGCTCACCGCCGCCGACACCGCCGTGGCCAGCCCGGTCGCGGTGAGTGGCGGCCTGGGCGCGCTGCGCCTGGCCGCGCCCGCCGGCGGCCACCGCGGCACGCTGGACGTGGCGCTCAGCCTGGGCAGCGCGGCGGCCGACGCGTCGTGCCTGCAGCCCTGGTCGCCCGGCAGCGGCGACGCCGCCACCGCGGGCGTCAACCTGGCCTTCCTGCGCGGCGCCTGGTGCGGCAGCGCCTACGACAAGGACCCCGCCGCGCGCGCCAGCTTCGGCCTGCAGCGCGGCCACGACGGCCTGATTTACCGACGGGAGAACTACTGAAATGAAATTCCAGCTTCCGTGGCGCCGCGGCGAAGGCCAGGGCGGCCTCGTGCTCGCCAGCCACGCCGACGCGCTGGCCTGGGTGCGGCGCGACGGCGGCCTGCGCTGCGGACTCGAGCTGCGCGGCAGCGACAGCGCGCACGACTTCGAGCGCCGGCTGCGCGACCTGGGCCTGCCGGCGACGAAGGCGCTGGCCGTGCTGCCGCTGCACGACAGCCAGCTGGTGCAGGTTGATGCCCCGGCGGTGCAGCCCGAGGAACTGAAGGCCGCGGCGCGCTGGAGCGTCAAGGAGCTGGTCGAAGGCCGCGTCGACGAACTCACCATGGACGTGATGCCGGTCGGCGACGACCGGGCGCGGCCGCACAGGCAGATCTTCGTCGCTGCGGCGCGCAACAGCGCGGTGCGCGAGATCGCCGAGCGCACGAAGGCCGCAGGGCTGGAGCTGGAGGTGATCGACATCGCCGAGAACGCGCAGCGCAACCTGCTCAGCGCCGTCGCCGAGTCCGAAGGCCTGCTGGCCCGCGCCACCGCCGCGCTGATGCTGCACGGCGAGCAGTGCCTGCTCACCATCTGCGCCGGCGGCGAGCTGTACTACGCGCGCCGCCTCGACTGGGACGGCGTGGCGCTGGCACCGGCCGCGCCCGCTGGCGCCGCCACGCCGGCGATTCCCGTTGACCTGGAATCGATGGACTTCATCGACTACGGCGCCGCCGACGACAGCACGCGCACGCAGGACGCCGACGACGCTCCGCGCCTGGTGATCGACCTGCAGCGCTCGCTCGACGTCTGGGAGCGCTCGTGGCCCGAGCTGCCGCTGGCCGGCCTGTGGGTGCAGCTGGGGCCCGAGTCGGCCAACCTGGCCGGCCTGCTCGAGCGCGCGCTGGGGCTGGCCGTGCACGTGCTCGACCCCGAGCGCGTGTTCCCCGGCTTCGAGGCCGCCGCCGCCAGCCCCGCAGTGCGCCAGGCCGTGTTGCCGCTGCTCGGTGCGCTGCTGCGCACCGAGACGCGAAAGCTTTGAGGACGCTGCAATGAAACCCCCACGCTCACGGCGTTCGCTGCCCCCCAGGGGGGCTCTCAGCACCTTCGGAACGGCCGGGCGGTACTGAAATGGCGCACCAGATCAATCTCTACAGCCCCATCCTGCTGGCCCCCAAGCGCCACTTCTCGGCGCAGGCCATGGTGCAGGCCCTGGCCGTGCTGGCCGTGGCGCTGGCGGCCCTCGGCGGCTGGTCGGTGCTGAGCACCGAGCGTGTGCAGCAGGACGTGGCGGCCGCCACGCGGCTGGGCAACGAGGAGCGCGCGCGCCTGGCCGGCAGCCTGGCGGGCCAGCCCTCGCTGCCCCGCGACAGCGCCGCACTCGAGCAGGAACTGGCCCAGCTGGGCCGCGAACTCAGCGCGCAGCGCCAACGCCTCGACGGCCTGACGCGCGGCCTGCTGCGCGACGGCCAGCGCCCTTCGGCACGGCTGGCGCTGGTGGCGCAGACGCTGCCCGAAGGCGCCTGGCTGACCGAGCTGCGGCTGCACGAAGAGCAGATGACCGTCAGCGGCCTGACGCTGCTGCCCGCGGCCCTGAAGCCGTGGATGGACAAGCTGGGCCACGCCGCACTGGCCGCCGGCCAGGCCCTGCCCGCGGTGAAGGTCGAGCGCGCCCCTTCCCTGGGCCCCGGCGCCGCCGCGGTCTGGTCGTTCCAGCTCGGTGCCGCCGCACCCGCCGCAGGAGTACAGCGATGAAGGCCTTCTGGCAGCTCCAGGCGCGCCGCATCGACGCGTTGTCGCTGCGCGAGCGCGCGATCATGTTCGTCTCGGTCGCCGTGGCGCTGATGGCGCTGGCCGACTGGCTGGCCTTCTCGCCCATGATGGCGCGGCAGAAGGCGCTGACGGCGCAGCTGCAGAAGCACTCGCGCGAGATGGACACCCTGCGCCAGCGCGTGGCCGCCGCGGCCCCCGGCGCCCAGCCCGACACGCCGGTGGGCCGGCTGCACAAGGCGGTGGCGCAGGCCAGCGCCGAGCGCGACGCGCTGGACACCGAGATCCGCCGGCAGCTCGCCGCGCCCGACGCCTCGCCGCAGCTGGCCGACCTGCTGGCGCGCGTGCTGCGCCGCCACGAGCGGCTGACGCTGGTGCGGCTGGCCACGGCGGCGCCCGCCGGCACGGCGCCTGCCTCGCCGGCCACGGCCGCGCCGGGATCGCCGCAGCCGGCGGCCAACGGCGCCGAGCCGGCGCTGAGCCCCGTCGACCTGGCCGTCAGCGGCGAGTACGCCGAGCTCGTGGCCTACCTGGCCGAGATCGAGAAGGCCCTGCCCGGCCTGCGCTGGGGCGAGCTGCGGCTCAGCGGCGCCAGCTCGCCGCCCGCACTCGCCATGCGTGTCTACCTGGCCGGAGCACCGTCATGACCGCCCGTCACCTCTTTCAACGGCGCCGCGCCGCGACCGCCGTGGCCACGCTGGCCACCCTGGCGGCTTGGGGCCTTCCAGGCATCACCTCGGCGCGCGACCCCATGCAGCCGCCCCTCGAGGCGCTGCCCCCGGTCTCGCGCGGGCCCGCGGCCGACGGCAGCACGCCGGCGGCCAACCAGGCGCGCCACATCCTCGTGATCGACGGCAAGCGCTACCTCATCGACGGCGGCCGACGGCGCGCCGTCGGTGACCTGCTCGGCAGCGCGCGCATCGAGCGCATCGACGACGACGCCGTCGTCGTGCGCGAGGCCGGCAGCCTGCAGCGACTGCCGCTGTACGCCGGCGTCGTCAAGCGCCCCAGCATCGACGGCCTGTCCCTCGCGGCAGCGCCCCTGGCCGCCACGGCCGCACGTCCGCCGCGAGTCAGCCTGCGCGGCCCGCTTCCTTCTGTCCGTTCAGGTGAAACCCGATGAAGCGCATCCCGTACCCCCCGCACCGCCTGGGCCGCGTGCTGGCCGCAGGCGGCTTGATGCTGCTGGGCGCCTGCGCCGAGCGGGCCCCGCTGCGCCAGTTCGACGCCAGCGAGGCGCTGCGCCAGGAGATGGCCGCCACGGCGCGGCCCGTCGCGGCGGCCACGGCCCCCGCGGCCCCCGCGGCACCAACGGCCGCGCCGGTCAGCCCGCCGCCGCCTGCCGCGCCGGCGCCACCGGCTGAGCCGCGCTTCGACCTCATCGTCAACGGCGCACAGGCGCGCGATGTCTTCCTGTCCATGGTGGCCGAGACGCGCTACAGCATGCTGATGCACCCCGAGGTCGGCGGCGTGCTGTCGGTGACGCTGCGCGGCGTGACGCTGCGCGAGGCGCTGGAGTCCATCCGCGACGTCTACGGCTACGACTTCAAGATCGAGGGCCGGCGCGTCACCGTGTTCCCGCCCAGCATGCAGATGCGCATCTTCACGGTGAACTACCTGCACCAGCGGCGCCAGGGGCGCAGCGAGGTGCGCGTCAGCGGCAGCGGCGCGCCCATCAACAACACCAGCGGCAGCAGCGCCAGTTCACCGCCCAGCCCGTCGGCCAACGGCCAGGCCAACACCAGCGCGCCGCAGGGCGCCGACAGCAGCCGGATCAGCACCACCTCGACGGCCGACTTCTGGGCCGAGACCGCCGACGCGCTGCGTTCGATGGTCGGCACCACCGGTGGCCGCAACGTCATCGTCAGCCCGCACGCCGGCACCATCGCCGTGCGCGCCATGCCCGACGAGCTGCGCCTGGTCGAGTCCTTCCTGCGCGCCTCGCGCCTGGCCATCGAGCGCCAGGTGATGCTGGAGGCCAAGATCATCGAGGTCGAGCTGCGCGACGGCTTCCAGAGCGGCATCGACTGGTCGACGCTGGGCCGCACCGGCAACATCGGCCAGACCAGCGGCTACGCCGGCAACGCGCTGCTGGGCAACAACAAGGGCGTGCCGACGCTGCCGCAGGCCGTGGGATCGCTGCTCGTCGACAGCGTCACGCTGCCGGTGGGCGCCGGCGGCACGCTGGGGCTGGCGCTGGCGACCAAGGGCTTCCAGGCCGTGCTCGGTTTCCTCGAAAGCCATGGCGACCTGCAGGTGCTGTCGAGCCCGCGCGTGGCGACGCTGAACAACCAGAAGGCGGTGCTCAAGGTCGGCACCGACGAGTACTTCGTCACCAACGTCTCGGGCGGCACGGTCACCAGCGGCAGCCTCACCATCAGCGGCACGACGACGCTGCCGGCGCTGACGCTGACACCGTTCTTCAGCGGCATCGCGCTCGACGTGACGCCGCAGATCGACGAGGCCAACATGATCACGCTGCACCTGCGGCCCTCGGTGACCACGGTGACCGAGAAGACCAAGCAGATCGACCTCGGCGCCATCGGCAACTACCGGCTGCCGCTGGCGAGTTCCAGCGTCAACGAGACCGACACCGTGGTGCGCGTGCAGGACGGCCACATCGTCGCCATCGGCGGCCTGATGCAGATCGAGTCGACACGGCGCAGCTCGGGCCTGCCGGGCAGCAACGCCAACGCCGTGTCGCGCACGCTGCTCAGCAACCAGACCGACAGCGGGCGCAAGAAAGAGCTGGTGGTGCTGATCCGCCCGACCATCATCCGCAGCAGCGAGGACTGGGAGCGCACCACCGCGCAGGCGCTGGGCAACCTCGACCCGCGCGAGCCGCGCCGCGTCATCACCGTGGCGCCGGCCGCGGGGGCGCCAGCGGCCGCCGCGCCCGGCGCACCCCCGCCTGCGCCGGCCGCGGCGCCACAAGCGGCCGTGACGAGCGGCGATGCGGCGCCGGCCCCGGCGAGTGGCGATGCGGCGCCGGCAGGCGCTGCAGTCGCCGCCAGCACCGCGCCTGCCACGGCCGCCTCGGCACCGGCATCGGCATCGAACAGCCCCGCTGCGGCGGCCGCGGCGGCCGTCGCCGCACCGGCCGCCGTGGGCAAGGGCGCCGTTGCGCGCCCCACCCGCCAGATCACCCGGCGCGCCAAGCCCAAGGTGTCGGCCAGGCTGGCCAAGCCCGCCCCGCCGGCGCTGGCGCAGCCCGCCACCGCCGCCCCCATCCCCGCCCCCGCGACGGTGGCCGCCAAGCCGGGCACCACGCTGCTGGCCTGGGCCTGGCCCACACGCTGGTGAGCCCGGACGCGAACGCGGCAACGCACCCCCGCGGCCCCTCGGCCGACAGGGTGCGCGACCGATGATGCAAGCGCCTGATCCGACCGTGGCGGCCGAACGGCCCGCTCGGCCACGACAAGGAGACACCATGTCCCGAACGCAAGCGCCGCTGGCCCCTGAAGGCGAGCTCACCTTCGACCTGCCGGGCTACGCCTGGCCGACCCCCAACCTGGCCGTCTACCCCGCGCCGCTGGCCCCCTCCAGCACCCCGGGCTGCACCGTCGAGGGCCTGAACGGCAACGTCATCGAAGGCCGGCTCAGCCTCTTCGACCCCGAGCAGGGCCTGCTGCAGTTGCGCCTGCCCACGCAGCGCAGGCCGCTGCCGCTGCGGCTGGCGCAGTTCCGCCGCCTGCGCCTGAGCGAAGCGCTGCAGCCGGCCGACCTGCTGGTCGACGCCGCCGACCTGCCGCACCTGCCCTTCAAGCTGCAGATGAAGGACGGCCCGCCATGGGAAGGCGTGACCATCGGCGCGGTGGAGGAACCCTTTGGCGTGTTCCTGTTCGAGCCGGTGGACAACGCCGGCCTCCTGCGGCGCTGGTTCGTGCCGCGCGCCGCCTTCCTGCACGCCGAGATCGGCATGCGCATCGGCCAGGCCCTGATCGAGCAGCACTCGGCCACGCCCGACCAGATCCGCGAGGCGCTGGCCGCGCAGGAGGCACTGCGCAGCCGCAAGCTGGGCGACATGCTGGTGGTGCGCCAGATCATCACGCCCGAGGAATTGGCCCTTGCCATCGAGGCGCAGGCGCGCATGCCCATGGTGCGCATCGGCCAGGCGCTCACCGCGTTGGGCTTCATCACCGAGGCCCAGCTGGAAGACGCGCTGGTGCAGCAGCGCGCCGACCGCAGCGTGCCGCTGGGCGAGCTGCTGGTGCGCGGCGGCATGGTCTCGCGCACCGACCTGCAAACGGCGCTGGCGCGCAAGATGGGCTATCCGCTGGTCGACGTGCTGCAGTTCCCGCCCGACGCCGAGGCCGTCTCGCGCCTGCCCTACGCGGTGGCCGCACGTGTGCCGGCGCTGCCGCTGATGATGCGCGCCGGCCGCCTGGTGGCGGCGGTGGAAGACCCGAGCAACCGCGGCCAGATCGACGAACTGGAGTTCGCCGCGCAGTGCAAGGTGGTGCCGGTGCTGGCGCGCACCGGCGTGCTGCTGGGCGCCATCGACCGCGCCTACGAGAAGGTGGGCGCGGCCGAGTTCGCACCGCGCGTCAGCTACGACCCGAATGGCCATGTCGAGTTCGAGGCCGGCAACGCCAGCCAGCTGGCGGCGTCGATGGAGCGCGTCGAGGCCCACATCGGCGAGTCCGAGGACAGCGCGCTCGAGCAGAGCGACAACACGCTGGTGCGGCTGATCAACTCGATGATCGTCGAGGCCCACACGCAGGGCGTCTCGGACATCCACGTCGAATGCCCGCCGGGGCGCGAGAAGGTGCGCATCCGCTTCCGCAAGGACGGCCGGCTGCGCCCCTACCTGGAGCTGCCGCCGAACTACCGCAGCGCCATGATCGCGCGGCTGAAGATCATGTGCGACCTCGACATCAGCGAGCGCCGCAAACCGCAGGACGGCAAGATCAACTTCGCCAAGTTCGTGCCCGGCATGCGGCTCGAACTGCGCGTGGCCACCGTGCCCACGCAGGGCAACCTCGAAGACGCCGTGCTGCGCCTGCTGGCGTCCACGCGCCCCATCCCGCTGGAGAACCTGGGCCTGTCGTCGGCCAACCTCACGCGCCTGACCGCTGCCGCCCAGCGCCCGCACGGCATGCTGCTGTGCGTCGGCCCCACCGGCTCGGGCAAGACGACGACGCTGCACTCGCTGCTGGCCAGCATCAACCAGCCCGACCGCAAGATCTGGACGGCCGAAGACCCGGTCGAGATCACGCAGCCGGGGCTGCGCCAGGTGCAGGTGAACCCGCGCATCGAGTGGACCTTCGCCAAGGCGCTGCGTGCCTTCCTGCGCGCCGACCCGGACGTCATCATGGTCGGCGAGATCCGCGACGCCGAGACCGCGCAGGTGGCCATCGAGGCCAGCCTCACCGGCCACCTGGTGCTCAGCACGCTGCACACCAACAGCGCGCCCGAGACCGTGACGCGCCTGCTCGACATGGGCATGGACCCCTTCAACTTCGCCGACGCCCTGCTGGGCGTGCTGGCGCAGCGCCTGGTGCGCCGGCTGTGCACACAGTGCCGCACCACGCGCGAGGCCACGCCCGAGGAAGAAGAAGAGCTGGTGCACGACTGGCTGCACGCCATGGCCGGTGCCGACAAGGCCCCCGGTCACAAGGACGTGCTGGCCGACTGGCGCAAGCGCTTCGGCACCGAGGGCCGGCTGACCCACTACCACTCGGCCGGCTGCGAGCACTGCGGCCACACCGGCTTCCGTGGCCGCGCCGCCATCCACGAGCTGATGATGGTCAGCCGCGGGCTGCGCCACCTCGTTCAGACCGGCCGCCGCGCCGACGAGCTGCAGCACCAGGCGCTTGGCGAGGGCATGCGCACGCTGCGCCAGGACGGCATCGACAAGGTGCTGGCCGGCGTGACCTCGATAGAGGAAGTGCGTGCCAATTCGTAACGCCGCAGGCCGCACCGGGGCGACGTGAAGGCGCATGCGCGGCCGCTGCACGGCACCGTGGCGCGCATCAACGTGGTGGACGGCTACGGCTTCATCGAGACGCCCGACGGCGACGAGCACACCTTCGACCGCTTCAACCTCGCCGGCGGGGCGCGCTTGGAGCAGTTGCGCGTGGGCCGGGAGGTGCAGTTCATCACCACGCTGGCCGCGCAGGGCGCGCAGGCCAAGCGCGTGAGCCTGGGCAAGCACCATGCGGCCACGATGCCGGCCCCGCCTGGGGCTGCGGCGCAAGAGTGACGCGATGCGTCGCGCCGTCGCGCCACGGCGAAGCGGTGCGCGCACGGCTCGCCTGGCGGTGGCGGTGAACAGGCGCCCGGCGCCTACAAGGACGTCGGCGCCGTGGTGAGTGCCGCGCAGGCCGCCGGGCTGGCGCGCAAGGTGGCGCGGCTCGAGCCGCTGGTCTGCGTCAACCTAAAAACAGCAGTTACCCGGGCGCCGCGAGCGTCGGCGGTGGGGTTGGCAGGCCGATCTGACCGACGATGCGCTGGCAGATGTAGGCCACCAGGGCCCGCCAGCGGTCGAG
>PNKD01000003.1 GCA_013822265.1 Leptothrix sp. (in: b-proteobacteria)
CATAGCTCGGGCTATGGCGAGCATTTGCAACGACGAGCAGGTGCTTTTTGGTGTGATGAGCGGGCATGAACGAAAGACTCTCACGCTCTCAGTCCAGCGCGATCACGGTGTCGTCGGCGCCGGGCACGCAGCCGTCGGCGATAGGCTCGCCGCCGCGGCGCACCACCACGTGGCGGGCGTTGTGGCAGAACTCCAGCCGTGTGGCGCCCGGCACGCGGGCCTGCAGAAAACCTTCTATGGACGCCGGCATGCTGACGCGGTAACGCTTGTTCGCCCAGTCTTCCGCGGGGTGGTCGTCGTTGTGCAGCCAGGGCACGAAGGCCGTGGCCCACATCAGCGGCCACCAGCCGACCTCGATGACGCTGGGCACGTAGCCCTCGGCCTGCAACCAGCGCTGGGCGCGTGCGCGCAGGCTGCCGGCGGGCTCGTCGCCCTCGTGCAGGCGGCCGTGCGCTGCAGCCAGTACCTCCACCACCCACTGGTTGCAGTTCTGGTACTGCAGGCTGAAGGGATAGGCGTTGGCGCTGTAGGTGGCGCCCAGCAGTTGCAGCACCAGCCGCCTGTCGAGCGCGGCGCGCTCGATCTCGGCGCCTTCTTCGTCGGGCAGCAGCAGCACCGAGACATAACCCAGCGCCGGCTCGTTCATGCCCAGCACGAAGGCCAGCATGCCCTGGTCGAAGATGCGCGGCTGCTGCTCGTCGCAGGCGTAGTAGAGCTGGCGCACGGCCCAGGGTGCATCGGGGCTGGCCCGCAGGCTGAAGCCGGCGTGCGAGTAGCGCACGCCGAAACGGCCCAGGTCCAGGCCCGAACGCGCCACCAGCGCGACGCGCCGGCCCGACTTTTCGAGCTCGGACTTGATCGCCGCGCCGAAGCGGAAGAGCTTGTCCTTCTGCGCCGCGTCCAGCGTGTCGGCCGGGTCGCAGGCGCGCAGCGTGCCGGCGTGGGCCGCCGCTGCGGCCAGCCCTGCCAGCAGCAGCCCGACGACGCGCCAGGCGGCGCGTGCCAGGCGAGCGCGCTTCAGAGCTTGACGACCCTGGTCTGCAGTTCGCGGAACCACTCGTCGGCCACCACCAGGAAGAAGGGCTTCTTGGCCGTGCCGCCGGCAAACTCGAGGCCGTAGGCACGCGCCTTGGCGGTGACCACGCTGCCCTGGGCGAGGCGGCTCTGGTCGTAGGCTTCCTGGGGCATGTAGAGGAAGAACTCGTTCTTCTTGCCGATGGATGCAGCCTCTTCGGCCACCGGCTGCAGCTTCAGGCGCACGGTGCCGGCGCGCGCCGGGGCTTCGGCGACTTCGATGACGCGGTAGTCGCCGTCGGCGACCTTTTTCTCGCCGCCGGACGAGCTGTCGCTCGAGGTCTCGAGCGAGGTCGAACTGCTGCCCACGGAGGCGGAGCTGCCGTCGGACGAGGCCGACGACGCCGAACTGCTGGCCACGGCCGGCAGCCCGATCGTGCCCAGCAGCAGGGCCAGGGCGGACACGCGCGCGACCGCGCCGGGGGTGAGGTGCATCATGGGAGACATCCCTTCAGGTGTGGTTCGAGTACATGCTAGCGCAGCCGGGCGCGCTGTCTGCAAGCGACTGTGCGGCGGCCGTCACGCCGGATCGGCGCGGACGTCATGCGGCCAGCAGCCCGGCCACGCGCTCGCGCAACAGCCCCGGGGTGACCTGCGCGGCGGCCAGCGCCGGCCCCGCCACCAGCGTCACCGGGCTGAACAGGCCGCGACGGAAGGGCCTGGCCATCGCCGTGCCGCCCTCGATGCGCGAGAAGTAGCTGCCCCACAGGTTCTGCAGCGCCAGCGGCACCACCGGCACCGGGTGGGTTTGCAGGATCTTCATGACGCCGCCCTTGAACTCGCCGAGCGTGCCGTCGCGCGTGATGCCGCCTTCGGGGAAGATGGCCAGCAACTCACCTTCGGCCAGCACCTGGCGCGCCTGCGCGAAGGCCTGTTCGTAGGCCGCCGGGTCGTCCTTCTGCGGCGCGATCGGGATCGCCTTGCCGAGGCGGAACAGCCAACCCAGCACCGGCGTGGCGAAGATGCGGTGGTCCATGATGAAACGGATGGGCCGCGGGCTGGCCGCCATCAGCAGCATGGCGTCGACGAAACTGACGTGGTTGCACACCAGGATGGCCGCGCCCTCGGCGGGGATGTGCTCTTCGCCGCGCACCCTGAAGCGGTAGACCACGCGCGTCAGCAAGAAGGCGATGAAACGCAGCAGGTACTCGGGCACGAGCAGGAAGATGTAGCCGGCGACCGCGGCGTTGAGCAGCCCCACCACCAGGAAGACCTGCGGGATGCTGAAGCCCGCGCCGAGCAGCGCGCCCACGCCGAGGGCGCTGACGATCATGAACAGCGCGTTGAGGATGTTGTTGGCGGCGATGATGCGTGCGCGGTGCGTGGCCGGGCAGCGCAGCTGGATCAGCGCGTACATCGGCACGCTGTAGACACCGGCCGACAGCGACAGCAGCGCCAGGTCGGCCATCACGCGCCAGTGCGCGGGCTGGGCGACGAAGGCCGCCAACGTCAGCCCTTCGGCCGGCGCCAGCGCACGGCTGGCGAAGTACAGGTCGATGGCGAACACGCTCATGCCGATGGCGCCCAGCGGCACGAGGCCGATCTCGACATGGCGCTTGCTCAGCATCTCGCACAGCAGCGCGCCGGTGCCGATGCCGATGGAAAACACCACCAGCAGCAGCGAGGCCACCTGCTCGTTGCCGTGCAGCACGTCGCGCGCGAAGGCCGGGAACATGCTCAGGAAGACAGCGCCGAAGAACCACATCCAGCTGATGCCCAGCACCGAGCGGAACACCGCCACGTGGCCGTGCACCAGCACCAGGTTGCGCCAGGTCTCGGTGAAGGGGTTCCAGTTGATCTTCAGCCCCGGGTCGGTGGCCGGCGACAGCGGCACGGACTGCGCCGCCACACGCCCCAGCAGCGCCAGCGCGACGCAGGTGGCGGCCACCCAGGTGGCGCCGACCTGCGGCACGGCGATCAGCAGCCCGCCGGCCACGTTGCCCAGCAGGATGGCCACGAAGGTGCCCATCTCGACCATGCCGTTGCCGCCGGTGAGTTCACGCTCGTTCAGGTGCTGCGGCAGGTAGGCGTACTTCACCGGGCCGAAGAGCGTGCTCTGCAGCCCCATCAGGAAGATGCTGACCAGCAGCAGCGGCACGTTCTGCAGCGCGAAGCCGACGGCGGCCAGCACCATCACCGCGATCTCGAAGTCCTTGGTGAAGCGGATCAGCCTGGCCTTGTCGTGCTTGTCGGCGAGCTGCCCGCTGGTGGCCGAGAACAGCAGAAAGGGCAGGATGAAGAGCGCGCCTATCACCAGCCCGGCCAGCGAAGCCGGCAGCCAGCTCACCTGCAGCTGGTAGGTGACGAGCACGGTGAAAGCGAACTTGAAGACGTTGTCGTTGCCCGCGCCCAGGAACTGCACCCAGAAGAAGGGGGCGAAGCGGCGCTGGCCGAGCAGGGCGAACTGGTTGGGGTGTTCCATGGCTTGCGGACTCTAGCGCTTGCGCGAGCTAGCGCACGATCTGCATGCGGCCGGCCAGCGCCGCGCGCTCCAGCCAGGCGAACACCGAATCGGCCGTCACCGTCTCTATGCGGTCGCTGAATCGCTTGTCGTTGGGGTGGTCGTCGAAGGCGATATGGGCCGCCGTCATGCGCGCGCCCAGCCGCGTCATCGCGCCCAGGCGCAGCGTCGTCGGCTGGTAGCCCTTGAACTGCAGCCAGGCCTGGGCGCGCTCGCGCGTGGTGGCGCCGGGCTCGACGGCCATCGCCAGCGTCTCGACGGCCCACTGGTTGCTCTGCTGGTAGCGCTGCGCCCAGGGGTAGGCCAGCATGTTGTAGTCGCTCTGGTGCAGGCGCTGCACGCCGGCGTTGTCGTGAAGCAGCGCGTGCAGCTTCATCTGCACCTCGGGCGCGAGCACGGCAAATCCGGCGCGGTATTCCCAGGGGTCGTCGAGGAAGAACTCGCCCAGGCCCTGGCGCCACAGGTCGCCGCGGGCGCTGCCGCACTGGTTGAGCTTGTGCACGACGCGCCAGCGCACGCCGGTGTCGCTGGTCTCCTTGTAGGCCAGGCCGATGTGGCTCCAGCGCAGGCCGTACTTCGACAGATCCTGCCCGGCGCGGGCCAGCACCACCACCTCGGCGCCGCTGGCGTCCAGCGCACGCGCGGTGCGCTCGGCCAGGTCCATGCCGCGCGCCACGGCGGCGGCCTGCGGTGGGCGCGCCTCGCAACTGCGGCCGGCATGGACCGCGGGAGTGGTCAGGGTGGCGGCGAGTGCCAGCGTCGCCAGGAGCGTCGGGGCAAGTCGTCGCGTCTTCATCGTGTCACCCGTTCGTTGTGCAGCAGGGCACGGCCGATCTCGTTCGGGATGAAGGCGATGGCCTGGCCCGCGGCCGAGAGCACCCAGCCCGCGGTGCTGGCCACCGCCACCACCGCCGTGCCGGCCAACACCGAGGCGCCGCCCAACGCCGCGCCGCTGAAGGTCAGGCTGACGCGCGCACCGTCGCTGGCCCGTTCCAGCACCCACACGGTGCCCTCGGACACGGCCTCGACGGCGAGCACGGTGAACGCCGCGCCGGCCGACAGCAGCATCACCGGCGCGGCCATCGACACCGCCACCGGCAGCATCGACAGCGCGCTGAGCTCGGACGGCGCATCACGATGCGCATGAGCCGGCAACAGCGGGCCCAGCAGGGCGGCGGCCAGCGCAGTGGTGAGCAGGACTTTCTTCATGGCGAGTCTCCTGGGGTCGACAGGGTGGGAAGCCGGCGCGGCATTCACTGCGCCGGGGTAGAGGGCACGAAGCCGGCACCCTCACGGGTCGGCTGGCGGCCTTCGGCGCGGCCCTGGGCGCGGGCCTCGGCCAGCGCGGCCTCGTGGGCGTCGCGCAGCGTCTTGGCCAGCGTGAAGACGCTGGAGACGAGGAACAGCCAGCTCACGGCCAGGAAGGCCTTGTAGGTCGGGTTGATGTCCATGCGCCACAGGCCCCAGGCGGTGAGTGCCATGGCCAGCGCGAAGCCGCTCCAGACCACCGTGCCCCACATCGGCGTGTCGACGCGGCGGCCGTCGTTGTCACGCACGTGCTTGCTGACGACGAAGGCCGAAGACAGCGTGAACAGATAGCCCATGACCATGAAGGCGCGGTCGAGGTCCTGGCCGGGCAGCCAGGCCAGGCCGATGGCACACAGGGTGACGGCTGCGGCGAAGCTGACCCAGACCTGGAGCTTCCAGGCGCGCGTGTCGTGGCGGATGGTTTGCATGGCGGTGGTGCTGGTGTTGAACAGGGCTGCATCGTCGCGTTTGCCGCTGCGGGTATCCATCCCCCCAGGGGGTGTCGCGTCGATTCAGACATCGGGTATCGTCTGACGGTACTTTCGGAGCCCCGCATGAGCAGCAGCCAGGACCTCGTCAGCGTGCTCAAGGCCGAGCTGCGCCGCGCCGGCCTGACCTACGCCGACGTGGCACGCGAGCTCGGCCTGGCAGAGAGCAGCATCAAGCGCATGTTCGCCAAGGCCGACATGCCGCTGTCGCGCATCGACGAGGTGCTGGCGGTGCTGAAGATGGACTTCGCCGAGCTGGCGCGCGAGGTCGCATTGGCCAGCCCGCCGCGCCGCGAGCTGACGCCGGAACAGGAGCGCGCCGTCGTCGCCGACCCCAAGCTGCTGCTGGTGGCCATCTGCACGCAGAGCCAGTGGACGCTGGAGCAGATCACCGACACCTACACGCTGAGCCGGCCGCAGGCCGTGGGCTGCCTGCTGGCGCTGGACAAGCTGGGCTTCATCGAGCTGCGCGCCAACAACCACTACCGGCTGAAGATCGACAAGACCTTTCGCTGGCGCCCCGACGGGCCGGTGATGCAGTTTTTCCGCGAGCACGCGGTGGCCGACTACTTCGAAGGCGGCTTCGACGGCGCCGGCGAACTGCTGATGCTGGTGCACGGCCAGGTGACGGCTGGGCAGGCCGCGCTCTTCAACGACAGGCTGCAGCGGCTGGCGCAGGATTTCGCGCAGCAGCACCTGGCCAACCACAAGCTGCCCGACACCCAGAAGCAGGCCTACACCGTGCTGCTGGGCATGCGTTCATGGCTCTTCGCACCATTCCGCGCACTGCTGAGGGCGGCGCCATGAACACCGCACCCTGCCCGTGCGGCAGCGGCCGCCCGTACACCGCCTGTTGCGGCCGCTGGCACGCCGGTGAAACGCACCTGCAGGCGCCGGACGCCCAGGCGCTGATGCGGTCGCGCTACAGCGCCTACGCGCTGGGCCTGGCCGACTACCTGCGCGACACCTGGCACGCCGGCACGCGCCCGGCCGAGCCGATCACCTTCGAGCCCGGCCAGCGCTGGCTGGGGCTGGAGGTTCGCCGCCACGTCCTCATCGACGCCGAACACGCGCTGGTGGAGTTCGTGGCGCGCAGCAAGCGGGGCGGGCGCGCCACGCGGCTGCACGAGACCAGCCGTTTCGTGCGCGAGGCCGGGCGCTGGTTCTACGTCGACGGCGACCTGCGCTGAAGGCCGTGCGCCGGCACGCGGCGCCGCCTGCTCCCGGCCGTCGGCCGTGTACCGTCAGCCGAAACGCACGGCCGCGATGGGCGGCAGGTTCAGCGACACCGTCTGCCAGTTGTCGCCGCCGTCGCTGCTGGCCCACAGCCCACCCGTGGTGCTGCCCATGAGCAGGCTTTGCCCGTCGGCCGAGACGTCCAGGCCGTGGCGGTAGATCAGGTCGTAGGCCTCGCGCTGCGGCAGGCCGGCGCGCAGCGTCTCGAAGCTCTTGCCGCCGTCGCGCGTGCGGTTGACGACCAGCGCGCCATGCACCGGTACGCGCTTCTCGTCCTTGATGGCGGGCACGAACCACGCGGTGTCGGGGTCTTGCGGGTGCACGGCAACCGCGAAGCCGAAGCTCGACAGCGGCGCCTTCAGCTCGTGCCAGCTGGCGGCGTTGTCGGTGCTGCGCCAGATGCCGCAATGGTGCTGGCACCACAACACCTCGGGCGCCGCGGCGCAGCGCACGATGCGGTGCGGGTCCTGGATGTTGGGGTCGCCGGCCTGCTCGGGAGGCATGAAGTCGGCACGCATGCCGTCGGCCTGCACGCGCCAGTTCGCGCCGTCGTCGGTGCTGACCCAGGCGCCGCCGCAGCTCAGGCCCACCAGCAGTTCCTGCGGGCGCTGCGGGTGCGGGCAGACGGAGTGGATGCCCGGCTCGGGGTAGCCGCCGCCGAACCACTGCGCACGCTCGGGCCGCTGCCACAGCGCGTCGACGAGCTGCCAGCTGCTGCCGAAGTCGGCGCTGCGGAACAGCCCGCCAGGGAGGGTGCCGGCCCACAGCGTGTCGCCGCGGCGCTCCAGAGACCACACCAGCACCAGCTTCCAGGCGAAGCCCTTGTCCTCGGGCGGTTGCGGCGGGTAGGCGGGTGCGGCCACCTCGGCCCAGCTGGCGCCGGCGTCGTCGCTGCGGTGCAGGTGCACGCCGAAGTGGCCCAGGTTCAGCGCCGCCAGCATGCGGCCCTGCGGGTCGTCGGCCGCCGGTGGCAACAGCACGGTCACGGGTTCACCGAGAAAGTTCACGCGGGCGATGCGCCAGGCGTGGCTGCGCTCGTCGTCGCGTTGCATTTCGAACAGGCCCTTGCGGGTGGCCACCCAGGCGCGTGTGCTCATGTTCTTCTCGCTTTGATCATCCACCGGACAGGGCCTGCAGCACGTGCACCGTGCTGTCGGGCGACAAGGGGTCGGCCAAGGCCTGCCGGTCGCTGCAGCGGCGGCCGTCGACGAAGGCCACGACGTTGACACGCAGATGGCCCTGGTCGTCGAGCACGTAGCCGCGCAGCTGCGGGTTGGCGGCGAAAGCGTCTTCGAGCGCACCACGCAGCGTCGCCGCAGCGCTCTCGACCTCGGGCGTGGGCGTGAAACGCCGCAGTTGCGGCGTGAAGCTGATGCGGGCCATGGCGGCGCGATGATGCTTGGCGGCGGCGGTGGCGTCACGCGGGATTTGCCCTGCCGCTGCGACAATCCGCCCCCCTGCGCTCGCACCCCTCGATGAACACCGGCCTCGTCTACGCCCTGCTCGCCTTCGGCACCTGGGGCCTGTTCCCGCTGTACTTCATCGCCATTGCCACCGTGCCGCCGCTGGAGGTGGTGCTGCACCGCTCGCTGTGGGCGCTGCTGCTGGTGCTGGGCGTGCTGGCGTGGCAGCGGCGCTGGGCCTGGCTGGGCCAGACGCTGCGCCGGCCCCGGCACCTGGCGCTGTTCGCCATCAGTGCGCTGCTGCTGGCCTGCAACTGGCTGATCTACGTCATGGCGGTGCAGACCGGCCACGTCGCCGACGCCAGCCTGGGCTACTTCATCAACCCGCTGGTCAACGTGCTGCTGGGCGTGCTGGTGCTGCGCGAACGGCTGCGCAGCCTGCAGTGGCTGGCGGTGGCCGTCGCTGCAGCCGGCGTGGCCTGGCTCACCTGGCATGCCGGCAGGCTGCCCTGGATCGCGCTGGTGCTGGCCGGCAGCTTCGGCCTCTACGGCCTGATGCGCAAGACGGCCCCGCTGGGTGCGCTGGAAGGGCTGGCGCTGGAGAACCTGCTGCTCGCGCCCATCGTCGTGCCGGCGCTGCTGTGGTGGTCGTTCACCCACGACGGCGTGCTGGTGGCCGGCCCGCCTTCGCAGATCGGCTGGCTGCTGCTCTCGGGGCCGCTGACCGCCTTGCCGCTGCTGTGGTTTGCCGGCGCGGCGCGGCGCCTCGAGCTGAGCACGCTGGGCATGGTGCAGTACCTGGGCCCGTCGCTGCAGCTGCTGCTCGCGGTGTGGGTCTTCAACGAGCCTTTCGACGGCCTGCGGCTGATCGGCTTCGCGCTGATCTGGTCGGCGCTGGCGCTGGTCACGCTCGACGCGCTGGGCTGGCGCCCGCCTGCATTGCGGCGGGCCTCCGGCGCGCCGGGCGGCTAAGCCGGAGGGCGCACCGGCCCGCGGATCACGAGCGGCCGAACACCTTCTTCAGCAGCTCGGTGGTGCGTGCCGCCGGGTTGCTGCGGATCGCCTTCTCTTCCTGCGCGACCATGTGGAACAGGCCATCGAGCGACTTGTTGGTCACGTAGTCATCGAGGTCGACCGACTGGCGCCCCACCAGGGGCACCTTTTCGTAGCGATCCATCAGGTTCTTGTAGGCGCGCGTGGCGCCCACCTCGCCGACCTGCCGGGCCACGACGGGCTTGAACGCGCCGTACAGCTTGTCGCGCGTCTTGCCGCTGAAGTAGTCGGTCGCGCTGGTCTCACCGCCGGTGACGATGGCGCGCGCGTCGGACAGCGACATCTCGCGGATCGCGTCGGCGAAGTGGCGCGACGCCAGCGGCGCCGCGCTCTCGGCCGCGCGGTTCATGCTGAGCACGAACTCGTCGACCTGGCGCTGGAACCCCACCTTGCGGGCCACGTCGGCGACCTTCCTGATGCGGTCGGGCATGAGGATCTTCACCGCCGCGTTCGCGAAGTAGCCATCCTTGCGCGACAGGCTGGCCACGGCCTTGTCGACGCCGATGGCCAGCGCCTCCTTGATGCCCGCCGCGCTGGACTGCTCGTCAGGCGCCGACGACGGCGTCTTCTGCAGCTTGCCCAGGCCCTTGACGAGTTCATCGATCTTGGGCACCTGCGCCCAAGCCGCGCCGGCCACGCCCGTGCCGGCCAGTATCAGCAGTCTTCTCTTCATGTTCACCTCTCGGTCAGTGGGCGCACCTGCGTTGGCGCATGGCAGACCCGGTGGGTACGGCGCCGGACCCGGCTGGGTTCACGACCTTCTCGGGCCGCGCCCGGGCGGTCTGCCGCAATGTTGCACCCATTCGGGGCCGGCGCGCCGTCATCCGGCGCACCAGGCGCGTGGGCCCATGCAACACGAAGACCTCGACACCCCCGCCGCGCTCGTCGATCAGGCGCGCATGCCGCACGACATCGCAAGCATGCAGCAGCGCCTGCAGGGCCTGGGCGTGCGCCTGCGCCCGCACGTCAAGAACACCAGGTGCCTGGCGGTGGCCGAGGTGGCGCGCACGCTGCACGCAGGCGCCGCGGTGCTGCGCGGCGTGACGACGCATGCCGGCGCGAGTTGCGGGTGCCGCACGCCGTCGGCGCTGCAGGCCACGGCCGAGCAGGAGCGTGCGCGCTGCGTGCAGGCCGCGATGGCGCTGCGCCGCGACCGCGGCGCGCAGGCCCATGCCGCGGACCGGGGCTACGGTGCCTTGTGCGACCTGCAGGGCCGGCTGATCGACGGCCTGGTGATGGACCCGGCCAACCCGGAGCACGGCACCTGGCCTGGCGCGGCGGCGCGCCGGCCGACTTCGTGCAGCGCTACGCGCTGGGCACGCGGCTGCGCGTGTTGCCCAACCACGCCTGCGCCCCGGCCGCGCAGTTTGCGCGTTGTGCGCTGGTCGACGACGACGGCGCGCTGACGAGCCTCGAGCGCTTCGGCGGCTGGTGAGCGCGCGGCGCGGCCGTCAGGCCCGCAGAGCCGAAGCCGCCCTGGCCAGCGCCGTGACGCGGCTCCAGTCGCCGGCGTCCACCGCGTCCTGCGGCGTCAGCCAGGAGCCGCCGCAGACCTTGACGTTGGGCAGCGCCAGGAACTGCGGCGCCGTCTCCGGCGTGATGCCGCCGGTGGGGCAGAAGGCGATGTCCGGGTAGGGCCCGGCCAGCGCCTTCAGCATCGGGATGCCGCCGGCCGCCGTGGCCGGGAAGAACTTCAGGAAGTTCAGGCCATCTTCCATCGCCGCCATCACTTCGCCGGCCGTGGCCACGCCGGGCAGCAGCGGCAGGCCGGCCTCGCGGCAGGCCGCGCCCACTGCCGCGGTGTAACCCGGGCTGACGCCGAAGCGGCTGCCCGCGGCTTTCGCGGCGCGGGCGTCGGCAGCGCTGCGGATGGTGCCGGCGCCGACCACGGCCTCGGGCACCTCGCGCGCGATGGCCGCTATGCAGGCCAGGCCCACGGGCGTGCGCAGCGTCACCTCGAGCACGCGCACGCCGCCGGCGAGCAGCGCGCGCGCCATCGGCACGGCGTCGGCCACGCGCTGCAGCACGATGACGGGGATGACGGGGCCGTAGGCGGCGAGGTCGAGCGTGTTCATCACGGCGGGCTACCTTTCTAATGGCATGCAGTGCGGGTGTGGAAGGCCGACGGGCTCAAAGCCACGTCACCGCGCCCTCTTCGGCGGTCTTGACGTTGCGGCGCATGCCGGCAAAGAGTTCGCGGCCCAGGTCGTGTCCGTTGGCCTCGGCCTGCGTGGCGTCGATGGCGGCCAGCGGCCGCGCCGCCCACTCGGCTTCGGGCACCAGCGCGGCCAGCGTGCCGGTGTCGGCGTCGATGCGAACGATGTCGCCGTCGCGCAGCTTGCCCAGCGGCCCGCCGGCCAGCGCCTCGGGGCTGACATGGATGGCCGCCGGCACCTTGCCGCTGGCGCCGCTCATGCGGCCGTCGGTGACCAGCGCGACGCGCCAGCCCTTGCCCTGCAGCACGGCCAGCGGCGGCGTCAGCTTGTGCAGTTCGGGCATGCCGTTGGCCTGCGGGCCCTGGAAGCGCACCACCACCACCACGTCGCGCTCGAGCTCGCCCGCCTTAAAGGCGGCCAGCATGGCTTCCTGCGTGGTGAAGATGCGCGCCGGGGCCTCGATGACGTGGCGGTCGGCCGGCACCGCCGAGGTCTTGATCACGGCGCGGCCCAGGTTGCCCTGCAGCAGCTGGAGGCCACCGCTGTCGGAGAACGGCAGCGCGGCCGGGCGCACGATGCCCGTGTCGCCGCTGTCGGCCGGCAGCGCCCGCCAGGCCAGCCGCGTGCCGTCGAGCACCGGCAGTTCGGTGTAGGCGGCCATGCCGCGCGTGCTGACGGTGGCCACGTCGGCGTGCATGCGGCCGCTGGCCAGCAACTCGCGCAGCACGAAGCCGGGACCGCCGGCGGCCTGGAACTGGTTCACGTCGGCGCTGCCGTTGGGATAGACGCGCGCCAGCAGCGGCACCACGGCCGAGAGCTCGGCGAAGTCGGTCCAGTCGATGACCATGCCCGCCGCGCGGGCCACCGCCACCCAGTGGATGAGGTGGTTGGTGCTGCCCCCGGTGGCCAGCAGCGCAACCATGGCGTTGACGATCACGCGCTCGTCCACGAGGCGGCCTATGGGCGTGAACCGCGGTGCCGCCGGCGCCCCGGCCGCAGGGCGGGCACTGATGGCCAGCGCGGTGTCGACCGCCGCGCGCGTGAGTGCCTCGCGCAGCCCGGCATGTGGATGCACGAAGGCTGCACCGGGCACGTGCAGACCCATTGCCTCGAGCAGCATCTGGTTGCTGTTGGCGGTGCCGTAGAAGGTGCAGGTGCCGGGGCCGTGATACGCCGCGCTCTCGGCTTCGAGCAACTCCTTGCGCCCCACCAGGCCCTGCGCGGCCAGCTCGCGCACCTTGGCCTTGTCGTTGTTGGCCAGGCCGCTGCCCATGGGCCCGGCCGGCACGAAGACGCACGGCAGGTGGCCGAAGTGCAGCGCGCCGATCAGCAGCCCGGGCACGATCTTGTCGCACACGCCCAGCAGCAGCGCGGCGTCGAAGACGTCGTGGCTGAGCGCCACGGCGGTGGCCATGGCGATGGTGTCGCGGCTGAACAGGCTCAACTCCATGCCGGGCTGGCCCTGGGTGACGCCGTCGCACATCGCCGGCACGCCTCCGGCCACCTGCACCGTGGCACCCAGCACGCGCGCTCTCTCGCGGATCAGCGCCGGGTAGCCCTCGTAGGGCTGGTGCGCCGAGAGCATGTCGTTGTAGGCGGTGACGACGCCGATGTGAGGCGCCTTCTCGGCCACCACGCGCAGCTTGTCGTTGGCGGGCAGTGCGGCGAAGGCGTGCGCGATGTTGGCGCAGCCCATGCGGTCGGCGCCCGGCGCGCGGCTGGCCATGCGTTCGATGCGTGCCAGGTAGGCGGCGCGCGTGGCGGCACTGCGCTCGGTGATGCGGCGCGTGACGGCGATGAGGACGGGATGCAGCGCAGTTGTCATGACGGCCTTCGTAACCAGCTGACTCATTATTGAGTAACTGAGTTACATCGTCAATTCGACAGCCCTTCAGATCGCCTGCTCGAGCACCTTGCGCATCGTCTCCAGGTCGGCGGGCGTGTCGACGCCGAGCAGCACGCCGGCGTCGTCGACCTCCTGGCCGAAGGCCGGGTAACGCAGCATCAGGCGGCGCACGCCGTCGTCGCCGTTGAGCTGCATGAGTTCCGAATACAGCTCGGCCGCGAAGGCCACGGGATGGCCCGCGCGCCCGCGGTGCTGGGCGTAGACCACGGCCTGCTGCTCCAGCGCGCCGGCCACGGCCAGCAGTGTGGCGGGCTGCACCAGCGGCATGTCGCCGGGCAGCACCACCCAACCGGGCGCGCCCGAGCGTTCGGCGATGCCGGCGGCGATGGAGGCCCCCATGCCGCGTGCGGCCTCGGCCTCGTCGAGCACGACGATGTCGCGCGTGGCCAGCAAGGCGCCGGCCAGCGGCAGGCGCGCGGCCGTGGTCACCACGACCACGGGCAGTTGCGAGGCGATGGCGTGGCGCAGCGTGCGGCCCAGCACGGTGCTGCCGTCGAAGGGCTGCGCCAGCTTGTGCAGCGGGCCGCCAAAGCGGTGGCCCGGGCCGGCAGCCGGCACGACGATGGTGGGACGAAAGCGCATTCTTGTTTTGAGGCCGCCGCTGCACACGGCGCCCGCGGCCTCCTCCTTGGGGTCGAGAATGGCGCCGCAACCCCCGTGCATGAAGTGGGACGTTCACTTACGGCGTTCTACCTAAGGGGTGCACCCCAGCAGCACTGGCGCCTGATCGGCGCTTCCTATACTTTGTGCATGGACATCGCCCACCTGCGCAAGAGCTACGAGAAGGCCGAACTCGACGAGACCGCCTCGGCCGCCGACCCGCTGCAGCAGTTCCAGCTGTGGTTCGACCAGGCCGTCAAGGGCCAGCTGCCCGAGCCCAACGCCATGACCCTGGCCACGGTAGGGGCCGACGGGCGGCCCAGCACACGCGTCGTGCTGGTCAAGGGCGCCGACACGCGCGGCATCGTCTGGTACACCAACTACGACAGCCGCAAGGGTCGCGATCTCGCGCACCTGCCGTTCGCGGCGCTGCAGTTCCATTGGGTCGAGCTGGAGCGCGTGGTGCGCATCGAGGGGCGGGTCGAGAAGACCAGTGCCGAGGAATCCGACGCCTACTACGCCACGCGGCCGCTCGACTCGCGCCTGGGCGCCTGGGCCTCGCCGCAGAGCCGGGTCATAGGCTCGCGCGCCGTGCTCGTGTCAGCCGCGGCGCAGGCGGCCGTGCGCCACGCGCTGCACCCGCCGCGGCCGCCGCACTGGGGCGGCTACCGCCTGGTGCCCGACTGCTGGGAGTTCTGGCAGGGCAGAAAGAGCCGCTTGCACGACCGGCTGCGGTACCGGCTGCAGGAAGGGCAATGGTTGCGCGAGCGCCTGGCGCCCTGAGGTCGAACGCGCTTCAAGGCGCCTGGCCGGCCCCTCTCAGCCCGCCGCCTGCCGCACCACGCGCTGCGGGAACGGGATCTCGACACCGCGCTCGTTCAGCGCGCGCAGGATGGCGAGGTTGACCGCCGAGCGCACGTTGCCCTGCCCGTTCTCGGGGTCGGCGATCCAGAAGCCGAAGGTCAGTTCCAGCCCGTCGGCAGCGAAACCGGTCAGCAGCACCACGGGCGCGGGTGTCGCCAGCACGCGCGGCACGGCCGCCACCGCCTGCGCCAGCTGCGGCATCAGCGCGTCGAGGTCGGTGCCGTAGGCCACCTGGACCACGGTGTTGAGCAGCAGCGTCGAGTCGGCCAGCGAGGCGTTCTCGACACGCTGCGTGATCATCATCTCGTTGGGCACGATGGACTCGCGCCCATTGATGGCGCGGATGACGGTGAAGCGCGTGCTGATGTCGGTGATGCGGCCCTCGAAGCCGTCGACCTTGACCAGGTCGCCGATGCGCATGCTGCGTTCGGCCAGGATGACGAAGCCGCTGACGTAGTTGGCCGCCAGCTTCTGCAGGCCGAAGCCGATGCCGACGCCGACAGCGCCACCCAGCACGCCCAGCGCCGTGAGGTCGATGCCCGCGGCCGACAGCGCAAACATCAGGCCCAGGAAGAGCAGGATGACGCGCAGCGAATTGGCCGCCATCTTGCGGATGCTGAGATTGTCGGTGGCACCCGTCAGCAGCCGCCCTTCGAGCAGCGCCGACAGCCACAGCACCAGCACCAGCACGAGGCCACCGGTGACGATGCCCTCGATCAGGTTGCGCACCGAGATCTTGGTGCTGCCGATCTTCCAGGTGATGGTGTCCAGTTCCTGCAGCACCATCGGCAGCACGCCGGTGAGCCACAGCACCACGGCCACCCAGACCACCCAGGACAGGCTGCGCTCGACGACGCGCACCACTTGCGAATCGGGGAAGCTGGCGCGCAGCACGCGCACCGTGAGCCGGATGACGGCCAGCGACAGCAGCACCGGCACCGCGAGCCGGAAGACCGCGATCGGCAGCGCACCCTGCAGCCCCCAGCGCGCCGCCACGGCCAGCAGCAGCGCCAGCAGCGGGAAGAAGACGCCGTCGACGACACCACGGCCGAACCACATCGAGCCCTTGCGCGGCAGCGGGCCGCGCGCCAGGCGCACGATGCCCCAGGCCAGCAGCAGGCAGCCAGCCAGCACACCGAGTTCGATCAGCGCCGTCGGCTTGAGCAGCGCTTCGATGAAACGGCCGAGGTCGTCGGCCGTGATCGCGCGGGCCATCGTCAGCCCGGGCTCAAGCCACGTCGGCGAGCACTCGGACGTGCGCTGCCACGCTGCGTGCCAGTGCGCTGAGGTGGTAACCGCCTTCCAGGCACGACACGATGCGGCCCTGCGCATGGCGCCGCGCCAGTTCGACCAGGCGCTTGGTGATCCATTCGTAGTCGGCCTCGACCATGCCGAGCTGGCCGAGGTCGTCCTCGCGGTGGGCGTCGAAACCGGCGCTGATGAAGATCATCTCGGGCCGGAACTCCTCCAGCGCCGGCATCCACATGGCGTCGATGGTCTCGCGGATGGCCGGGCCGCGCGTGTAGGGCGCGATCGGCACGTTGACCATGTTCGTGCCTTTGGGCACGGCGCCGCAGTGGGGGTAGAGCGGGTGCTGGAAGTAGCTGCACATCAGCACGCGCTCGTCGCCGGCGACGATGTCCTCGGTGCCGTTGCCGTGGTGCACGTCGAAGTCGATGATGGCCACGCGCTTGAGGCCGTGCACGTCCAGCGCGTGGCGCGCCGCGATGGCCACGTTGTTGAAGAAGCAGAAGCCCATCGCCTCGTCGCGCGTGGCGTGGTGGCCTGGCGGGCGCACGCTGCAGAAGGCGTTGCGCGCGCGGCCGGCGATCACGTCGTCGGTGGCGGCAACGGCCGCGCCGGCCGCACGCAGCGCGGCGGCCAGCGTCGCCGGGCAGGCCACGGTGTCGGGGTCCAGCGACTTGGTCACGCCTTCGTCGCGCACCTGCTGCAGCAGGTCCTTGATCTCGGTCACGTAGTGCGTGGTGTGGGCACGCGCTAACTGCTCGAGCGTGGCGTTGGGCGCGTCGCGGAAGTCGAGCGCGATGTCCAGGCCGGTGGCCAGCAGGTGGTCGCTGATGGCGTCGAGTCGGGCGGGGCACTCGGGATGGCCGGCGCCCATGTCGTGCAGGCGGCAGTCGGCATGGCTGTAGAACACGGTGCTCATCGGGGGAAGCTCGTCTCCGCTATTCGGTTATGGTGCCGCGCATGGATGTACAACTCGCGCGCCAGCTCTTGCGGCTGGTGGATCAGATTAGCACGATCGTCGTCGGCAAACGCCCGCAGATCGAGGACTGCGTGGCCTGCCTGCTGGCCGGCGGCCACCTGCTGATCGAGGACGTCCCCGGCGTCGGCAAGACGACGTTGGCGCACACCCTGGCCACCAGCCTGGGCCTGGGTTTCCGGCGCGTGCAGTTCACCGCCGACCTGATGCCCAGCGACCTCGTCGGCGTCAGCGTCTTCGAGCGCGCGAAGGACGCCTTCGTCTTCCACCCCGGCCCGGTGTTCGCGCAGGTGCTGCTGGCCGACGAGATCAACCGCGCCGGGCCCAAGACACAGAGTGCGCTGCTCGAGGCGATGGAAGAGCAGCAGGTTTCGGTGGAGAACGAGACGCTGGCGCTGCCGCGGCCGTTTTTCGTCATCGGCACGCAGAACCCCAGCGACCAGCTCGGCACCTACCCGCTGCCCGAGAGCCAGCTCGACCGCTTCCTGCTGCGCATCACGCTGGGCTACCCCGACCGCGCCGCCGAGCGTGAACTGCTCACCGGCGGCGACCGTCGCGCCGCCGCGCTGGCGCTGCGGCCGGTGCTGGGCACCGACGAGCTGCTGGCCGCGCAGCAGGCGGTGCTGGCGGTGCGCGCCGCCGCGCCGCTGCTGGACTACCTGCAGGCGCTGATCGCCGCCACGCGCTCTGGCGCCTGGTTCGTCGAGGGCCTGTCGCCACGCGCCGGCATGGCCGTGCTGCGCGTGGCGCGCGCCCGCGCGCTCATGGCCGGGCGCGACTACGTGGCGCCCGACGACGTGCAGGCCATCCTGCCGCAGGCCATCGCCCACCGCCTGACGCCGGTGGCCGGCGCCGGCCGCGGCGCGGTCGAGCAGGTGCGGGCCATGGTCGAGGCCACGGCGATCCCGTGAGCGCGGCCGCTCACCCGCGGCTGCGCGGTTGGGCGGCCTGGTCGCCGCGCGCCGCCTTCCGACGCTGGCTGCAGGGCCGCCTGCCCCGCACCGACACCTGGCAACTCGGCCAGCGCAACGTCTACATCCTGCCCACGCGCGCCGGCTTCACCTTCGGGGCCACGCTGCTGGTGATGCTGGTGGCCAGCATCAACTACCAGCTCAGCCTGGGCTACGCGCTGACCTTCTTGCTCGCCGGCGCCGGCCTCGTCAGCATGCACCTGACGCACGGCAACCTGCGCGGGCTGACGCTGCACCTGCGAGCGCCGGCGCCGGTGTTCGCGGGCGATGCCGCGGCGCTGGAGGTGGTGATCACCAACCCCGGCCACGAGCGCCATGCGCTCGACCTGCGTTTCGATGGCGCGCCCATCGTCGGTCATGCCGGCCCAGCCGGCCCTGGCGGCCATGCCGGCGTTTCGTGCGACGCACCGCGCCTGGGCGAGGCCCGCGTGCACCTGAGCCTGGTGCCGCCGCGGCGCGGCTGGCACGACGTGCCGACCTTGCAGGTCGAGACGCGGTTTCCGTTCGGCCTCTTCCGCGCCTGGACGGTGTGGCGCCCGGCTGCCCGCGTGCTGGCCTGGCCGCGCCCCGAGCAGCCCGCGCCGCCGCTGCCGCCGGCCGCCGCCAGCGCCGGCGACGAACACACCACACGCCGCGGCGCCGGCAGCGAACTCGACGGCGTGCGCCCCTGGCGGCGCGGCGACACCATGCGCCAGGTGGTGTGGAAGAAGGTGGCGCGCAGCGGCAAACTGGTCAGCCGCGAGACTGCCGGCGCCACCCGGCGCGAGCTCTGGCTGCACTGGCACGACACCTACGGCGCCCGTGGCGGCGATGTCGAGCAGCGCCTGTCGCGCCTGGCGGCCTGGCTGCTGCGCGCCGACGCCGACGGTGTCGACTTCGGCCTGCAACTGCCGGGGCGCGATCTGCCGCCGGGTCAGGGCGATGCACACCGCCGCGCCGCGCTCGACCTGCTGGCGCTGTGGCCATGAGCAGCCTGAACACCCTCGCCGCTGCCAGGCGCCGCACCGGCGCCGCCACCTGGTCCGAACGCCTGGCCCACCTGCCGCGCGACACGCGCGACACGCTGTTCCACCTGCTCGTCGTCGCCTGGACGGCGGCGCCGCATGCACTGCACCTCCCCACTTGGTGCAGCGCCATGGCCGCGGCGCTGCTGGCCTGGCGCGCACGGCTGGCGCTGACCGGCGGCGCGCTGCCCAGCCGCTGGCTCGTCAGCGCCCTGCTGGCCCTGGCCGCCGGCCTGACGCTGTGGAGCGAACGCACCCTGCTGGGCAGGGAGGCCGGCATCACCATGCTCGTGGTGCTGATGGCGCTGAAGACGCTGGAACTGCGCGCCCGGCGCGATGCGCTGGTCGTCTTCTTCCTCGGCTTCTTTCTCGTGCTCACGCACTTCCTCTACTCGCAGAGCCTGGGCACCGGGCTGTGGATGCTGGTGGCGGTGTGGGGGCTGCTGACGGCGCTGACGCTGGCCCACATGCCGGTGGGCCGGCCGCCGCTGTGGCGCGCCGGTGCCGTGGCGGCGCGCGCCGCCGCCCTGGGCGTGCCGGCGATGGTGCTGCTGTTCGCGCTCTTCCCGCGCATCGGGCCGCTGTGGGGCCTGCCACAAGACGCGATGGGCCGCACCGGTCTGTCGGGCAGCCTGCGACTGGGCGGCGTGGCCTCGATCGCCGAGGACGACAGCGTCGCACTGCGGCTGCGCTTCTTCGGCGCCGCGCCGCCGCCCGAGGCGCTGTACTTCCGCGGCCCGGTGCTGGGGGCTTTCGACGGCCGCGAGTGGACGCGCGGCCACTCCACCTTCGCGCCCGCGCTGCAGCCGCCGCTGCAGCTCACGCTGGCCGGCACGCCGCTGCGCTACGAGATGACGATCGAGCCCAGCCGGCTGCCGCTGCTGCCGCTGCTGGAGATGACGCCCGACCAAGCCGATGCCGCACCCGCCCTGCCCGGCTTTCATGTGCAGCAGCGTGCCGACGGGCAGTGGCAGCTCGACCGGCCGCTGCACGAGCGCGTGCGCCTGCAGGCCAGCGCCTGGCTGCAGCACGGCCACGGCCCGCGCGAGCCCGTGCTGGGCCTGCGCGATTTCGTCGCACTGCCGCCCGGCGCCAACCCGCGCACGCTGCAATGGGCCGCCGACCTGCGCCGCCGCCCCGATCTGCGCGACGCCGATGCGCGCACGCTGGCGGCCGCCGTGCTGCAGCACATCGGCCGTGGCGGCTACACCTACACGCTGGAGCCGGGCACCTACGGCATCGACAACGAGAGCCAGGCCATCGACGAGTTCTGGCTCGACCGCAAGCTGGGCTTCTGCGAACACTTCGCCAGCGCCTTCGTCGTCGTCATGCGTGCGCTCGACGTGCCGGCACGCATCGTCACCGGCTACCAGGGCGTGGACGCCGAACCGCAGGACGGCTGGTACGTCGTGCGCCAGCGCAACGCCCACGCCTGGGCCGAGATCTGGCAGCCGGGCGTGGGCTGGCAGCGTGTCGACCCCACGGCCGCGGTGGCGCCCGACCGCGTGCAGCGCGGCCGCAGCCTGGCGCCGCCGCCGGGCCTGGTGGCCGGCGCCGTCAACCGCCTCGACCCGGCGCTGGCAGCGCGCCTGCGCAACGCCTGGGAGAAGCTGAACAACCGCTGGAACCAGTGGGTGCTGAACTACTCGCGCGGCCAGCAGTTCGACCTGCTGCGCGGGCTGGGTTTCGAAGCGCCGACCTGGCAGGACCTGGCCAAGCTGCTGATCGGGGTCGTCTCGGCCCTGGCGCTGGCCGGCGCCGGCTGGGCCTGGTGGGACCGCCGCAGACAAGACCCCTGGCAGCGCCTGCAGCAGCAGGTGCTGCGGCGCCTGCAGGCCTGCGGCGTGGCCGTGCTGCCGCACCACCCGCCGCGGGAACGTGCCGCACGCCTGCGCGCGGCACGTGGCCCGGCCGGCGAGGCCGCGGCCAAGCTGCTGGACGAACTCGATAGTCGGCGCTACGGCGGGCCGGCCCTGGCCATGTCGTTCAGGCCCTGGTGGCGGGCCTTCCGCGCGGCCTTGCGCCCGTTGCAGGCGTGATGCGCGATCCAAGTGGCCGCCATGCGTCGCGCGCTCAATTTCGCCACGGATTGTTTCCACACCCCCGTCCGCGAGGTGTAAACGTTACGCTTTGCATTCCTTTACGAGCGCCACCGTCAACCACAGGGACGCGCCCGCGCGTTGATCGACTCATGAGCAGCCTGAACAAACCCATCGTCACCCGGGGTCTGGCCCTGGCCTGCGTGCTGGCACTGAGCGGCTGCGTCGTCGCGCCCATCGGGCCGCCGCGCCATCCACAGCCCGTCTACCGCAGCGTGCCGCCCCCGCCGGCGCCGGTGGCCGTGGCGCCGCTGTACTTCTATCCGCTGCAGCACCAGCCCGAGGCCGTGCAGGACCGCGACCGCTACGAGTGTTATCGCTGGGCCGCGCGCGAGACCGGCTTCGACCCCGGCATGACGGCCCTGCGCAGCCAAGGCAGCGAGGTCGTGCGTGGCCGCACCTACACCCCGGCGGGGCCGAACGGCGCCGACGTCGTGGCCGGCGCGGCCACCGGCGCCATCCTCGGCGCGGCGGTCTCGTCGCCGCGACATGCCGGAGCCAACGCCGTCATCGGCGCGATCTTCGGCGCCGCCCTGGGTGCGGCCGCCAGCGAAAGCCGCAACCGCGCCTACGAAGACGCCTACGCCCGCCAGGCCGAGCAGGCCGAGCGCGCCCGCGCACCGATGAACAACTTCCGTCGCGCCATGTCGGCCTGCATGCAGGGCCGCGGCTACCAAGTCGAGTGAGGCTCACCATGACACCCAGACCCCCCTGGCGACATCTCCAACGCGGCCTGGCCGCGGCGCTGTCCCTGTGCCTGCTGCTGGGCGGCAGCCTGGCGCAGGCCGACCAGAAGGACCGCGATCGCGACGGCAGCGACCGCCGCGATGACCGCGGCAGCGAGCGCCATGCCGAGCGCGGCCCGGACCGCCGCAACGACCGTGACGGCTACCGCGACCACGAGCGCGCGCGGGTCGCCCCGCCGCCGCGGATGAGCGTCGTCCCTGCGCGCGTCGACTCGCAGCGCTGGTTCGACGGCGCACACGGCCACAACCGCCACTACCCGCGGCCGGGCTGGGCGGTGCACGCGCTGCCGCCTCACTCGAGCATCACCTACTGGGGCGGCGTGCGCTACAACCACTTCGATGGCGTCTGGTACACCGGCGGCCCGCGCGGCTACGTGGTGGTGCGGCCACCCATAGGCATCGTCGTCACCGACCGGCCGGCGCTGGCCAGCCTGCTGGTCATCGGCGGCCTGAGCTACCTGTACGCCAACGGCGTCTACTACCGCGAGCAACCGGGAGTGGGCTACGAGGTCGTGCCGCCGCCGGTCGAAGGCGTGGTGGCGGGCGCACCGCCCAAGAGTTATGTCTACCCCCGGCACGCACAGGGCGCCGAACAGCAGGCCACCGACGAGTACGAGTGCCACAAGTGGGCGGTGCTGCAGACCGGCTTCGACCCCACCGGCGCCGCGCTGGGCGACGCCGGCGGCGGCGGCGCGCCGGCGCGGCGCGGCGACTACGAACGGGCCCGTGGCGCCTGCCTGGAAGGCCGCGGCTACACCGTGCGCTGACCGGGACTCGCGCGGCGCCGTGAGGCCCACTCGCGACAATCCGCGCATGCCTTTCGTGCCCTCGACACGCCGCCGGTTGCTGGCACTGGCCACGCTGTCGGCGCTGTCGGCGTGGCCAGCGGTTGCCGCACCGGCACAGCGCAAGCGGCGCGCCGCGCCGCCGCCGGGCCCGAGCTATGCGCACCACCCGGCGGCGGCGGCCTTTGCGGCCTCGCTGGCGGCACGCCGCAGCCTCGACGGCGAGTGGGTGCTGGCCCAGCTGGCCCAGGCACGCCGCAACGACAGCGTGCGCAAGCTGGTGATGCCGCCGCCGGCGGGCACGGCCAAGAACTGGGCCGCCTACCGCAGCCGCTTCGTCGAGCCGCAGCGCATCGCGGCCGGCATCGACTTCTGGCGCGAGCACGAGCGCTGGCTGGCCGAGGCCGAGGCGCGCTGGGGCGTGCCGCCGCAGATCGTGGTGGCCATCATCGGCGTCGAGACCTACTACGGCCGCATCACCGGCAGCTTCCGTCTCGTCGATGCGCTGGCCACGCTGAGCTTCGACTTCCCCGCCGGCCGCCGCGACCGCAGCGACTTCTTCCGCAGCGAACTGGAAGAGTTCTTCGTGCTCTGCGAGCGCCAGGGCCTCGACCCGCAGGCGGTCAAGGGCAGCTACGCCGGCGCGCTGGGCCTGCCCCAGTTCATGCCCGGCAGCGTCAACCGCTGGGCCGTCGACTTCGATGGCGACGGCCACGTCGACCTCATGGGCAACGGCGCCGACGCGGTGGGCAGCGTGGCGCACTACCTGGCGGTGTTCGGCTGGCGGCGCGGCCTGGCCACGCACCATGCCGTGTCGGTGCCGGTGGACGGCGGCGACCGCGCCGCGCTGCTGGCGCCCGACATCCTGCCCAGCTTCACGGCAGCGCAGTTCGGCGAGCGCGGCGCCGAACTCGACGCCGCCGGGCGCGCCCACGACGGCCTGCTGGCGCTGGTGGAATTGCACAACGCCGCACAAGCGCCGAGCTACGTCGCGGGCACGACGAACTTCTACGCCATCACGCGCTACAACTGGAGCAGCTACTACGCGATGGCAGTCATCGACCTGGCGCAGGCGCTGCGCGCGGCACGCTGAGGCACGCCGGGCGGGGTTATGGCGCCGCGGGCAAGGCCGCCGGCGCGCCGGCGAGGTCGATGACGAAGGCGTACATGCGCGCCACCTCGGCGAGGTACTCGAAGCGCCCCGACGACCCCCCATGCCCGGCCTGCATGTTGACGGCCAGCAGCAGCGGGTTGGCATCGGTCTTCTTCGCGCGCAGCCGCGCCACGTACTTGGCCGGCTCGTAGTACTGCACCTGCGAGTCCCACAGCCCGGTCGTGACGAGCAGCGCCGGGTAGTCCTGCGCGGCGATGTTGTCGTAGGGCGAGTACGACAGCATGTAGTCGTAGGCCGCCTTCTGGCGCGGGTCGCCCCACTGCGTCCACTCGTTGGTGGTGAGCGGGATGGTCTCGTCGAGCATGGTCGTCACGAGGTCGACGAAGGGCACATCGAGCACGATGCCCTTGTACAGCGCGCCGGCCTGGTTGGCCACCGCACCCATCAGCAGGCCACCGGCCGAGCCGCCCTGCGCGAAGACCTTGCCCGGCGCGCCCCAGCCGGCCTTCAGCAGCGCCTGCGTGACGTCGACGAAGTCGTTGACGCTGTTGCGCTTGTTCATCATGCGGCCGGCGGCATACCAGCCCTCGCCGAGGTCGGCCCCGCCACGCACGTGCGCGTAGGCAATGACGAAGCCGCGGTCCATCAGGCTGGGCCGGTTGGACGAGAAGTCAGGGTCGATGGACAGGCCGTAGGCGCCGTAGCCCAGCACCAACAGCGGGGCGCTGCCGTCGTCGCGCGCGCGGTCCCTGCGCCACGACAGCGTGACGGGGATGCGCTTGCCGTCGCGCGAAGGCGCCCACAGCCGCTGCGTGGCATAACGCGTGGCGTCGTAGCCGGGCACGACCTGCGCCTTGCGCAGCACGGCCCGGCTGGTCTTCAGGTGCAGGTCGTAGGTGGCGGTGGGCCGCACCATAGAGGTGACGTCGAATCGCAGGTGCGCCGCCGTCGGGTCGCGGTGTTCGCCCAGCGTGACGGTGCTGCCGGCGGGCGCGGCCAGCGCCGCTACGCGGCCGGCGGCGGCGCCGAGCAGGCGCACGCGCACGTCCGCATCGACGCGCTCCTGCACCGCGATGCCGTGGTGCGTGAGAACGAAGCGCTCGATCGTGGCTTGCTCGCGTCCGGGCACCAGCGTGCGCCAACGGCTGCGCAGCGCGGGCGCGCGGTCGGGTGCGCTGACGAGCCTGAAGTTCAGCGCACCTTCATTGGTGCGGATGTACCAGCGGCCGCCGAGGTGGTCGGCGTCGTGACGCACCTGCGAGCGCCGCGCCAGCACCACCCGCGCCGGGTCGGTCGGGCGGTCGGCCGGCACGGCCAGCGTTTCGGTGGTGTCGGTGCCGCGCACGTCGATCAAGACATGGCGGCCCGACGCGCTGCGCCGCAGCTCGGTGAACAGCGTCTTGTCGGCTTCGTCGTAGACCCGCACGTCGGTCTTGGGATCGCTGCCCAGCACATGGCGGTAGACGGGGCCGCTCTGCAGCGTCACCGGGTCCTGGCGGATGTAGAACAAGGTGCGCTGGTCGTTGGCCCAGGCCAGTTCTTCCAGCACGCCCGGGATGGCCTCGGCGTGGTCCTTGCCCGTGACCAGGTCACGAAAGCGCAGCGTGTGCATGCGCCGCCCTGCGGTGTCTTCGGTCCAGGCCAGGGTCTTGCCGTCGGGGCTGACGGCGGTGGAGGCCACCTTGAAGTAGGCCTGCCCGCGGGCGCGTGCGGGCTGGTCGAGCAGCAGCTCGCTCGGCGCGCGCGTGTCGGCACGCTCGGGCGTGCCGCGCTGGCGCATCAGCCGCGGGTATTCGTCGCCGGCCTTGAATTCGGTCCAGTACCAGAAGCCGCGTTCGTAGACCGGCGGCGTGCTCTCGTCCTCGAGCACGCGCGAGCGCATCTCGGCCACCAGCCGCTGGCGCAGGCCGGCCAGCGGCGCCAGCACGGCGTCGGTGTAGGCGTTCTCGGCCTCGAGGTACTGAAGCACCTCGGGTCGCTTGGCCTTGGGGTCGTCGTCACGCAGCCAGTGGTAGTCGTCGCCACGATCGCCGTGCGGGCTCTTGACGACGAAGGGGCGCAGCGGCGCCACCGGGGGCGGTGGCGACTGGGCAGCGGCCACGCTGCCAAGGGCCAGAAGCAGGACGAGCAGAAGCTTGCGCATGGTCGGCGAGCATAGTCGCGCGCCCGGCCCGGCACACGCGCGGCGCGGCGCGGCGGCAGCGCCCTCAGGCCGCCATCGGCACCAGGAAGTCGCGGCTGATGCCGACGCCGATGTCGTTGACGCGGTCGAGGAACTCGGTCAGGTAGGCATGCAGGCCGGTGGCCAGGATCTCGTCGATGCGCCCGTAGCGCAGGTCGGCGCGCAACCGGCCGGCGCGGCGCATGGTCTCGCTGCTCTGGTCGTTGGCCACCAGTTCCAGGTTGGCACGCACCTCGTTCATGCAGGCCACCAGCGAGCGCGGCATGTCGGGGCGCAGGATCAGCAGCTCGGCCACCTTCTCGGGCCGGATCACGTTGCGGTAGACCTTGCGGTAGATCTCGAAGCCGGAGACCGAGCGCAGGATGGCGCTCCAGTGATAGAAGTCGACCTCCAGGCCCTCCTTGGCGCTGGACGGCCCGAAGTAGTCGCCGCCCGACAGGGCCTGGAACTTCACGTCGAGCAGCCGCGCGGTGTTGTCGGCGCGTTCGAGGAAGGTGCCGATGCGCAGGAAGTGCAGCGCCTCGTCCTGCAGCATCGTGCCCACCGTGACGCCGCGGCTGAGGTGGCTGCGGAACTTCACCCACTCGAACAGGGTGCCGGGGTCGCGCTCGAAGCTGTCGTCCTTCAACAGCCGCATGAACTCGAGCCAGGTCTGGTTCTGCGTCTCCCAGACCTCGGTCGTCAGCGCACCGCGCACGGCGCGAGCATTCTCGCGCGCCGCACGCACGCACGAGGCGATGCTCGACGGGTTGGCCTCGTCGCGCACCATGAAGTCCATCACATTGCGCGCCGTGACCTCGTCGTACTTCTTCGAGAAGCTCCAGGTCAGCTCGCTGATCGACAGCAGCCCGCGCCAGCCCTGCACGGCCGTGTCGACGCTCTGCGGCAGCAGGCTGGTCTGGTAGTTCACGTCGAGCATGCGCGCGGTGTTTTCGGCGCGCTCCATGTAGCGCGCCATCCAGAACAGGTGGTCGGCGGTTCGCGAGAGCATCTTCGTTCTCCTTGGTCAGCGTTCCAGGACCCAGGTGTCCTTGGTGCCGCCACCCTGGCTGCTGTTGACGACGAGCGAGCCCTCCTTCAGCGCCACGCGGGTCAGCCCGCCCGGCACCGTCTGCACCTCCTTGCCCGAGTTGAGCACGTAGGGCCGCAGGTCGATGTGGCGCGGCGCGACGCCGCTTTCGACAAAGGTCGGGCAGGTGCTCAGCGACAGCGTGGGCTGGGCGATGTAGTTGTCGGGCCGGGCCTTGACCACGGCCTTGAACTCCTCGATCTCGGCCTGCGTCGACGCCGGCCCGACCAGCATGCCGTAGCCGCCGGCGCCGTGCACCTCCTTGACCACCAGTTCGGCCATGTGGTCCAGCACGTACTTCAGGTCGCCGGCGTCGCGGCACATGTAGGTCGGCACGTTGTTGAGGATGGGCTTCTCGCCGAGGTAGAACTCGATCATCTTCGGCACGTAGGGATAGATGCTCTTGTCGTCGGCGATGCCGGTGCCCACGGCGTTGGACAGCGTGATGTTGCCGGCGCGGTAGACGTCGATCAGCCCGGCGCAGCCCAGCGTGCTGTCGGCGCGGAAGACCTTGGGGTCGAGGAAGTCGTCGTCGACGCGGCGGTAGATCACGTCCACGCGCCGCGGGCCCCGCGTGGTGCGCATGTAGACGAAACCCTCGCGCACGAACAGATCCTGGCCCTCGACGAGCTCGACGCCCATCTGCTGCGCCAGGAAGGCATGCTCGAAGTAGGCGCTGTTGTACATGCCCGGCGTCAGCACCACCACCGTGGGCTCGTTGACGCCGGCCGGCGCCACCGCACGCAGCGTTTCCAGCAGCAGGTCGGGGTAGTGCGCCACCGGGGCCACGCGGTGCATCGCGAAGAGCTCGGGGAACAGCCTCATCATCATCTTGCGGTTCTCGAGCATGTAGCTCACGCCGCTGGGCACGCGCAGGTTGTCCTCGAGCACGTAGTAGGTGCCGCCGCCGTCGGCCGAATCCTCGAAGTTCGCGGCGCGCACGATGTCGATGCCCGAGATGTGCGAGTACACCTGCCCGGGCACGTCGACGTTCATCATCTCGGGGCGGAACTGCGCGTTTTTCAGCACCTGCTCGGCCGGTACGACGCCGGCGCGCAGGATGTCCTGGTCGTGGTAGACGTCGTGGATGAAGCGGTTCAGCGCCGTCACGCGCTGCGCCAGGCCGGCCGCCATCGCCGCCCACTCGTGCTGCGGGATGACGCGCGGGATGAGGTCGAAGGGGATCAGCCGCTCGGTGCCGGCGCCGGTGTCGTCCTTCGCGCCGTAGACGGCGAAGGTGATGCCGACGCGGCGGAAGATCATCTCGGCCTCTTCGCGCCGGGCCTTCATGGTGGCGTGCGGCTGCCGCGCCAGCCAGCGCTCGTAGACGCGGTACTGTTCGCGCACGGCGCGGTCTGCGGTGAGCATCTCGTCGAAGGCCGGCATCATGGTGTTTTGATCTCCATCAGGGCATCACTGGCAACTCGCGTTCCGGGGCATCGCCGGCAGCCGGCAGCACCCTCGTGCGCACGGCCACCTCGAGCGTGTGGCGGCCGCCGCCGCGGATGACGCCACGCAGCGGCGTGACGTCGCCGAAGTCGCGCCCCACCGCCACGCGCACGTGGCCGCTGCCCGGCACGACGTCGTTGGTGGGGTCGAGGTCGAGCCAGCCCGCACTTGGGCCTTCAGCGGGCACGCCCGGCGTGCCCGGGCACCATACCTGCACCCAGGCGTGCGAGGCATCGGCGCCCTGCAGGGCGGCCCCGCCCTCGGGGGCGCGGGTCAGCAGGTAGCCGCTGACGTAGCGCACCGGCAGGCCCAGCATGCGCATGGCGCCGGCCATCAGGTGCGCGAAGTCCTGGCAGACGCCGCGCTTGTGCGCCCACACCTCGGCCAGCGGGGTGTCGATGTCGGTGCTCCGGCTCTGGTAGCTGAAGTCGGCGTGCACGCGGTGCATCAGTTCGACGGCGGCCTCGGCCACCGGCCGCCCGGGGCGGAACGACGGCGCCGCGTAGCGCTTCAGTGGCGGCAGCTGCGGCACAAAGGGCGACGGCAGCGCGAATTCCAGCACCGGCTGGAACGGCGCCGCCGCCACGTAGCGCAGGCTTTCGGCCAGCGCCTGCCAGGGTGGCGACAAGGCAGCCTGCAGGCCGGCAAAGCGCGGCTCGACCTGCACGCGGCTGGTGGCACGCACCTGCAGGCGCGTGTGCGGCTGCGCCAGGCTGAAGTGGCACTCGAGGTTGCCCGCCGCGTCGGCGCCCTCATGCCGGTAGCCGGGCTGGGGGTCGATGCAGAGATCGAAGGCCACGAGCCGCTGGTGCGCGTCGGACAGCGGCCGCAGGTGCGCCAGGTGGTGGGCCAGCGACACCGGGGCGGCGTAGTCGTAGCGCGTGTCGTGGGTGATCTCGAGCAGCATCGGAAGTCGAGGCTCAGACCCGCTGGTCGACGCCCTGGGCGAGGGTGAAGAAGAGTTCGCCGACAAGGTCGGCCAGTGCCGCGGCGCCACGGCCGAGTTGCAGCGACAGCGCGTGCAGCGCCTGCGCGATGGCCGCGTCGTCGGCGCCGCGCAGCGATTCCAGCGTCAGGCCGGCGCCATCGGCCGGCAGCAGTTCGAGCAGCGGCACCTGCAGCTCCGGCGGGCCCGGCAGCTTGCCGATCTCGGTGCGCAGCCGGCGCAGCACGCCGGCGAACGAGCGCGGGTTGGCGCTGTCCAGCACCAGCAGGTCGGTGACAGCCAGCAGGCCCTCGTGGCGCTGGTAGCGCGCGCGGAAGGTGATGATGCTGTCGAACAGCTCGAGCAGCATGTCGATGCCGGCGGCACTGTCGAGCGCGTGCGCCTCGAGGAAGACACGCATGTGGGTGGTGACGGCGATCAGCCGCTCGGCGAGGCGGCCCACGGTCATCAGGCGCCAGCCGTGGTCGCGCGTCATGCGGTCGCTCTGCGCACCGGTCACGGCCGCCAGCCGCAGCGCCAGGCGGTCCAGCGCGGGCAGCACCTGCTGGCGCGAGGGCAGGTCGCCGGCAGCACATTCCAGTGCCTGCCCGAATCCTTCGCGCATCGAACGGATGAGGCCCCAGTGTTCGACCGACAGGCGTTCGCGCAGCGCCATCGAGGCACGTTCCAGTGCCGTGAGGTTGTAGGCCACGCTGGCCGTGCCGTCCTGCGCGTCGGTGCGCCCCAGGCCAGCCAGCAGCGCACGCTCGAACAGGCCGGCGCTCTGCACGAGGGTGGGCACCCCCAGCGGGGCCAGGCCGACGCTCACGCACAACGTCGACAGCGCCGCCAGCAGCTCGGGCGGGGCTTCGCTGTCGGCGTCGACGAACAGCAGCGTGGCGCGCGCCAGGCGCGCGAGTTGTTCGGCGCGCTCGGTGTAGCGGCCCAGCCAGAACAGGTTCTCGCCGGTGCGGCTGCTCACCGGGCGACGGCGCATCGCGATGTCGTCCACTTCCAGCCGCTTGGGCAGCATGCTGAAGGTGTCGACCGGGCCGTCGGTCAGCACCCAGGTGTCGAGACTGGTGCCGCCGCGCTGCATGCTGACGCTGCCGTCCTCGCGCCGCGCCACGCGCGTCATGCCGCCCGGCAGCACGCGCCAGCGGCCGTTGCCGTCGGCAATGGCATACACGCGCACCATCGCAGGGCGGGGGCTGAGGGCGCCGTCACCCCAGATCGGGGCGCGCGAGAACCGCAGCCGCCCCTGCACCGTCCAGGCGTCGGGATCGTCGTCGATGGCCGCCGACCGGGACCGGCGCACATGAGAGGCCCGGCCACTGCCCGGAAAGGTGCTGCGCACGATCTTGTCGTCGAGGTGGTCGCGCACGTCGGCCCAGGCCGCGGCCTCGCCGCACCACCAGGTGGGCAGCGAGGGCAGCAGCAGGTCTTCGCCGGTCAGCCGCCGCGCCACGCCGGGCATGAAACCCTGGATCGCGGGCGATTCGAGAAAGGCGCTGCCCATCGCGTTGGCCATCACCACGGTGCCGGCGCGCGCGGCCTGCAGCAGGCCGGGCACGCCCAGCGTGCTGTCGGGGCGAAGTTCCAGCGGGTCGCACCAGTCGTCGTCGAGGCGGCGCAGCAGGCCGTGCACGGGCTCCAGCCCCTGCACCGTCTTCAGAAAGAGGCGATCGCCGCGCACCGTGAGATCACCGCCCTCGACCAGCGGCAGGCCCAGGTAGCGCGCCAGGTAGGCGTGCTCGAAGTAGGTCTCGCTGTAGGGGCCGGGCGTGAGCAGCACGACGCGCGGCGCGCCGTCGCCCAGGCGCAGCGCGACCTCGCGCGCGGCGGCGTCCAGGGTGTCGAGCAGGCAGCGGTAGCTGCTGGCGATGCGCTGCACGTGCAGGTCGCGGAAGGCCTCGGGGAACTGGCGTGCCACGACCATGCGGTTGTGCATCACGTAGCCCAGGCCCGACGGGCCCTGCGTGCGCTGCGACACCTGCCACCAGCGGCCGTCGGGCCCGCGCGCGATGTCGAAGGCGGCGATGAACAGGTGCATGCCCTGCGGCGGCACGACGCCGATCATGGGCCGCAGCCAGCCCGGGTGGCGCAGCAGCAGCGCGGGCGGCAGCAAGCCTTCGCGCAGCAGGTGCTGCGGGCCGTAGAGGTCGGCGAGCATGCGTTGCAGCAGGTCGGCGCGCTGCCTCACGCCGGCCTCGATGCCGGCCCACTCGGCAGGCTCGATCAGCAGCGGCAGCAGCTCCAGCGACCAGGCCCGCGCCGCGGCGCCGACCTTGGGGTCGTCGCTGAAGACGTTGTGCGTGACGCCGTCCATCTGGATGCGCTGCGCCACCTGGCCGACACGCCGGTCGAGGTCGTCGGCCAGCTCGGCGCCGGCTGCCGGCGCGGGCAGGGCCTGCGCGAATCGCCGCCACGCGCCGCGCAACGCACCGTCGGGGCCGCGCAACTCGTCCCACACGCCCGGCTCGGCCGGCAGGGCCCGCGACGACAGCGTGTGCAGCCCGGCATCACCGTTGCCGAAGGCGGTTTCGAAGGGCAGCGAACTTTGCGACTGGGTCTGTGCCATCGGGCCGTCGGGTGGGGGCGATGCGGCGGTCAGCGCCGCAGGTCCATGGTGAACGGGTGCTCGAGGCTGGGCGTGGCGGCCTGCACGTCGATGACGCCCGGCGTGTGTCCGAAGCGGAAAAAGCGCGACAGGCGCCGGCTCTCGGCCTCGTAGCTGTTGACCGGCAAGGTCTCGTGGCTGCGGCCGCCCGGGTGCGCCACGTGGTAGCGGCAGCCGCCCAGGCTGCGTCCTTTGCCTCGCGCTTGCCAGGTGTCGACGAGGTCGAAAGTCAGCGGCGCATGCACCTTGATCGTCGGGTGCAGCGCCGAGGGCGGCTGCCAGGCGCGGTAGCGCACGCCGCCGACGAACTCGCCGATGCGGCCGGTAGGCTGCAGCGGCAGCGCGCGGCCGTTGACGGTGACGACGTGGCGGTTGCCGTTGAGGCCCGTGGCCTTGACCTCCAGCCGCTCGAGCGACGAATCGACGTAACGCACCGTGCCGCCGGCCGAGCCCTCTTCACCCATCACGTGCCAGGGTTCGAGCGCGTTGCGCAGCGTGAGCTCGACGCCGGCCACGGCGATGTCGCCAATGAGCGGGAAGCGGAACGCGAAGTGCGGCGCGAACCAGGCGCTGTCGAAGGCGAAGCCGGCGGCGACGAGGTCGGCCATGACACCGTCGAAGTCCATCTGCACGAAGGTCGGCAGCAGGAAGCGGTCGTGCAGGCCGGTGCCCCAGCGTGTCAGCCGCGTGGCACCGCGGCCGCGGTAGGGCTGCTTCCAGAACCAGGCCAGCAGCGCACGCAGCAGCAGCTGCTGCGCCAGGCTCATGCGGGCATGCGGCGGCATCTCGAAGGCGCGCAGCTCGAGCAGGCCCAGCCGGCCGGTGGGGCCGTCGGGCGAGTAGAGCTTGTCGATGCAGAACTCGCTGCGGTGGGTGTTGCCGCTAACGTCGACCAGCAGGTTGCGCAGGCTGCGGTCGATGACCCAGGGCGGCACCTGGCCGCCGGCCGTGGCGCCGTAGAGGGCCTGCTGGCGCTCGAGTTCGGCCAGGCCGATCTCGACCTCGTAGACCTGGTCGCCGCGGGCCTCGTCCAAACGCGGCGCCTGGCTCGTGGGGCCGATGAACATGCCGCTGAACAGGTAGCTCAGCGAGGGGTGGTTGTGCCAGTAGGTGATGAGGCTGGCCAGCACGTCGGGCCGGCGCAGGAAGGGGCTGTCGGCCGGCGTGGCGCCGCCCAGCACGAAGTGGTTGCCGCCGCCGGTGCCGGTGTGGCGGCCGTCGAGCATGAACTTCTCGGTCGACAGCCGCGTCCGGTGCGCGGCCTCGTAGAGGAACTCGGTGTGGTCGACGAGTTCGGCCCAGTCGTGCGCGGGGTGGATGTTGACCTCGATGACGCCCGGGTCGGGCGTCACGGCCAGCGACTTCAGGCGCGGGTCACGCGGCGGCGGGTAGCCCTCGAGCACGACCTTCATCGCCAGCTCGGCGCAGGTGGCCTCGACGGCGGCCACGAGCTCGAGGTAGTCCTCCAGGTGCTTCAGCGGCGGCATGAAGACGTAGAGCACGCCGCTCTTGCCGCCATGCTGCTGCTCGGCCTTGGGGCCGTTGCCGCGCTGCGGATCGCGCACCTCGACGCACAGCGCGGTGCGCGTGAGCTCGCCGGCCGATTCGAAGCGCGCGGGCGGGGCCAGCGGGTCGCGCGGGAAGGGCGTGACCGGCTCGTGCTCGGTGCCCGCGCCGTCGATGCCGGCGCCACCGCCCTTGCCCGCAGCGCCACCGCGGCGCGCTGCGACGCGGCCGGCCACGGCACCATGGCCCGCCAGGCCCGCGGCTGCAGCGCCGCGGCCGCCTGGGCCTGCTTCACCTTGGCCGGCGCCGGTTTCGGCGCGCCCGTACAGCGCCTGCTGCATGCGCAGCGCGGCGGCCGAAGGCAGGGGCACCTGCGGTGCAAACGGGTCCTGCACCATCGTGAAGGGCTGGTCGCCCTCGGCGGCCCAGGCCTGCGAGTCGAGCGGCAGGCGCCAGCCCATCGGCGAATCGCCCGGGATCAGGTACAGGCGGTCGTCGCGCAGGAACCAGGGGCCGGTGATCCACGCCGGGCCGGCGGCCGTGGCCTGCCACTCACGCCTGAGCGGCAGCAAATAGCCCACGGTGGCGTCCAACCCTTGGGTGAAGACGCGGCGCAGGCGCGCGCGCTCGAGCTCGTCGTCCAGCCGCGCGTCGAAGGGGTCGACGTTCACCGGCAGGCGCCGCTCGCGCCACAGGTAGTAGTAGGTGTCCTCGAAGGTCGGCTGCACGAAGGCGGTGGGCAGGCCGAGCCGGCGCGTCAACGTGTGCAGGAAGGTCTTGGCGTCGTCGGCGGTGCAGCGGTGGGTCTCGCGCTCGTCGGCGAAGAGGCTGGGGTCGGTCCAGCAGGGCTGGCCGTCGGCGCGCCAGCAGATGCTCAGCGCCCAGCGCGGCAGCTGCTCGCCGGGGTACCACTTGCCCTGGCCGAAGTGCAGGAAGGCGCCCTGGCCGTAGCGCGCCGCCAGCTTGTGCACCAGCCCGGTGGCCAGGCCGCGCTTGGTGGGGCCCAGCGCGTCGGTGTTCCACTCGGCGGCGTCGCGGTCGTCGACGGCCACGAAGGTGGGCTCGCCGCCCATCGTCAGCCGCACGTCCTGCGCCTGCAGCTTCGCGTCGACGTCGTGGCCGAGCTTGTCGATGGCACGCCACTGCTCGTCGCTGTAAGGCAGGGTGACACGCGGCGACTCGTAGATGCGCGTCACTTCCATGTGGTGCGAGAACTCGACCTCGCACTCGTCCACCGCGCCGCTCACGGGCGCGGCGGTGCTGGGTTCGGGCGTGCAGGCCACCGGGATGTGGCCCTCGCCGGCGAGCAGGCCGCTGGTCGGGTCCAGCCCGATCCAGCCCGCGCCGGGCAGGTAGACCTCGCACCAGGCATGCAGGTCGGTGAAGTCGACCTCGGCGCCGCTGGGGCCGTCCAGGCTCCTCACGTCGGGCTTGAGCTGGATGAGATAGCCCGAGACGAAACGCGCCGCCAGCCCCAGGTGGCGCAGCGTCTGCACCAGCAGCCAGCCGGTGTCGCGGCACGAGCCGCTGCCGTTGGTGAGCGTGACCTCGGGCGTCTGCACGCCCGGCTCCATGCGGATCAGGTAGCTGATGTCGTGCTGCAGGCGCTGGTTGACGCCGACGAGGAAGTCGATGGTGCGCTGCTCGTCGAGCTTGATGCTCTCGACGAAGGCCTTCAAGCGCGGCGTGGGCTCGCACTTCGCGAGGTAGGGCACGAGGTCGAGCGCGGCGTCTTCGGTGTAGGTGAAGGGAAAGTTCTCGGCCTCGGGCTCGAGGAAGAAGTCGAAGGGGTTGAGCACCGACAGCTCGGCCACGAGGTCGACCGTGACCTTGAACTCACGCGTCATCTCCGGGAACACCAGCCGCGCCGCGTAGTTGGCGAAGGGGTCCTGCTGCCAGTTGATGAAGTGGCCCGCCGGCTCGACGCGCAACGAGTAGCCGAGGATGCGTGTGCGGCAGTGCGGCGCCGGGCGCAGGCGCACGACCTGGGGGCCGAGCGTGACGCGGCGGTCGTAGCGGTAATGCGTGACGTGGTTCAGCGCAACATGGATGGACACGGGCGTGGGCTCCTGGGCTTTTTTGGGGGGTCGGCCATCGGTTCTTGCAAGCGGCGGGCCACGTTGCGGCTACACGGCCCGCAGCACGGCCCCTCAGGGCACGACAGGCGCTGTTACCACGCTTGCATGATGCCAGTAACGTCTGGCGACATCGCGCGCACACAGGCCTGCGGGGGCCGCTGCGCCGGAGGGTGCAGCCAGGGCCGCGCCGGCCGGCCAGGTCAAGGCGCCGCAGCGGTCGCTGCGCACCACGGCGATGCCGCGGCGCTCGTAGCGCGCCATCACCTCGGGCGCCGGGTGGCCGTAGCGGCTGCGGTAGCCGGCCTGCACCACCGCCAGGCGCGCCTGCACGGCATCGAGGAAGGCGGGCGTCGACGAGGTCTTGCTGCCGTGGTGCGGCACCAGCAGCACCTCGCTGCGCAGCGAGGTGCCCGCGCGCTGCAGCAGCGCGGTTTCCTGGGCTGCCTCGATGTCGCCGGTGATCAGCGCACGCGCGCCGCCGGTGGCCTGCACGCTCAGCACGCAGCTCAGCGCGTTGGGCCTGGCCGGCCCCGCCAGGTCTTGCGCGGCAGGGTGCAGGATCTCGAAGCGCACGCCGTCCCACTGCCAGCGCTGGCCTGCGCTGCACGGGTTGTGCGGCACGCCACGCGCCTGCGCCGTGGCACGCAACGGGTGGTCGTCGGCCAGCGAGCTCGTCAGCGCGCCCACCGGCAGACCGGCCATCACGGTGGCGGCGCCGCCGACGTGGTCGCTGTCGCGGTGACTCAGCACCAGCAGGTCGACGCGCGTCTCGCCACGGGCGCGCAGCAGCGGCAGCAGCACGCGAGCGCCGGCGTCGGCGTCGGGCGTGTAGGCCGGGCCGGTGTCGAAGAGCAGCAGGTGGCCGCTCGTGCGCACCAGCACCGCCGTGCCCTGCCCGACGTCGGCGGCCACCAGCTCGAACTGCCCCGCCGGTGGCCGCGCCAGCGGCGGCGCCAGCAAGGGCAGGGCCAGCGGCAGCGCCAGCCAGCGCAGGCGCGCCGGCAGCGGCCACAGCGCCAACGCGCCGGCCAGCAGGCCGCTGGCCATCGCCCAGGGCGGCGCGGCGGCCGCCGACCACTGCGCCAGCGGCAGGCTGGCCAGGCCCTGCAGCACGGCCGTCAGCGCCTGCACCAGCCCCGCGGCCAGGCTCCACAGCGGCGGCACCAGCACCCCCAGCATGGCCAGCGGCACGACCAGCAACGTGACCAGCGGGATGGCCGCCAGGTTGGCCGCGAACCCCACCAGCGACACCTGCTGGAAAAACACCAGCGACAGCGGCGCCAGGCCCACCGTGGCCACGACCTGGGTGCGCAGGCCGGCGCGCAGGGCCTGCACGGCGCGCGCGCGCCGGCCCCGGGGCGCGTCGCCTGCGGCCTGCACCGGCTCTGACACCACGAGCAGCGCCACCGCGACGAACGACAGCCAGAACCCCGGCTGCAGCAGCGCCCACGGGTCGCCCAGCACCACCGCCAGCGCGGCGGCCAGCAGCACCGCCGGCAGCGGCCAACGCACACCGGCGCCGCGCAGCAGCACCACGGCGGCGATCATGCCCACCGTGCGCTGCGCCGGCACGCCCCAGCCCGCCAGCACCGCATAGGCGGCGGCGGCGACCAGCCCGCCCCAGCGGGCGGCCTGCGGCGCGGGCAGCACGAGCGGCAGGCGCGGATGGCGGCGCCACAGCGCGCCGACCACGGTGCCCGCCAGCCAGGCGAACATCGTCACGTGCAGGCCCGAGATGCTCATCAGGTGCGCCACGCCGGTGATGCGGAAGAGGTCCCAGTCGGCGCCCTGGATGGCCGCCTGGTCGCCGATGAGCAGCGCCGCCAGCACGCCGGCCGCGGCGCCTTCGCCGACCTGGCGCTGCAACGCGTCGCGCAGCGACTGGCGCAGCCGTTCGACCGGCGCGCCGGCGTCCTCGGCCAGCTTGACCGCCGGTGCCGCAGGCCGCGCGCGCACCGTGCCGCTGGCGCCCAGGCCGCGCTCGAACATCCACAGTTCGAGGTCGAAGCCGTGGGGGTTGAAGCTGCCGTGTGGCTGGCGCAGCCGCACCGGCAGCTGCCAGCGCTGGCCGGCACGCAGGGCCTCGGCGGGGCCGCTGACCAGGCTGTCGTCGTCGACCCCGCGGTACCAGCCGAGCGACAGCCGCGGCGGCAGCGCCACCGGCAGGCCGCGCTGCGTGGCGCTCTCGGTGGCCAGCACGAAACGTGTGCCGGTGAGCCCGCTGCGCGGCAGCTCGGCCACCATGCCGGTGACGAGCAGGTCCTGGCCCTCCAGCGCCAGTGGCAGGCGCTGCTGCAGCCGGTGCCCGGCGCGCAGCGAGGTGCTGGCAAACCCCATCGCGGCGACACACAGGGCCAGCGCCGCCAGCGCCACGGCGCGGCCGCGCCGGCGCCATGCCGCCAGCGCCAGCAGCAGCGCGCCGCCGCCGAGGCCCCAGGCCAGGGATTCGGGCCACAGCGCGGCCTGCTGAAGTTGCAGCGCCACGCCGCCAAGCCAGGCCCCGGCCAGCACCGTGGCACACGCGGCCGGGCTGCGGGCGGGAGTCATCGTGCCAGTCTAGGGGCCGGTGTAGCATGCCGCGCCCCCCACAAGGACCCCCTCGGAAGTGCCATGACCCCCGTTGCCCAACGACTGCAAGCTCTCTCGATCACGCTGCCGCCGGTGGCCGTGCCCGCCGCGGCCTACGTGCCCTTCGTGCGCAGCGGCAACCTGGTCTTCATCTCGGGCCACATCGCGCGGCGCGAGGGCAAGCCGCTGGTCGGCCAGCTGGGCGCCACCCTGAGCACCGCCGAAGGCCAGGCCGCCGCGCGCGCCGTGGCCGTCGACCTGCTGGGCACGCTGCAGGCCGCCGTGGGCGACCTGGCGAACGTCAGGCGCATCGTCAAGCTGCTGAGCCTGGTCAACAGCGCGCCCACCTTCACCGAGCATCACCTGGTGACCAACGGCTGCAGCGAGCTCTTGGTGGCCGTGTTCGGCGCCGAGGTGGGAGCCCATGCGCGCAGCGCCTTCGGCGTGGCGCAGTTGCCGATGGGGGCCTGCGTCGAGATCGAACTCATCGCCGAAGTGCAGTGAGCGCGCGCCTGTCGCCACGCCGGCTGTGCGCGGCCATGGTGGCCGTGCCGCTGGGCGCGGTAGCCACGGCGCTGATCACGCAGCATGGGCTGGACATGATGCCCTGCCCGTGGTGCGTGCTGCAGCGCATGATCTTCGTGGCCATCGCGGTGGCGGCACTGCCCGGCCTGCTGGCCGGCGGCGCCGCGGCGCGCTGGTTGAGCGGCCCGCTGGCGGCCCTGCTGGCGCTGAGCGGCATGGCCGCGGCGCTGTGGCAGCACTTCGTCGCGGCCGCGAGCACCTCGTGCGCGATGACGCTGGCCGACCGCATCGTGCGCGGCAGCGGCCTCGACGAGATGGCGCCGGCCGTGTTTGCGCCGTATGCCAGCTGCGCCGAAGCCCGGGCCACGCTGCTGGGCCTGCCCTACGAGTACTACAGCCTGGCGCTGTTCGGCCTGCTGCTGGCCGGCGCCGTGGCGCTGATGCGCGGCCGCCGCTGAGGCGGACGCCCGGCCTCAAGATGAGCCGGTCCCAGTCGGTCGTGGCGCCGAACACATTGCTGCCGTAGACGTAGCCGATCAGCCGGCCCAGCGCAGCCACCTTGGCGGCGCCGGCGCCGAAGTACTCGGACGCGACCATGAGGCCGCAGCTCGACGACGTGCCGATGGTCTCGAAGACGTCGACGCCATAGGCCTCGAAGGCGGCGTTCAGCGTGCCGCCAAACGCGCTGAAACCCGATAACGTGCCCGCGAACCCGCCCGCCGGGCCCCCGGTGCAGCGCGTGTTGGGCGTGACCACGCTCACGGTGTTGAAGTTGCCGTGGGCAGCGCCGTTGCAGGTCAGGGTGCCGGCCTGGGTGCCCTGCCCGGTGGCCCGTTGGGTGGCCACCGGGCAGGGCACGCAACGCAGGCCTGTACGGCATGGAGAAGTCCTGTTCCGCAGGCCGGACATCCCCAGCCGATCGCAGAACCTTACCGGCCGACCCCTTAGAACATCATGCTCGATCCGGTGTAACCCCCGTGCCGGCGTTCGCCGATGTGACTAAAGCACGCGCGCGCTCAAGCGCGGCGCGGCGCGGCGTGGCCGCGCCAAGGCCGGGCTGCAGCAACTGCCCCGAGTGCCGATATTGGCTGACCCCCCGACAAGTCCGGGCTGTCGACAGCACCGAGGAATCTCCATGACCGACCTGACGCGCACCTTCCTGCGCCCCGCCACGCTGCTGATGGGGCGCTTGCGTCTGCCCGGAAAGATCGGCTTGCTGGGATTGATGCTCGTCGTGCCCATGGTCCTGTTGCTGCTGTCGCAGTTGCAGGACGGGTTGGACGACCTCGCCTATGCCCGCTCGGAACAGGACGGCGCGCGGTTGGCTCGCGGCCTGCTCGCCAACACCAGCCTGGTGCAAGCCCACCGCGGGCTCACCAACCGCGTGCTCAATGGCGACAGCGCTGCAGCGGCGCCGCGAGACATCGTGCGCCAGGAGATGCTGGCGGCGCTGGACAAACTGGACGGCGACATCAAGGGCCTGCAGAGCTTCAAGCTCGACGACGATTGGCCGGCGATCCGCGAGCGCGTGCGCGCGCTGGCCCGCGGCCAGCACGATGCGCACCGCGGCAAGGCCTTCGACCAGCACACGCAGCAGGTGGCGACGTTGCGCGCCCTGCTGCTGCTGGGTGCCGAACGCTCCGGCCTGCTGCTCGACCCGGAGGGCAAGACCTTCTTCCTGATGGACACGGCCGTCGAGCGCGTGCTGCCGTGGACGGAGACGCTGGGCCTGCTGCGCGGCCAGGGCGCAGGCCTGCTGGCACGCGGCGATGCCAGCGCCACCGAGCGCGCCCAGGTGCTGGGCCGCGTCGACCAGGTGCGCCAGGAGCTGGTGAACACCCAGCTGCGCATGCATGCCCTGGTGCGCGCCGGCGAGGCCCTGCCCCCCACCCACGCCGACGCCGTGGCGCGCACGCTGGCCTTCGTCGATCACGCGCAGGCGACGTTCAGCGCCGGCGCGCTGGAGGGCGACCCGGCGGCCTACTTCGCACTCGGCAGCAAGGCCATCGCTTCCGTCGATCAGTTCGGCCAGTCCGTGACCGACCGGCTGGTCGCTGCGCTCGACGAGCGGCTGGCCCACCTCAGGAAGCGGCTGCTGCTGGCAGCGACGGCCACGCTGCTCGGCGTGCTGCTGCTGGCCTACTTTTCGCTGGCCTTCTATCGGTGCTTCATAGGCGCCATCCGGCGGCTCGGCGACGGCCTGGCCGAAGTCGCGGGCGGCAACCTGGCCCACCAGTTCGACATCGCCGGCCGTGACGAGCTGGCCGACATCGGCCGTGTCGTCGAGGGCATGTCCAACAACCTGTCGACGATGGTGGCCGAGATCCGCAGCAGTGCGGTGCGCGTTTCGGGCACCGGGCAACGGCTGGCTGCGGGCGGCTCGGCCCTGGCCCAGCGCACCGAGGAGCAGGCGGCCAGCCTGCGCCAGTTCGTCGCCACCGTGCAGCAGACCAGCGCCACCGTCGCCACCAACGCCGCCGAGGTGCAGGCGCTGGACAGGCTCACGGCCGCGCTGCATGGCCAGGCCGAGCAGGGCAACGGCGCGATGGCGCAGACCGTGGACTCGCTGGGTGAACTGGAGGCCAGCTCGCGGCGCGTCAGCGAGATCATCGGCGTCATCGACGGCATCGCCTTCCAGACCAACATCCTGGCACTGAACGCGGCGGTCGAGGCCGCACGCGCCGGCGAGTCGGGGCGCGGCTTTGCCGTCGTCGCCAGCGAGGTACGGCTGCTGGCCAAGCGCAGCAGCGAGTCGGCGGCCGAGATCCGCCAGCTCATCACACGCTCGCGCGAGCAAGTCGAGGGCACGGTGACGCGGGTGCAGGCCACAGGCACGGCGCTGCGTGCCGTGGTCGACGGCGTGCGCCAGGTGTCGGGGCGCCTGCGCGAGATCGCCGGCAGCAGCCAGCAGCAGAGCCAGGGCCTGGAGGAAATGGCGGCGGCGGTGGGCAACCTGAACGAGATCACGCGCCAGAACGCGGTCCTGGTGGACGAGTCGCAAGAGTCATCGCGCGCCCTCGTCGAGCGCGCTTCGGCGTTGGGCACGGCGGTGTCCACGGTGCGGCTGCGCCAGGGCAGCGCCGACGAAGCGACAGCGCTGGTCCGGCGCGCGGTGGCGCTGGTGGCGCAGCAGGGCCAGCAGCCCGCGTCGGTCACGCTGCACAGCAGCGTCGAAGGATTCGTCGACCGCGACCTCTACATCTTTTTCATCGATCGCCAGGGCCACTACCGCCTGCACGGCGCCAAGCCCGAGATGGAGGGCCACCGTGTGCACGAGGTGCCCGGCATCGACGGCGACCGTTTCGTCAGCGACGCCTGGGCGGCGGCCGAGGCCGGCGGTGGCTGGGTCGAGTACCAGATCGTGCACCCCAAGACCGGGCTGGTGATGCCCAAGGCGTCGTGGGTACAGGCGCTGAACCGCGACCTGATCGTCGGCTGCGGCATCTACCGCCAGGCCCCGGCCGCGCGCATCGAATCGCCAGCCTCGCAAGCCCGGCCACAGCCGCACCTGCAGGCGGCCTGAATTCGAGACGGCGGCGAGAGGTGGCGCCCGGCCGGGCGCCGCTCAGGTCGCCGCCAGCCCCTGCACGCCGCGGAACCCGGCGACCACGCGGCCCTTGCGGGCGCGCTTGCCTTGGTGTTCGGCCAGCGCGGCCCACTTCAGCACTTCTTCCTTCGGTTTGTTGCCGCGCCCGCTGCCCAGCACCTTCAGCGCATCGGTGAGCGTGGCCACCGCCATCAGGGGCGAGGCGGCGTCGACGTCCATCAGCGTGAGCCCGCGGCCCCCGCCGGGCTGCAGCTTGAGTTCGCCCAGCGCATAGACCAGCAGCCTGCCATCGGCCGCCAGGCAGGCCACCTGCGTGTGCGCCGGCGCCACCGGCACCGGCGGCAGCAGGCGCTCGGCGGGCTCCAGCGTCAGGAAGGCCTTGCCGCCGCGGTTGCGGCCGACCATGTCGCCCACCTTGGCCAGCAGGCCGTAGCCGCCGCTGTTGGCCAGCAGCAGCGTGGTGTCGGCGGCGCCGGCCAGGTAGTGCGCGATCTGCGTGCCGGGCTCGAGGTCGATGAGCGTGGTGATGGGCACGCCGTCGCCGCGCCCGCCGGGCAGCAGCGACACGGGCACGCTGTAGACGCGGCCACTGCCCTTAGCTGCCGTGCCGAACACCAGCAGCGTGTCGACCGTGCGCACCGTGAAGTGGCCGTAGAGAGAATCCCCCGGCTTGAACGCCAGCGTGGCGGCGTCGATCTCGTGGCCCTTGAGCGCCCGCACCCAGCCCTTGGCGCTGACCACCACCGTCACCGGCTCGTCCACCACCTTCACTTCGGCGACAGCCTTCTTCTCCTCCTGCACCAGCGTGCGGCGCTCGTCGCCATGGGCCTTGGCGTCGGCCTCGATCTCCTTGATCACCGTGCGTTTGAGCGCCGTGGGGCTGGCCAGGATGTCCTCGAGCCTGCCCTGCTGCTCGCGCAGGTCCTCGAGTTCCTGCTCGATGCGGATGGCCTCCAGCCGCGCCAGCTGGCGCAGCCTGATCTCGAGGATGTCCTCGGCCTGGCGGTCGCTGAGCTTGAAACGCTCGATCAGCGCCGGCTTGGGCTCGTCGGCGTTGCGGATGATGCGTATCACCTCGTCGATGTTCAGCAGCACCAGCAGCCGGCCTTCGAGCACGTGGATGCGCTCCAGCACCTTGGCCAGGCGGTGGCGCGTGCGCCGCTCCACCGTGGCCAGGCGGAAGGCGATCCACTCGACGAGGATGCGCCGCAGCCCCTTCTGCACCGGCCGGCCGTCGCGGCCGATCATGGTCAGGTTCATCGACACGCTGCTCTCGAGGCTGGTGTGCGCCAGCAGCGTGGTGATGAGCTCGGCCTGCGCCACGGTGCGGCTCTTGGGCTCGAAGACCAGGCGCACCGGGGCGTCCTTGCTGCTCTCGTCGCGCACCGCGTCCAGCACCGCCAGCACCGCGGCCTTCAACTGCACCTGCTCGGGCGAGAGCGCCTTCTTGCCGGTCTTGATCTTGGGATTGGTGAGCTCCTCGATCTCTTCGAGCACCTTCTGCGCGCTGGCCTGCGGCGGCAGCTCGGTGACGACGAGCTGCCACTGGCCGCGTGCCAGGTCTTCGATGATCCAGCGCGCGCGCACCTTGAGGCTGCCGCGGCCGCCGGCGTAGGCGTCGCGGATGTCGGCCGCCGGGCTGATGATCTGGCCGCCGCCGGGGAAGTCGGGCGCCGGCAGCAGCCGGAACAGTTCGTCGTCGGTGAGCGTCTCGTTCTTCAGCAGCGCCACGGTGGCTGCGGCCACCTCGCGCAGGTTGTGGCTGGGCACCTCGGTGGCCAGGCCCACGGCGATGCCCGAGGCGCCGTTGAGCAGCACGAACGGCAGCCGCGCCGGCAGTTGCTTCGGCTCTTCGGTGCTGCCGTCGTAGTTGGGCTGGAAGTCGATCGTGCCTTCGTCGATCTCGTCGAGCAGCAGCCGTGCGATGGGCGACAGTCGCGCCTCGGTGTAGCGCATCGCCGCGGCGCCGTCGCCGTCGCGGCTGCCGAAGTTGCCCTGGCCGTCGATCAGCGGGTAGCGCTGGCTGAACCCTTGCGCCATGCGCACCAGTGCGTCGTAGGCGGCGGTGTCGCCGTGCGGGTGGTAGCGGCCCAGCACGTCGCCGACGACACGTGCACTCTTCACCGGCCGCGGCCCACCGGCCGTGGTGAAGGCCAGGCCCATGCGGAACATCGAGTACAGGATGCGCCGCTGCACGGGCTTGTTGCCGTCGCAGACGTCGGGCAGCGCGCGGCCCTTGACGACGGACAGCGCGTACTCGAGGTAGGCGCGCTCGGCGTAGTCGGCCAGGGCCAGGCTTTCGGCTGGGTCGGCGGGGTCGTTGGATGGGAGCGAAAACAGGTCGTGCATCAGGGGGCGGGCAGACGGAAGAGCGGCGCGGGCGCGGCGGGGGCCCAGGTGGGCCAGCCCATGATTTTCCATCACGCGCGGGGCGCGCCCCCGGGGGCCCTGCGCGAGCCCGACTCGGTGGCGCGCAGCGGCGCGGCCGGCAGGACGCCTGTCAGCGCCGCGCCGTCAAGGCTTCTCGGCCACTTCCTTGAGCCCGGCCAGGCCGGCGTCGAAGTCCTTGCCGACCAGGCTGTCGGCGTTGAGCGCGAACCAGCGGTACAGCGGGTTCGATCCCATGTCGCCGTCCATGGTCCAGGTGACCTTGGTGGCATGGCCTTCGGCCGCCAGCGTGAGGTCGCCCTTCGAGGTGGTGCCGAAGTCGGGGAAGTAGAGGTCGTAGGCCAGGCGCCGATTCGGCTCGGCGGCCGTGAAGCTCATGCGGCCATCACCCTGGGTCTTGCTCTTCCAGGACCAGCCGGCGCCGGCGCCGGCGGGCGCGCCGAAGTACTCGACCTGCATCGCCGGGTCGCGCCGGTTCCACACCGACCACTGCTTCCAGCCCCGCGGGTCGGCGACCAGCGGGTAGACCTTGTCGGCCGGCGCGTTGATGGTGACCGAGCGCACGACGGTGAACTTGGGCGACAGCGCGTAGCCGCCGCCCACCAGCACGGCGGCCAGCGTGGCCAGCACGACGAAGATCCACTTGACGATGCGCATTCGGGTCTCCTGCGGCCTGCGGGGGAAGCCCGGCAGTCTGCCCGCCGCGCGCCCGCGTGGCAAGGCGGGCGCACCCGCAGCGCGCGCCGGCGCGCGCTCAGCGCCGCCCGGTGATCTCGGCGAAGAAGGCGTCGGTGCTGGGCTTGCGGCCCAGGAACCGCTCGACCATGGCCTGCGGCTCGACTTCGCCGCCGCGCGCCAGGATGAGCTCGCGGTAGCGCTTGCCGGTGGCCGGGTCCATCAGCTTGCCCTTGAAGGCCGAAAGCATGTCCAGCGCCATCACCTCCGACCACATGTAGCCGTAGTAGCCCGCCGCGTAGCCGCCCATCAGGTGGCCGAAGTTGGCCGGCAGCATGGTGCCTTCGACATAACCCAGCGCCATCGAGCGCTCCAGCGCCATCCAGGCCGGCAGCGCCTGGCCCGGCGCGCCGCTGTGCAGCCGCATGTCGTAGGTGGCGTATTGCCACTGGCGCGCATAGCGGATGCCGCGGCCGAACTTGCGCGCGTCGTCGAGCCGCTTCAGCTCGTCGGGCGACAGGCGCGGGCAGTCGCTGCAGACCTCGGCCAGCACGGCCAGCGTCTCGGGGCGGCGCGCCCACTCCTCGAACATCTGCGACGGCGCCTCGACGAAGTCGCGCTTCACCGCGGTGCCGGCCTGGTCGGCGTAGCGCGCGGTCGACAGCACGCCGTGCAGCACGTGGCCGAACTCGTGCAGCAGCGTCTCGAGTTCCTCGTGGTCGAGACCGGTGGGGTTGAAGTTGGTGACCAGCACCGAGGCCGGCTTCTGGCCGGCAAGGCGCGACGCCGGGACCACCGGGAAGGCCGCGGCATGGCTGTACTTGCCGTCGCGCGGCGTCAGGTCGAGGTAGATGCCGCCGATGAAGGCGCCGCGGCGGCCGCCGTGGGCGCGCTCGTAGACGTCGAAGTAGCGCACGTCGGCATGCCACAGCGGCACCGTGGCGGCGACGAACTCGACGCCGTACAGCCGCTCGGCCAGCTTGATCGCGAACTGCACGCTCTTGTCGGTCGGGAAGTAGGCGCGCAGCTTCTCCTGGTCGATGGCGTACTTCGAGCGCTTCAGCCGCTCCTGCAGGAACGAGACGTCCCAGCGCTCGACCGTCACCTTGTCCATCGGCTGGCCCAGCAGCGCGGCCTTCTCGGCGCGCAGTTCGGCCAGTTCGCGCGCCTCGCCCTGCACCACGGCCTCGTGCACGCGGGTCAGGAATTCGCCCACCGCCTTGGGCGTGCCGGCCATGCGCCGGCGCAGCGCCATGGTCGCGAAGTCGGGCTGGCCGTGCAGCTGCGCGAGCTCGCTGCGCAGCTTCAGCGCGCGGTCCAGGCGCTCGAGGTTGGCCTGGCCGGCGCGGTTCTGGAACGCCGTCCAGACCTTGCGGCGCGCACTTTCGACCGTGCCGTTGGACAGCAGCGGCTGCACCGTCGGGTAGTCCAACGAAAGCACCAGCCGCCCCTGCTCGTCGCGCTTGCGCGCCGCCAGCCAGGCCGCGGGCAGGCCGGCAGCCTCTTCGATGCCCAGCGTGACCTTCGTCTGGTCTTCGTTGACGGCCTTCTGGAAGGCCAGGCCCAGCACGCTCAGCTCGTCCTCGATGGCCTTGGCGCGGGCGCGCTTGTCGGGCGGCAGCGAGGCGCCGGTGTCCGCGAAACCGTCGAGCAGGTCCTGCCGGTAGCGGCGGTCGACGGCGTTGCCGGGCCGCAGCGCCTGCACGCGCTTGAACAGCCGCTCGCTCTGGAACAGCTCGGTGCTCAGCGGCGCGAACTGGGCCACGCAGGCCTGCGCGGCGTCCCGCGTGGCCGCGTCGGTGGCGACGTTGGCCAGCAGGTACACAGGACGCAGGAAACCCCCGGTGCCCAGTTCCAGCGTGTTGAACTCGGCCAGCACGCCGCGGCTGCCGCGGGCCTGCTCCATGCCCCGGATGCTGGCGCGCGCGGCGGCCAGTGCGCCGTCGCAACGCGCCGCGATGGTGGCCGCGTCGAGCAGCGGGATCACCGAACGCGTCGGCGCCTGGGCCAGCGCGCCGGCCGCCGACAGCAGCAGGGCCGAGGTGGCCAGCAGCGAATGCGAGAGCTTTATCGGGAGCTTCAACGTGAGCTTCATCATGAGGGGGCCGGTCGGTCGAAAAGCCGGCAGTCTAGACCCCGCCCGGCCGGCCATGCCAGCGTGCGACGGCCTGCCGCCGGCGGCGACCAACGGCGGCCGGCGCGCCTCAGGCACCCGCGGGCGAGGCTTCCAGCCCCAGCGCCACGCGCGCCTGGTATTCGCGGTCGAGCAGGCTCATCACGACCAGGCTGTCGTAGCCGTCGCCGTCTTCGCCGAACAGGCGCACGCTCTCGCGCAATCGCCCTTCCTCGACGAAACCCTCGCTGGCATAGAGCGCCAGCGCGCGTGTGTTGAGCAGGGTCACGTCGAACCAGAAACGGTGCGCGTGCAGGTCGCGGAACGCCAGGCGCTTGAGCAGCCGCACGCAGGCACGGCCCAGGCCGCGGCCCTTGGTCTGCAGCACCAGGCGCTTGAGCTCGACGCTCTTGTGCGGGCTGCGGCAGCCCTGCAGGATCACGAACCCCTCGGCGCGCCCGTGCACGTCGTTGCCGCCGGCCTCGATGATGAAGTGGCGCAAGTCGGGGAAACGCAGCGCGCCTTCGTGCTGCACGCGCTCCCAGGGCGAGATGAAGGGGCGGTTGGCGGCGTCGGTCTCCACCGTCTGCACGTAGTCCAGGTCGGACAACAGGGTCGGACGCAGGTGCACCAGCGGCAGCGCCGGGCGCTCTGCAGCAAGCGTCGGCGCCGGGCCCGCCGGCGTTGGCGGCGGTGGGCCGCGCTCAGACATCCACTTCCACCTCGTCGCCGCGCAACTCCATCAGGTCGCGCCGGGCCTGCGCCTCGCCCTTGCCCATCAGCTTGGCCAGCAGCGCGCCGGTGGCGTCGAAACCTTGCTGCTGCCAGCTCACGGGCAGCAGGCGCCGCGTCTCGGGGTTGAGCGTGGTTTCCCACAGCTGCTCGGCGTTCATCTCGCCCAGGCCCTTGAAGCGGCTGATGCTCCAGCTGCCCTCCTTCGCGCCTTCCTTGCGCAGCTTGTCGAGCGCGGCCTCGAGCTCGCCCTCGTCCAGCGCGTAGAGCTTGGCCGCCGGCCGCTTGCCACGCGCTGGCGCGTCGATGCGGTACAGGGGCGGCCGCGCGATGTGCACATGGCCGCGCTCCACCAGCTTCGGGAAGTGGCGGAAGAACAGCGTCAGCAGCAGCACCTGGATGTGCGAGCCGTCGACATCGGCGTCGCTCAGGATGCACACCTTGCCGTAGCGCAGGCCGCCGAGGTCTGGCGCGTCGTTCGGGCCGTGCGGGTCGACACCCACGGCCACGGCGATGTCGTGGATCTCGGTGTTGCCGAACAGGCGGTCGCGGTCGACCTCCCAGGTGTTGAGCACCTTGCCGCGCAGGGGCAGCACGGCCTGCGTCTCCTTGTTGCGGCCCATCTTGGCGCTGCCACCGGCGCTGTCGCCCTCGACCAGGAAGACCTCGTTGAACAGCAGGTCGCGGCTCTCGCAGTCGGTCAGCTTGCCCGGCAGCACGGCCACGCCGCTGCCCTTGCGCTTTTCGACCTTCTGGCTCGCGCGCTGGCGCGTCTGTGCCTGGCGGATCACGAGCTCGGCGAGCTTTTTGCCGAGGTCGACGTGCTGGTTCAGCCACAGCTCGAGCGCCGGCTTGACGTAGGCCGACACCAGGCGCAGCGCGTCGCGGCTGTTCAGCCGCTCCTTGATCTGGCCCTGGAACTGCGGGTCCAGCACCTTGGCGCTGAGCACGAAGCTGGCGCGCGAGAACACGTCGTCGGGCATCAGCTTCACGCCCTTGGGCAGCAGCGAGTGCAGGTCGATGAAACCCTTGATGGCGCCGAAGAGGCCGTCCTTCAGGCCGCTCTCGTGCGTGCCGCCGGCCACCGTGGGGATGAGGTTGACGTAGCTCTCGCGCAGCAGCGCGCCGTCATCGGTGAAGGCCACGCACCAGGCGGCGCCCTCGCCCTCGGCGAAGTTCTCGCTCTCGTTCGCGGTGGCGTACTGCGAACCCTCGAACAGCGGGATCAGCGGGTCGCTGGCCAGGCCTTGCATCAGGTAGTCGCGCAGGCCGGCGGCGTACTTCCATTCCTGCACCTCACCCGACTTCTCGTGGGTCAGCGTCACCGTCACGCCGGGCATCAGCACGGCCTTGCTGCGCAGCAGGTGCACGAGGTCGGCACGCGGCAGCTCGGCGCTTTCGAAGTACTTCGCGTCGGGCCAGGCACGCACGGTGGTGCCATGCTTGCGGTCGCCCGCTGCAGCCTTGCGCACGGCCAGCCGCTCGACCACATCGCCGCCGCCAAAGGCCAGCGTGGCGACCTGGCCCTCGCGCCACACCGTGACCTGCAGCCGCCGCGACAGCGCGTTGGTCACGCTCACGCCCACGCCGTGCAGGCCACCGCTGAAGCTGTAGGCGCCCCCGGCGCCCTTGTCGAACTTGCCGCCGGCGTGCAGCCGCGTGAAGACGATCTCGACCACCGGCACCTGCTCTTCGGGGTGCAGGCCGAAGGGGATGCCGCGGCCGTCGTCCTCGACGCTGATGCTGCCGTCGGCGTGCAAGATGACGCCTATGCGCTGGCAGACGCCCGCCAGGGCCTCGTCGGCGGCGTTGTCGATGACCTCCTGCACGATGTGCATCGGGTTGTCGGTGCGGGTGTACATGCCCGGCCGCTGCTTGACGGGCTCGAGGCCCTTGAGCACGCGGATCGAGGCTTCGCCGTAGTTGCTGTTCTGCTTGATGGATGGCATGGGCCGGATTTTAGGAGCCGGCCCGGCAGGGCCCCCGCAGGTGGTCGCTGCGGGCGAGCCGGTGTTCAGGCGTAGCGCGCCATCGCCAGCCCGCTCGCGTCGATGTCGGGCGCCTTGCCCGACACCATGTCGGCGATCACGCGGCCCGTGCCGGCCGCCATGGTCCAGCCCAGCGTGCCGTGGCCGGTGGCCAGCAGCAGGCCGCGCACCGGCGTCGGGCCGACGATGGGCGTGCCGTCGGGCGTCATCGGGCGCAGGCCGCACCAGAAGCTGGCCTGCGACACATCGCCGCCCTGCGGGAACAGGTCGCTGACGACATGGTTGAGCGTGGCGCGCCGCGCCTCGCGCAGGTTCAGGCTGTAGCCGGCCAGTTCGGCCGTGCCGCCGACGCGGATGTGGTCGCCCAGGCGCGTCACCGCCACCTTGTGCGTCTCGTCCATGATGGTGCTCTCGGGCGCGCAGCGCGCATCGGTGATGGGCACCGTGATGCTGTAGCCCTTGACCGGGTAGACGGGGATGCGGATGCCCACCGGCGCCAGCAGCAGCGGGCTGTGGCTGCCCAGGGCCAGCACCACCTTGTCGGCCTTCAGCAGGCCGGCGTCGGTGTGCACGCCGGAGATGGCGCCGCCTTGACCCGTTCCTTCTACCTGCAGCGCCTGGATGCGCGTGTCCCAGCGGAACTTCACGCCCAGTACGGCGGCCAGCTCGGCCAGGCGGTTGGTGAATTTGAAGCAGTCGCCGGTTTCGTCGCCCGGCAGGCGCAGCGCGCCGACGAACTTGTGCCGCGTGAGCTGCAGCGCCGGCTCGACCGCGCAGAAGCCGGCGCGGTCCAGCACCTCGAAGGGCACGCCGTACTGCTTCAGCACCGCCACGTCGCCGGCGATGCCGTCGAGCTGCTTCTGGGTGCGAAAGAGCTGCAGCGTGCCTTGCGTGCGCTCGTCGTAGCCTATGCCGGTCTCGGCGCGCAGCGCCTTCAGGCAGTCGCGGCTGTACTCGGCCAGCGGCACCATGCGGCTCTTGTTCAGCGCGTAAGCCTTGGCCGTGCAGTTGGCCAGCATCATCGCGCCCCAGCGCCACATCGCGGGGTCGAGCAGCGGCCAGATGACCAGCGGGCTGTGCTGCATCAGCATCCACTTGATGGCCTTGACCGGCACGCCCGGCCCGGCCCACGGCGAGCTGTAGCCCGGGCTGACCTCGCCGGCATTGGCGAAGCTGGTCTCCAGCGCCGGGCCGCCTTGCCTGTCGACGACCTCGACCTCATGCCCGGCCCTGGCCAGGTAGTACGCCGTGGCCACGCCGATCACCCCACCGCCCAGCACCAGCACCTTCATGCGCACCCTTTCGAAGTGGCTGCACTCTACGGGGCAGCCCGCCGACGACATGCGGCGTTTTCCGAGAGAATCTCCGCATGAACGCCGCTTCCGCGCCGCCAAGGCCGACACAAAGTCTGTCGATGGTGCAGGTGCTGATGTGCGGCGCCGCCATCGTCACGCTCAGCATGGGTGCGCGCCACGGCTTCGGCCTGTGGCTGGCACCGATCACCGTGGAGCGCGGCTGGCCGCGCGAGACCTTCGCCTTCGCGCTGGCCATCCAGAACCTGGCCTGGGGCATCGCCGGGCCGTTTGCCGGCATGCTGGCCGACCGCTTCGGCGCCTTCAAGGTGCTGGCCGCCTCGGGCGTGCTCTATGCGCTGGGCATGTGGGTGATGGCCGTGGCCGCCACCGGCGCGATGTTCACGCTGGGCGCCGGCGTCTTCATCGGCATCGCGCTGGCCGGCTGCACCTATGCCGTGATCTACGGCGTCATCAACCGCAACGTGGCGGCCGAGAAACGGTCTTGGGCGATGGGCGTGACGGCCGCGGCCGGCTCGTTCGGCCAGTTCCTGATGGTGCCGCTGTCCAGCGGGCTGATCGGCAGCTTCGGCTGGCAGCTGGCGCTGGTGATCCTGGGCGGCGCGGCGTTGCTGATCCTGCCGCTGGCCTTGGCGCTGAAAGAGGCGCCGCCGGCGGCGCAGGCCGCGGGCCCGCAGCAGAGCATCATGGAGGCCATAGCCGAGGCCTCGCGCCACCGGTCCTTCCAGTTGCTGATGGCCGGCTACTTCGTCTGCGGCTTCCAGGTCGTGTTCATCGGCGTGCATCTGCCCAGCTACCTCAAGGACCACGGCATGTCGCCGCAGGTGGCCACCACCGCGCTGGCGCTGATCGGGCTGTTCAACGTCTTCGGCACCTACGCCGCGGGCAGCCTGGGCCAGCGTTTGCCCAAGCGCCACATCCTGGCGGGCATCTACCTGCTGCGCGCGCTGGCGATCGCGGCTTTTCTCTGGCTGCCGCTGACGCCTTGGAGCGTCTACGTCTTCGCTGCCGTGATGGGCCTGCTGTGGTTGAGCACGGTGCCCCCCACCAACGCCATCGTGGCGCAGATCTTCGGCATCAAGCACTTCTCGATGCTGGGCGGCTTCGTCTTCTTCGCGCACCAGGTGGGCAGTTTCCTGGGCGTCTGGCTGGGCGGGCTGCTCTACGACGCCACCGGCAACTACGACCTGGTGTGGTGGATCGCCATCGCGCTGGGCGTGTTCGCCGCACTCATCAACCTGCCCGTGCGCGAGGCCGCCATCGTGCGGCCGGCGCTGAAGCCGGCCTGATGCCGGGATGAACGGGCGATGAGAACCGGCTGGCGACGCCCCCTGCTCTGGGCTGCGGTGGCGGTGGTGCTGGGCGGCGTCTTCGCGGCCTACCTCAGCCCGCACATGGCGCTCGAGCTGGGCGCGCGCGTCTGGTCCTGTTTCTGATGCACGCGCCGTCGCCGCCTTCGCCCTGGGTGCAGCGCTTTGCCGCGCTGCTGCGCCCCGGTGCCCGCGTGCTCGACGTGGCCTGCGGCAGCGGCCGCCACGTGACGTGGCTGGCCGCGCGCGGGTTCGCGGTGACGGGCGTCGACCGCGACGCCGGCGCGCTGGCCGCCGTCGAAGGCCAGGCCGAACTGCTGGTGGCCGACCTCGAAGCTGGGCCGTGGCCGCTGCCGGGCCGCCGCTTCGACGCCGTGGTGGTCACCAACTACCTGTGGCGGCCGCTGTTGCCGCAGCTGCTGGCCTCGCTGGCCGAGGGCGGCATCTACCTGCACGAGACCTTTGCCGACGGCCACCAGCACATCGGCCGGCCGGCGCGGCCCGACTTCCTGCTGCGCCACGGCGAGCTGCTGCAGGCCTGCGCCGGGCTGCGCATCGTGGCCTTCGAGGACGGCTTCGAAGCCGGCGCTGAAGCCGACGCTGACGGCGGCGCGGCCGGCGGGCGCTGCGTGCAGCGCATCGCCGCCGTGAACGAGGCGCCCGGCGCCGCCGTGCCGCCGCGTTATGCGCTCGATCTCCTGCCCCGGGCCGCCCCCCGGGCCAGCGGCTAAAATCCGCCGCTTGGCCCCGACCCAGAACCCGCACCCCATGAACCCCATCCAAGGCAGCATCGTCGCCCTCGTGACCCCGATGCTCGAAGACGGCCGCGTCGACTACCCGGCGCTGCGCGGCCTGATCGACTGGCACGTCGCCGAGGGCACCGACTGCATCGGCGTCGTCGGCACCACGGGCGAGTCGCCCACGGTGTCGATGGAAGAGAACTGCGAAGTCATACGCGTCGCCGTCGAACACGCCGCCGGGCGCGTGCCCATCATGGCCGGCACCGGCGCCAATTCCACCGCCGAGGCCATCGAGCTCGCGCGTTTCGCCAAGCAGGTGGGCGCCGACTGCCACCTCTCGGTCGTGCCCTACTACAACAGGCCCTCGCAGGAAGGCATCTACCAGCACTTCAAGGCCATCAGCGAAGCCGTGGATCTGCCGCTGGTGCTGTACAACGTGCCCAGCCGCACCGTGGCCGACATGCTGCCCGAGACCGCGCTGCGCCTGGCCGCGCTGCCGCGCATCGTCGGCATCAAGGAAGCCAGCGGCAACATCGAGCGCGCCTGCCGGCTCATCAAGCACGCGCCCGAAGGTTTTGCCATCTACTCGGGCGACGACAGCAGCGCGGTGGCGCTGATGCTGCTGGGCGGCCACGGCAACGTGAGCGTGACAGCCAACGTGGCGCCGCGGCTGATGCACGAGCTGTGCGCGGCGGCGCTGTCGGGCGACGTGAAACTGGCCCGTGCGCTGCACCTGCGGCTGCTGCCCCTGCACGGTCAGCTGTTCTGCGAGCCGAGCCCGGCGCCCACCAAGTGGGCGCTGTCGCAGATGGGCCGCTGTGCGCCGCACATGCGGTTGCCCATCGTGCCGCTGACCGAGGCCGGCCAGGCCCTCGTGGCGCAGGCGCTGCGCGATTCCGGCGTGCCGGCTTGACCCGGCACCTTTCCCTCTTCTTCCCGTGACATGCTGGCACGGCCCCGCCCAGGGCCGCTGCGGAGACCCGAACTTGAACACTGCGCCCGTCCCGACCTCAGCCACCCCCCACGCCGCCACGCCGGTCCGCCTGGGCGTACTCGCTGCCCTGGCACTGAGCGCCGGCTGCACCAGCGTCGGTGATGGCCTGTTTGCAGGCGACAAGGTCGACTACCGCTCGACCACCGTGCGAACACAGCCGCTGGAAGTACCGCCCGACCTCACCCAGCTCAGCCGCGACGGACGCTACCAGCCGCAGCGCGGCGTCATCAGCGCCGCGGCCGTGAGCGCGGCTGCCGCGCCGGCCGCCGGCCCGGCAGCCGCCGCGGCGGGCCCGATCACGGTGGCGCTGGCCAGCCTGGACGCCATGCGCATCGAACGCGCCGGGCAAGAACGCTGGCTGGTCGTGCCGCAAGCCCCCGAGCTGCTCTGGCCGCGGCTCAAGGCCTACTGGGAAGAACGCGGATTCAAGCTGGTGCAGGCCGACATGGCCACGGGCGTGATGCAGACCGACTGGTCTGAGAACCGCGCCAAGCTGCCCAACGACGCCGTGCGCAAGGTCGTCGGCCGCCTGCTCGGCGGGTTCTACGACACCGGTGAGCGCGACAGCTTTCGTACCCGCATCGAACGCACTGCCGACGGCAGCGAGGTCTACATCAGCCACCGCGGCACGCAAGAGGTCTACACCGACGAGCGCAAGGAGGCCACGACTTGGCGCGCAAGGCCGAGCGATCCGCAGCTGGAAGCCGAGATGCTGGCCGGCCTGATGATCGCTCTGGGCAGCAAGGAGGCCCCGGCGCGCAGCGCCGTGGCGGCCGCAGCGCCGGCTTCGGCCGCCGCCGTCGCGGCGCCGGCCGGGGTGGCGGCCTCCGACGCCACCGCGCTGACACTTCCCGAGGCCTTCGACCGCGCCTGGCGCCGGGTGGGCGTGGCGCTGGACCGCAGCGGCTTCACCGTCGAAGACCGCGACCGCACCGCCGGCCTGTACTTCGTGCGCTACGTCGACCCCAAGAGCGCCGGCAAGGAAGAACCGGGCTTCTGGGCCAAGCTCTTCGGCAACCCGGTCAACCCGCTGGCCGCGCTGCGCTATCGCGTCGCCGTGAAGACCACTGACGGCAAGACCGCGGTCAGTGTGCAAAGCTCCACCGGCGCGCCCGAGACCGGCGAACACGCGCGCAACATCATCACGCGGCTGTCGCGAGAACTGAAGTAGGGCCCCAAGCGCGCCAGGGCTCGCTACTCCCCTGGGGGGGGCCCTGACAAGGGCCCCGAAGGAACCCTGACAACGGCCCCTGCGTGGCCCGGGGAGCCCTCCGCGCCAGCGGCCCGGCAAAGCCGGTACGCGGCGGGAAGCTTGGCCTGGAGTGCCGCTGCTTCAGCGTTCGTCGATGGGCTTCACGTTGCGCGCGGTCGAGCCGACGAAGAGCTGGCGCGGGCGGCCGATCTTGTACTCGGGGTCGCCGATCATCTCGTTGAGCTGGGCGATCCAGCCCACCGTGCGCGCCAGCGCGAAGTTCGCGGTGAACAGGCTCACCGGGATGCCGATGGCCTTCTGCACGATGCCCGAGTAGTAGTCGACGTTCGGGTAGAGCTTGCGGCTGACGAAGTACTCGTCCTCCAGCGCGATCTTCTCCAGCGCCATGGCCAGCTTGAACATCGGGTCGTCGTGCAGGCCGGTGGCTTCCAGCACCTCGTGGCAGGTCTCGCGCATCAGCTTGGCGCGTGGGTCGTAGTTCTTGTAGACGCGGTGGCCGAAGCCCATCAGCTTGACGTTGCTGTTCTTGTCCTTCACCGCCTTGATGAACTCGCCGATCTTCTCGACGCCGCCCATGCGCTGGATGTCGGCCAGCATGTTCAGGCAGGCCTCGTTGGCGCCGCCGTGGGCCGGGCCCCACAAGCAGGCCACGCCCGCGGCGATGGCGGCAAACGGATTGGTGCCGCTGCTGCCGCACAGGCGCACGGTGGAGGTGCTGGCGTTCTGCTCGTGGTCGGCGTGCAGGATGAAGATGCGGTCCATCGCCCGCACCAGCACGTCGTTGGGCACGTAGTCCTCGCAGGGCGTGGCGAACATCATGCGCATGAAGTTGCCGGCGTAGGACAGGTTGTTCTGCGGGTAGATGTAGGGCTGGCCGATGCCGTATTTGTAGGCCATGGCCACCAGCGTGGGCATCTTGGCGATGAGCCGGATCGCCGCCACGTCGCGGTGGCGCGGGTTGTTGATGTCGGTGCTGTCGTGATAGAAGGCCGACAGCGCACCCACCAGCCCCGTCATCACCGCCATCGGGTGCGCGTCGCGCCGGAAGCCGCGCAGGAAGAACTGCATCTGCTCGTTGACCATCGTGTGGTTCGTGACGAGCCTCTTGAAGTCCCTTTGCTGCACCGCGTTGGGCAGCTCACCGTACAGCAGCAGGTGGCAGGTGTCGAGGAAGTCGCACTTCGTCGCCAGCTGCTCGATCGGGTAGCCGCGGTACAGCAACTCGCCCTTGTCGCCGTCGATGTAGGTGATGCTGCTGTTGCACGACGCCGTACTGAGGAAACCGGGGTCGTAGGTGAACTTGCCTGTCTGTGCGTACAGCTTGCGGATGTCGATCACGTCCGGGCCGATGCTGCCCTTGTACAGGGGCAGATCCATGCTCGGGCTGCCGTCGGAAAACGACAGCGTGGCTTTGACGTCTGAGGGGGTCATGGCAAAGGCCTTTCTTCAGGTCGGACGGAAGGGGCGTGATGGGCCGCCGGGGCGGCCCGCATCAGTGCAAGCACCTCGTGCACTTCGGGTAGATCGCAATGTTCGTCGATCAGATCGTGCAGTTCCTTGCGGCAGAGCAGCAAATCCAGAAGATCGTGGTCCGCCAGGTCCATCAGGGCCTGCAGCCCGGCGGCCTGGCGCGTGGTCAGCGCCTCTTCGTGACGGCTGAAGAAACGCTCGACGAAAAGATCGTTCTCGAGCAGGCCGCGGCGGCAGCGCCACTTCAGCTTGCTGAGTTCACGCTCGCCGAGGCGCTGCGGGTCCATCGCCTCAGATGGCGCGACGCACCATGAGTTCTTTGATCTTGCCGATCGCCTTGGTCGGGTTCAGCCCCTTCGGGCAGACATCGACGCAGTTCATGATGGTGTGGCAGCGGAACAGCCGGTACGGGTCTTCGAGGTTGTCCAGGCGGCCCGCCGTGTCGTGGTCGCGGCTGTCGGCAATGAAACGGTAGGCCTGCAGAAGGCCGGCGGGGCCGACGAACTTGTCGGGGTTCCACCAGAAGCTGGGGCAGCTCGTCGAGCACGACGCGCACAGGATGCACTCGTACAGGCCGTTGAGCTCGTCGCGCTCCTCGGGGCTCTGCAGGCGCTCTTTCTCGGGCGGCTGGGTGTCGTTGACGAGGTAGGGCTTGATGCTGTCGTACTGCTTGAAGAACAGCGTCATGTCGACGATCAGGTCGCGGATGACGGGCAGCCCGGGCAGCGGCTTCAGGACGATCGTGCCCGGCAGCGTGCGCATGTTGGTCAGGCAGGCCAGGCCGTTCTTGCCGTTGATGTTCATCGCGTCCGAACCGCACACGCCCTCGCGGCAGCTGCGGCGGAAGCTCAGGCTGGGGTCGACCGCCTTGAGCTTGTTCAACGCGTCGAGCAGCATGCGCTCGTTGCCGTCGAGCTCGACCTGCAGCGTCTGCATGCGCGGCTTGTCGTCGGTGTCGGGGTCGTAGCGGTAGATCTGAAACGTGCGCAGAGTCATGTTGGTACTGCCTTCTTAGAACGTACGCACCTTGGGCGGCACCGAGTCGACCGTCAAGGGCTTGAGTTGCACGGGCTTGTACTCGAGGCGGTTGCCCTCCGAGTACCACAGCGTGTGCTTCATCCACTCGCCGTCGTTGCGGCCGTTCGGGTGCTCGGGCGTGTCGCCGTAGTCGTTGACGGTGTGGGCGCCGCGGCTTTCCCTGCGCGCCGCCGCGCTGACCATCGTGGCGCGAGCGGCCTCGATGAGGTTGTCGACTTCCAGCGCCTCGATGCGCGCGGTGTTGAAGACCTTGCTCTTGTCCTTCAGGCCGATGTGCTTCACGCGCTCGGCCAGCGCCTCGATCTTCACCACCCCGGCGTCCATCATGGCCCGGGTGCGAAAGACGCTGGCGTGCCGCTGCATCGCGTCGCGGATGTCGCCGGCCACGTGCTGCGCATACTCGCCGTCGCTGTTGGCGTCCAGCCGCGCCAGGCGCGCCAGCGCGGCGTCGGCGGCGTCGGCAGGCAGCGGCTTGTGCGACTTGTGCGACTTGTCGCCCTGCTTGAAGCTGTCGACGATGTGGTTGCCCGCGGCGCGGCCGAAGACCAGCAGGTCGAGCAGCGAATTCGTGCCCAGCCGGTTGGCGCCGTGCACGCTGACGCAGCTGCACTCGCCCACGGCGTACAAGCCGTTCACCACGCTGTTGGGGTTGCCATGGTGTCTGCCGACTTCGGGCGCCACCACCTGGCCGTGGATGTTGGTGGGGATGCCGCCCATCTGGTAGTGGATGGTCGGCACCACCGGGATCGGTTCCTTGGTGATGTCGACGTTGGCGAAGTTGTGGCCGATCTCGAACACGCTGGGCAGGCGCTTGAGGATGGTGTCGCCGCCCAGGTGCGTCATGTCGAGGTTGATGTAGTCCTTGTTCGGGCCGCAGCCGCGGCCTTCCTTGATCTCCTGGTCCATGCAGCGGCTGACGAAGTCGCGCGGCGCCAGGTCCTTCAGCGTCGGCGCGTAGCGCTCCATGAAACGCTCGCCGTTGGCGTTGCGCAGGATGGCGCCTTCACCGCGGCAGCCTTCGGTCAGCAGCACGCCGGCGTTATGCACGCCGGTGGGGTGGAACTGCCAGAACTCCATGTCTTCCAGCGGGATGCCGGCACGCGCCGCCATGCCCAGGCCGTCGCCGGTGTTGATGAAGGCGTTCGTGCTGGCCGCGAAGATGCGGCCGGCGCCGCCGGTGGCGAACAGCGTGGTCTTGGCCTCGAGGATGTAGACGTCGCCGGTCTCCATCTCGAGCGCACTGACGCCCAGCACGTCGCCCTCGCTGTCGCGGAGGAGGTCCAGCGCCATCCACTCGACGAAGAAGTTGGTGCGCGCCTTGACGTTCTGCTGGTACAGCGTGTGCAGCATGGCGTGGCCGGTGCGGTCGGCCGCGGCGCAGGCGCGCTCGACGGGCTTCTCGCCGTAGTGCGCGGTGTGGCCGCCGAAGGGGCGTTGGTAGATCGTGCCGTCGGGGTTGCGGTCGAAGGGCATGCCCATGTGCTCGAGCTCGTACACCACCTTGGGCGCTTCGCGGCACATGTACTCGATGGCGTCCTGGTCGCCCAGCCAGTCGCTGCCCTTGACGGTGTCGTAGAAGTGATAGTGCCAGTTGTCCTCGGCCATGTTGCCCAGGCTGGCGCCGATGCCGCCCTGCGCCGCCACCGTGTGCGAGCGTGTCGGAAAGACCTTGCTGAGCACGGCCACGTTGAGCCCGGCGCGCGCCAGCTGCAGCGACGCACGCATGCCCGAGCCGCCGGCACCGACGATGACGACGTCGAACTTGCGACGCGGGAGCGATGAGGTATTCAGTGCCACGATCTACAGCCTCCAGAGCACTTGAATGGCCCAGCCCATGCAGCCCACGAGCCAGACGATGGTGAACACCTGCAGCACCAGGCGCGTCGCCGCGGGCTTGACGTAGTCCATCAGGATGTCGCGCACGCCCACCCAGGCGTGCCAGCCCAGCGAGACGAAGACGACGAGGGTCAGCACCTTCATCCACTGCGCGGCGAAGATGCCGGCCCAGACGTCGTAGCCCAAGGGCGCGCCGCTGAAGACCAGCTGCAGCAGCAGCAGCACGGTGAACAGCGCCATCAGCACCGCAGTGACGCGCTGGCTGAGCCAGTCGCGCATGCCGTAGTGGGCGCCGACGACGACGCGACGAGAACCGTAGTTGACAGACATGCCGGCGCTCCTCAGTACAGGCCGAACAGCTTGGCGCCCAGCACCGCGGTGAGCAGCAGGCTGGCCACCAGCGTGACGACGGCCGACGAACGACCCTGCTCCTTGGTGACGCTGTGCGTCATGTCCATCCACAGGTGGCGCACGCCGGCGATGAAGTGGTGCAGGAAGGACCAGATCAGGCCCAGTGCCACGCACTTCATCAGCCAGCCCGGCACAAAGCCCAGGCCGACGGCGAAGGCGGCGGTGAAACGCTCGTAGCTGATCTCGGACGTGACGCTCACGTCGAACAGCCAAATCACCAGCGGCAGCAGCACGAACATGGCCGCGCCGCTGACACGGTGAAGGATGGACACCCAGGCCGCCAGCGGCAGGCGGTACTTCGTGGCGTCGATCAGGCGCATCGTGCCGGGTCTTTGTCTTCTCATTTCAGCCATGTGTTTTTCTCTGGAAGCCAACCGGGTGAAGCCAAACGAGTCTATTGCAATGCAACAGACTTACACGGAACTGCAATCACGATGCTGGCGCACTTCAACTGAGTTCGTTGCGGTAGTGGTGGGCCGCGGTGTGGTACAGGCCGCGGCGCAGTTCGACGGGGCGGTCGCCATAGGTGTAGGCCAGACGCTCTACCGACAGCAGCGGCGCCCCCACGGGCACGTCGAGCAAGGCCGCATCATCGGCCTGCGCGGCCACGGCGCGCAGCTTTTCTTCGGCGCGGATCATGTGCACCGCGAACTCGGCTTCGAACAGGCGGTACATCGGCCCGCGCCAGGCCTGCAGACGCTCGGCGCTCAGGCCCTTGAACAGCGTGCCGGGCAGCCACAGGTCGTCCAGCACCACCGGGCGCAGCACGCCGTCCAGCGGCGCCAGCAGCAGCCGGCGCACCTGCACCGCCGCCTCGCCGGCGGCGAGCGCGAGCAGCCGCGTGACCTCGCCCGGCGCGCGCATGCGGCGGCACTCGAGCAGGCGGCGCTGCAGCGCGGGCGGGCTGCCGTCGTCGGCCACCAGGCGCAGGAAGCGGAACTGCGTGGCCTGCTCGGCGTGCGTGGCGACGAAGGTACCCTTGCCCTGGCGGCGCACGAGCACGTTCTCGGTGGCCAACTCGTCGATGGCCTTGCGCACCGTGCCCTGGCTGACGCGAAAGCGCGCGGCGAGCTCGACCTCGCTGGGGATGGCCTGGCCAGGCAGCCACTCGCCACCCTGCAGGCTCTTCAGCAGCAAGGCCTTGATCTGCTGGTACAGCGGGCTGAACGCCGGCGTCTCGGGCAGGGGCGCTGCAGGGGCAGTGGCGGCAGACATGCCCTGCATTCTGCTACAGCCAGTCTTGCATAAGACATAAGACAAGAGTCAGGGTCGCTTGACTAGAATCAAGCGCTGTTCGCCGCGGCTGCCTATCGTGGTCGATTTCGGCCCACCCCCTGAACCAGGAGACCCTCATGTCCAAGAAGCCCGTTCGCGTGGCTGTCACCGGTGCTGCCGGCCAGATCGGCTACGCACTGCTCTTCCGCATCGCCAGTGGCGAAATGCTGGGCAAGGACCAGCCGGTGATCCTGCAACTGCTGGAGGTGCCCGTCGACGGCCCGCAGAAGGCGCTGCGCGGCGTGATGATGGAACTCGAAGACTGCGCCTTCCCGCTGCTGGCCGGCATGGAAGCCCACAGCGACCCGATGACGGCGTTCAAGGACACCGACTACGCGCTGCTCGTCGGCTCGATGCCGCGCAAGGCCGGCATGGAGCGCGCCGAGCTGCTGAGCATCAACGGCCAGATCTTCATCGGCCAAGGCAAGGCGCTCGACGCCGTGGCCAGCCGCGGCGTCAAGGTGCTGGTGGTCGGCAACCCGGCCAACACCAACGCCTGGATCGCCATGAAGAGCGCCCCCGGCCTGCCGCGCGAGAACTTCACCGCCATGCTGCGCCTGGACCACAACCGCGCGCTGTCGCAGCTGGCGGCCAAGACGGGCAAGCCGGTGGCGTCGATCAAGAAGCTGGCCGTGTGGGGCAACCACAGCCCGACGATGTATGCCGACTACCGCTTCGCCACCATCGACGGCGCGAGCGTGAAGGACATGATCGACGACCACGCCTGGAACAAGGATCTCTTCCTGCCCACCGTGGGCAAGCGCGGCGCGGCCATCATCGAGGCACGCGGCCTGAGCAGCGCAGCCAGCGCCGCCAATGCCGCCATCGACCACATGCGCGACTGGGCGCTGGGCACCAACGGCGGCTGGGTGACGATGGGCCTGCCGAGCAACGGCGAATACGGCATCCCCAAGGGCACGATGTTCGGCTACCCCGTGACCTGCGAAGGCGGGCAGTACAAGATCGTCGAGGGCCTGGCCATCGACGAATTCAGCCGCGGCTGCATCGACAAGACGCTGGCCGAACTGATGGCCGAGCAGGAAGGCGTCAAGCACCTGCTCTGAGACCGCGCAGGCAAGCCCGGAAGGGCTTGCCTGGCTGCCGAAGGCCCGAACGCGATCTCACGCGCTCGGGCTGAGGCCGTATCCGGCAGCATCGAGAGCCCCTTCGCGGGGCTCTTTTTCTTGGTCCATCATCGCGCCCGTATTACGCTGCGGCCTCATGACGACCCCACCCTCTCCCCGCGACGCCCTCTTCGACCCCGAAGAGCCCGCCGGCCACGCACTGCCGGTCTGCGACCACTACGCCGGCACCGAGGCGCTGATGCGCAAGAGCCTGGCGCTGCAGGCCGAGCTGGGGCCCATCTTCGACATCACGCTCGACGGCGAGGACGGCGCGCCCGTGGGCGGCGAGATCGAGCACGCGCACCTGATCGCCGAGATGGTGATGTCCGAGGCCAACCGCCACGGCCGAGTCGGCGCGCGGGTGGTGCCGCTGTCGCACCCGAAATTCGACGAGATGCTCGACCTGCTGGTGGGCCGCGCCGGCAGCCGCCTGGCCTACATGATGGTGCCCAAGCCGCGCGGCCTGGCCGACGTGCAGCGCGCCGCGCGTGCGCTCGACGAGGCGATGTCGCGCGCCGGCGCGGCACGTGCCCTGCCCATGCACAGCCTGATCGAGACCCACGGCGCCCTGGCCGAGGTGGCGGTCATCGCCGCGCACCCCCGGGTCGAGTCGCTGAGCTTCGGCCTGATGGACTTCGTCTCGGCCCACCGCGGCGCCATCCCCTTCACCGCGATGGGTGCCAAGGGCCAGTTCGCGCACCCGCTGGTGCTGCGCGCCAAGCTCGAGATCGCCGCCGCCTGCCATGCCCACGCCAAGACGCCGTCGCACTGCGTCGTCACCGAGTTCAAGGACCAGAAGGTGCTGCAGGCCGCCGCCGAGCGCGCCTGCCGCGAGCTGGGCTACACGCGCATGTGGAGCATCCACCCGGCGCAGATCCGCACCATCGTCGACGCCTTCTCGCCCAGCGCGGCCGAGATCGACCAGGCCATAGAGATCATCAGCGCCGCTCAGGCCGCCCACTGGGCACCGATAGGCCACGACGACCGCCTGCACGACCGCGCCAGCTACCGCTACTTCTGGCAGGTCATCGAACGCGCCCACCGCACCGACCCCGTGCACGGTCTGCCCGCCGAGCTGCGGCTGGCCTGGTTCCCGCACCAAGAAGCCCCCGCCGCATGAAGACCCGCCTCACCGCCCTGCTCTGCCTGTGCCTGCTGCTGCCGGCGGCCGGCGCGCAGCAACTCAAGCTGCGCATCCTCGAGACGACCGACCTGCACATGCACCTGCTGGGCTGGGACTACTACCAAGACAAGCCGGCCGAGGAGTTCGGCCTCGACCGCACCGCGACGCTGATCAAGGCCGCCCGTGCCGAGGTCAGGAACCACCTGCTGTTCGACAACGGCGACCTGCTGCAGGGCAACCCGCTGGGCGACTACATGGCCAAGGTGAAGCCGCCGCAGCCCGGCCAGGTGCACCCCGCCTACAAGGTGATGAACGCGCTGGGCTACGACGCCGCCAACGTCGGCAACCACGAGTTCAACTACGGCCTGCCCTTCCTGCGCCAGTCGCTGCTGGGCGCGGCCTTCCCTTACGTCAACGCCAACATCGTGGTCGACGACGGCGGCGGCGAGGCCGGCGCGGCGGCAGCGAAGAACGTCTTCACGCCCTACGTCATCCTCGAGCGCCGGTTCACCGACGAGGCCGGTGCGCCGCACAAGCTGAAGATCGGCGTCATCGGTTTCGTGCCGCCGCAGGTGATGATGTGGGACCGCCAGCACCTGCAGGGCAGGGTGCGCGCACTCGACATCCCGAGCACCGCGCGCAAGCTCGTGCCGCGCATCAAGGCCGAGGGCGCCGACGTCGTGGTGGTCATCGCGCACTCGGGCTTCGAGCGCGGCGAGACCTTGTTCTTCGCCGAGAACACCGTGGCCCGGCTGGCCGAGGTGCCGGGCGTGAACGCCGTGCTGTTCGGGCATTCGCACGGCGAGTTTCCGGGGCGCTTCTTCAGCGGCCACGCCAAGGTGAACCTGGCCGCCGGCACCATCAACGGCGTGCCCGCCACCATGCCCGGCTTCTGGGGCAGCCACCTCGGCGTCATCGACCTCGTGCTGCAGAGAGAGGACAGCCGCTGGAAGGCCGTCGAAGGCCGCGCCGCACTGCGCCCCATCCACGACCGCGCCACGCGCAAGGCCCTGGTGGCGCCCGACCCGGCGGTGGCCGAGCTGATCCGCGCCGAGCACGAAGGCACGCTGGCCTACGTGCGTGCCGAGGTGGCGCGCACGACGCTGCCGATACAGAGCTACTTCGCGCAGGTCGCCGACGACCCCAGCGTGCAGGTGGTGAGCAATGCGCAGCTGGCCTATGCACGCAAGGCGCTGGCCGGCACGCCGCACGCCGGGCTGCCGCTGCTGTCGGCCGCGGCGCCGTTCAAGACCGGCGGCCGCGGCGGCGCCAACTACTACACCGACATCCCTGCCGGCCCCATCGCCGTGCGCAACGTCGCCGACCTCTACGTCTACCCCAACACCGTCAAGGTGGTGAGGCTCAGCGGCGCGCAGGTGCGCGAGTGGCTGGAGATGGCCGCCGGCGCCTTCAACCGCATCGACCCCGCCGGCGCCGCCGAGCAGAACCTCATCAACAGCGGCTTTCCGAGCTACAACTTCGACACCCTCGACGGCGTGAGCTACCGCATCGATGTCACCCAGCCCGCGCGCTACGAGCGCAGCGGCAAGCTGGTGGCCGCCGCGGCGCGCCGCATCGTCGACCTGCGCCACGACGGCAAGCCGGTGGCCGACGACGCCGAGTTCCTGGTCGTCACCAACAACTACCGCGCCAGCGGCGGCGGCGCGTTCCCGGGGCTGGACGGCAGCAACATCGTGCTCGACGCCCCCGACGAGAACCGCGAGGCGCTGCTGCAGTACCTGCGCGAGGCCCGCACCATCGACCCCGCCGCCGACGGCAACTGGCGCCTGCAGCCGGTGCCGGGCGTGAAGCTGCGCTTCGTCTCGGGCGCCGGCGGCATCGCGCACCTGGCACGCTACCCGCAGGTGCGCCTCGTGCGCGACCAGGGCGACGGCACGGCGCTGTTCGAACTGGCTCCTTGATGCGCGTGCCGCACGGCGTGCGCCGCGCCCGAGTTGCCCGCCACGCCCGCCACGCCCGCGGCTTCGTGCTGCTGGGCAGCGTGATGATGGTCGCGGCGGCCGCTGCGGTGCTGGCGCTGCTGGCGCTGCTGGCCCTGGCCGCCATGGCGGGCTGGTACTGGAGCGACCTGCCGCCGCTGGACAAGGCCACCGACTACCGGCCGCGCCAGCACCTGCAAGTGCTCACCGCCGACGGCGCCGAGATCGCGCAGTTCGGCACCGAGCGGCGCATCTTCGTGCCCGTCGAAGGCATGCCGTTGCGCCTCAAGCAGGCCGTGCTGGCCACCGAGGACGCCGGTTTCTACGAACACGCCGGCATCAGCTGGCGCGGCCTGGCGCGGGCCACTTGGGCCAATCTGTCGGGCGGCGTGCCGCAAGGGGCTTCGACGATCACGCAGCAGGTCGCACGCACCTTCTTCCTGTCGACGCGGCGCACGCCCGAACGCAAGATCAAGGAGGCGATGCTGGCGGTGCAGCTCGAGCGCACGCTCGCCAAGGACCAGATCCTCGAGCTCTACCTGAACCAGATCTACCTCGGCCAGCGTGCCTACGGCTTCGGCGCGGCGTCGCAGGTCTACTTCGGCAAGCCGCTGGCGCAGCTGAGCCTGGCCGAGACCGCGATGCTGGCCGGGCTGCCGCAGAACCCCATCCACGCCAACCCGGTGGCCAACGTGGCGCGCGCGCGGCAGCGGCAGGCGTGGGTGCTGTCGCGCCTGCTCAAGACCGGCGCCATCGACGCCGCCGAACACGCCCAGGCGCGGGCCGAGCCGCTGCTGCTGCGCCCGCCGCGCTTCATCGACGTCAACGCCCAGCACGTGGCCGAGATGGCGCGCCGCGCCGTCGTCGAGCGCCTGGGCGAGAAGGCCTACACCGAGGGTGTGCGCGTCGTTACCTCGCTGCGCGCCGACGACCAGCGCGCCGCCCACGACGCGCTGCGCCGCGCCGTGCTGGCGCACGAGCGCAAGCAGCCCTGGCGCGGCCCGGAGGACTTCGAGGCGTTGCCCGACGACCCGGCGCAGGCCGACCGCGCCGCCGCGCTGGCGCTGAAGGACCAGCGCGACGACGAAGACCTGCGCGCAGCCATCGTGCTGGCGGCCAGCCCGAACGAGCTCGGCGTCAAGCTGGCCAGCGGCGAGGCCGTGGTGGTGCGCGGCGAGAGCCTGCGCCGCGCCCAGCGCGCGTTGTCGTCGAAGGCGCCGGCCGCGCTGGCGCTGCGCCGCGGCGCCATCGTGCGCGTGCTGGCCGTGCCGCGCGGCAAGGGTGTCGAGTGGCAGCTGGCACAGTGGCCGCAGGCCGACGCCGCCTTCGTTGCGATCGACCCCGCCACCGGCCGCATCCGCGCGCTGGTGGGCGGCTTCGACTTCAACCGCCAGCAGTTCAACCGCGTCACCAGTGCACGCCGCCAGCCGGGCAGCGCCTTCAAGCCCTTCCTGTACTCGGCCGCGCTCGAGCACGGCGTGATGCCCGAAACGCGGGTCGACGACGCGCCGCTGGTCGATGGCGACGGCGCCTCGGGCGACGGCGCCTGGAACCCGAAAAACAGCGACGGCCGCTTCGACGGCGAGATCAGCATGCGCGAGGGCCTGGTGCGCAGCAAGAACCTGGTCAGCGTGCGCCTGCTGCAGCACGTGGGCCTCGACCCGGCGCGCCAGTGGATCACACGCTTCGGCTTCGCGCCCGAGCAGATGCCGCAGAACCTGACGCTGGCGCTGGGCTCGGGCAGCGCCTCGCCGCTGCAGCTCGCGCAGGCCTATGCCGTGTTCGCCAACGGCGGCCACCGCGTCACGCCGGTGCTCATCGAGCGCATCGTCGACGGGCAGGGCCAGGTGCTGTTCGAAGCACCGCCGCCACCGGTGCTGGACGAGCACCAGCGCGTCGTGCCCGAGCGCAATGCCTTCGTCGTCAACACGCTGCTGGCCGACGTGACGCGCCGCGGCACCGCCGCGCGCGCCCAGGCCACGTTGCAGCGCGCCGACCTGCACGGCAAGACCGGCACCACCAACGACGCCGTCGACGCCTGGTTCGCGGGCTGGGCGCCGGGCGTGGTGGGCGTGGCCTGGATGGGCTACGACGACCCGCAGAGCCTGGGCGAAGGCGAGTCGGGCGGCGGCCTGGCCTTGCCGATCTGGATCGAGAGCATGGCGCGGCTGCTGCGCGGCGTGCCGGTGCAGCCGCTGACACGCCCCGAGGGCGTGGTCGCCGTGGGCGACGACTGGCGCTACGAGGAACTTGCCGTCGGCGGATTCGTCACGCACGTGGGGCGGGCGGCTGCCGGTCCGGCTGCCGCGCCATCTGCCTCATCGTCCGCCTCATCGGCGCCGGCGGCCGCGGCGAGCGTGGCCGGCAACGCGACCTCGCGCTGACGCCGCCGGTCAGGGCGCCTCGGGCGCGATGCCCTCGGCGTAGTCGTACAGCGCCTCCAGCAACGCCTGCGCGCGTTCGTCGCCGGCTTCGGCGGCGGCTTCGGCCAGTTCGTCGATGCGCTCGAAGTAGGCCCCCAGCGTGAGCGCGCCACCCACACCCTGGTGCAGGCGCTCGGCGCGGTGCTGCTCCCAGCGCGCGTGTTCGTCGCCGGTCAGCGTCGCCGGGAAGTTTCGCGCGCGGTAGCGGAACAGCAGTTCGGCCAGGCGCGCGTCGTTGAAGGCCGCGCGCGCGGTTGCCAGCTGGGCCGGCGCCTGCGCACGCAGGCGCTGCAGCCGACGGCGGTCTTCGTCGCCGACGAAGCCGCCGTAGAGGTCCTCATCGACATCGTTTGGCGCCGCCTGCGGGCGGCCATACACCTCGGCCCACAGGCCGGCCAGCGTGCGCCCCAGCGCGGCGGCGTGTTCGGCGTGGCGCATCGCCGCGTCGACGTCGAGTTGCCAGCGTGCCGCCGCGTCGCCCAGCGTGCGCAGGTTGGCGATGACGATGGGGCTCTTGTTGACGTGGATGGTCTTGATCGGCAGCCGCGCCTCGCCTGCGGGCAGCTCGGCCTGGTGAGTGAACAAACGCCGGCGCACGGTCTCGGCATCGAGCGTGGCCAGTTCGCGCGGGTCGTGCGCGAGGTCCCAGACGATGATCTCGTTTTTGTTCGTCGGGTGCGTGGCCAGCGGCCACACCACGGCCAGGCAGCCGCGTTCCACCGGGTACATGCCCGACAGGTGCACGAAGGGCCGGCCGCTGCCGATTTCGGCCAACACGGCGTCTTTCCTGCGCAGCTTGAGGCAGAAGTCCCACAGCCGCGGCTGTGCCGTCTTGATCAGGCGCGCCAGCGCGACGGTGGCGCGCACGTCCGACAGCGCGTCGTGCGCGGCCTCGTGCGCCAGGCCGTTGGCCGCCGTCATGTGCTCGAGCTTGAACGAGGGCCGGCCGGCCATCTCGCCGCTCTGGTGCGTGGGCCAGCTGATGCCCTCGGGCCGCAGCGACCAGCTGCACCGCACCACGTCCAGCAGGTCCCAGCGGCCGCAGCCGTTCTGCCACTCGCGCGCATAGGGCTCGATGAGATTGCGCCAGAACAGGAAGCGCGTCACCTCGTCGTCGAAGCGGATGCTGTTGTAGCCCACGCCGATGGTGCCGTCGCGGGCCAGCTCGGCCTCGATGGCGGCGGCGAAGGCGTGCTCGGGCAGGCCCTGGGCCAGCGCGCGCTGCGGCAGGATGCCGGTGAGCAGCACGGCCTCGGGGTCGGGCAGGAAGTCGGGCGCGGGCTGGCAGAAGTGCATCACCGGCGCCTCGATCTCGTTGAGCTCGGCATCGGTGCGCACGCCGGCAAACTGCGCCGGGCGGTCGCGGCGCGGCACGCGGCCGAAGGTCTCGTAGTCGTGCCAGAAGAAGCTGGGGGCGGGCTGGGCCATGCGGGCACGATAGCGCAAGGGCCGCCATCACCGGCAGGCCGCGCGGCCAAGGTCTAGACTCGCGCGGCTTGCCACTGCCGGGCCTGCCGCCATGCGCCTCTTGAGATCTTTCGCCGCCGCCCCCGTGCTGCTGCCGCTGTGGCTGGGCCTGCCCGCCGCGAACGCCGCGAGCGCTGCAAACGCTGCAGACACCGAGACCCCCGCGGCCTGCACCGACTTCGACGCCCATGTCAACGGCCGCTGGGTCGCCGCCACCGAACTGCCGGCCGACCGCGCGCGCATCGGCAACTTCGACAACCTGCGCCAGGCCAACGACCGCCTGCTCGAAGCCGCGCTCAAGCGCCTGGCCGACGAGCCGGCGCGGCAGACCAGCAACGGCCTCCAGCTGCTGGCCGCCCACTACCGCGCCGGCATGGACGAGGCCGCCATCGAACAGCGCGGGCTGGCCGCGCTGCAGCCCTGGCTGGCGCGCCTGGCCACGCTGCAGCGCAACGAACTGCCCGCGCTGCTGGGCGAGTTCAACCGCCTGCAGGTGGCCGCGCCGTTGACCATCGCGGTCGGCATCGACGCCAAGGACGCCACGCGCCATGTGCTGCAGGTCAACCAGGCCGGCCTGGGCCTGCCCGACCGCGACGACTACTTCCAGAAGGACGAACGCACGGGCCGGCTCGTCGCCGCCTACCGCGTCTACGCCCGCGCGCTGCTGCAGGCTGCCGGCACGCCGGTCGACGAGGCGGCCCTCGACGCCTTGCTGGCCTTCGAGACCGAGCTGGCGCGGGCCTCGCTGACGCGCGTGCAGCGGCGCGACCCCGTCGCCGCCTACAACCCCTTCACCGTGGCCGCGCTGCAGGCCGCGGCGCCGGGGCTGGACTGGCGAGGGTGGCTGGCGGCCTACACCGGCCGGGCCGATGGCGCGCCGGTGATCGTCGGCCAGCCGGGTTTTGCCAAGGCCGTGGGCCTCGCTCGCCGAGCAGGCGTCGATGGACACCTGGCGCCACTACCTGCGGCTGCGCCTGCTCGACGCCAGTGCCGAGCACGGCCCCAAGGCGCTGGCGCAGGCGCACTTCGACTACCGCAGCCGCGCCATCCGCGGCCTGAAGGCGCCGCCGGCACGCAGCGAGAGGGTGATCCTGATGGTGGGCGGGCAGTACGGCGGCTCGCCGCTGTCGCACACGCTGGGCGAGCTCTTCGTCGCCGAAGCGTTTTCGCCGCTGGCCCAGCAGCGCGCGCTGGCGATGCTGGACGACATCAAGGCCGCGATGCGCCAGCGCATCACCCAGCTGCCCTGGATGAGCGAGCCCACCAAGCAGCTTGCGCTGGCCAAGCTGGCCGCGATGCGCGCCAAGATCGGCGCGCCGGCCGCCTGGCGCCCCTACGACGGGCTGGCGCTGCGCGCCGACGACTATCTGGGCAACCTGCTGCGCATCAACGCCTGGGCCACGGCCGACCGCCTGGCCGAGCTCGACAAGCCCGTCGACCGCGAGCGCTGGAACACCAGCCCGCACATCGTCAACGCCTTCGCCGCCGGCGGCAACCAGATCATCTTCCCGGCCGGCATCCTGCAGCCGCCCTTCTTCGACGCCCGCGCCGACGACGCCAGCAACTACGGCGGCATCGGCATGGTCATCGGCCACGAGATCACGCACCACTTCGACGACCGCGGCCGCCGCTTCGACGCCGCGGGCAACCTGCGCGACTGGTGGCAGCCCGCCGACGCCGGCGCCTACCAGGCGCGCGCCGACCGCGTGGCCGCGCTCTACGGCGGCTACGAGCCGGTGCCGGGCGTGCGCATCAATGGCCGCCTGACGCTGGGCGAGAACATCTCGGACATGGCCGGCGTGCAGATCGCCTACGACGGGCTGCAACGTGCGCTGGCACGCCAGCGCGCAGCCGGGCAGCCGGCGCCGCTGGTCGAGGGCGCCACGCCCGAGCAGCGTTTCTTCTACGCCAACGCCACCATCTGGCGCACCAAGTACCGCACCGAGGCGCTGGTCGACCAGCTGCGCACCGACAGCCACTCGCCCGGCCGCTGGCGCGTGCTGGCGCCGCTGACGCACACGCCGGCCTTCGCCCTGGCCTTCGGCTGCAAGCCCGGCGACGGCATGGTCGCCGGCGACCCTGTCAGCGTGTGGTGAAGCGCCCCGGCGGGGGCTGAAGCCGCGCCTGCAGGCGCTGCCAGGTGCGCCAACCCGACCACAGGCGCCAGCCCCAGCGCAGCGCGCGCCGCGGTCGCATCACCGCCAGCACCACGGTCGCGGCCAGCGGCACCTCGGGGTGGGCCAGCAGCCAGTGCCAGCCGGCCCGCAGGCGGTCGGCCAGTGCCAGCGTCGGCTGCCAGCGCAGCGCGTCGGCGGCAAAGCGGCCGCGCAACTCGTGGCTGCGCAGCAGCAGCAGTTGCTGGCGACGCGCCAGCGCCGCGGCGCGGTGGCGGCTCACGGAACCGGCGGTGGCCCGGGCGGCGGCGCCGGAGCCCTGGAGGCTGCCGATACCGGCCGCAAGCCGTCGAGGTCGCGCTGCAGTTCACCCAGCGAGAGCGCGAAGGGCCCGCCCTCCGACGCCCGCAGCCCGGCGCGGGCCTGCGCCAGCAGCCACGCGCCGGCGCCGATGAAAGCCAGCGTCATCACGCCCAGCGCCGCCAGCCGGTAGGCCTGCTGCAGCAGCAGCAGCACGAAGCCGGCGGCCAGCACCAGCCCCACGCCGATCATCAGCAGGCCCAGCGCGGCGCGCCACAGCGAGTCGAACAGGCGCAGCTTCTCGGCTTCGAGCTCGGTGCCGAAGAGCTCGAGCCGCACGCGGGCGATGCCCAGGGTGGTCGACAGCAGCCGGCGCAGTGACTCGAACAGGCCGCCCGTGGCGGGCGCACCGGGCACGGCCATGTTCAGCTCAACGCCGGCCGATCAGCATGCCCACGAGCACGCCGACGCCGACGCCTATGCCCACGGCATGCCAGGGCTTCTCGTGCACGTAGTCGTCGGCGGCGTGGCCAACGGCCTTGGCCTTCTCGGCGGCCGTGGCCTGCAGGTCGAGCAGAGTCGCCTTCGATTGCGACAGGCGTTCCTGCAGGCGTTCGCGCAGGCCGGCGGTGCTTTCGCTCACCTGGTCGGCCGTGAGCCTGAGCAGCTGCTCGGTGTCGGTCACGACGGCGCGCAGGTCAGCCATCACCTTGTCGCGCTGGGCGGCGGTCATCTCGTTCATTTCACATTCCTTGTGTTGCCTAGAGGACTGTTTGAACTTACCACCGCAGTCCGCAGCTCCCGGGCCGACGCCACTTCGCGACGGCGGGACTTTGGCAAGCCGTTGCGCGTGCTCAGCGCCGGCGCACCACCACGCTGCCGATGGAGTAGCCGGCGCCGAAGCTGCAGATCACGCCCAGGTCGCCGGCCTTCAGGTCGGCACGGTGGGCATGGAAGGCGATGATGCTGCCGGCGCTGGCGGTGTTGGCGTATTCGCTCAGGATGATGGGTGCGATGTCATCACCCACCTCGCGCCCGACCAGCTTCTTCAGCACCAGCTGGTTCATGCCCAGGTTGGCCTGGTGCAGCCAGAAGCGCCGCATCTGCGTGGGCTCGAAGCCCAGCGTGTGCAGGTGCTGTTCGATGTGGGCGGCGGCCATCGGCACCACCTCCTTGAACACCTTGCGGCCTTCCTGCATGAAGGTCTTGTCACGCGCGTCGGGGTCGGTGTCCTCGCAGCGGTTGAGGAAGCCGGCGTTGTTGCGGATGTTGTTGCTGTACTGCGTGACGAGCTTCGTGCCCAGCACCTCCCACTGGTCGACCGAAGTGGCGGTGTCGGCGGCCTCGACGATGACGGCGGTGCAGACGTCGCCGAAGATGAAGTGGCAGTCGCGGTCGCGCCACTCGAGGTGGGCCGAGGTGATCTCGGGATTGACCACCAGCACGCACTTCGCGCTGCCGCTCTTCACCGCGTTGGCCGCCTGCTCGATGGCGAAGGTGGCCGACGAGCAGGCCACGTTCATGTCGAAGCCATAGCCGCCCGCGCCGATGGCGGCCTGGATCTCGCAGGCCATCGCCGGGTAGGCGCGCTGCATGTTGGCTGCCGCGCACAGCACGCCGTCGATGTCGCTGCCCAGTTTGCCTGCGGCGGCCATGGCCTGGCGCGCGGCGTCCACGGCGATCTCGGCCATCAGGCTCAGCTCGCCGTCGGCGCGCGGCGCGAAGCGCGGTTTCATGCGCGTGGGGTCGAGCACGCCGGCCTTGTCGAGCACGTAGCGCTGCCTGATGCCCGAGGCCTTCTCGATGAACTCGACGCTGGAGTGCACCAGCGGCTGCCGCGTGCCGGCGGCGATCTCGGCCGCATGGCTGGCGTTGTGCAGGTCGGCGTAGGCGTTGTAGGAGGCCACCAACTCGGCGTTGCCTATGACCTGCGCCGGCTGGAACAGGCCCGTGCCGGAGATGACGACGCGTGGGATGCTGGAAGTGTTCATGGCGCGGGAGTCTACGGGTCACGGGGTGGCACCCGAATCCCGGGCGCCGGCCGGGCATGGCCGCTCGTGCGCGGCCCGACGGCCCTACTTGCGCGGCTTCTTGGCCGCGGCGCCGCCCTGCAGCGCATCACTCATGCCGATGAGCACGCCGCTGACCATCGCGGTATAGCTCTCGGCCAGCGCCTGCGCCGCGCGCAGGCTCGCCGCGCGCGTGCCGCGCATCGCGGTCTGCATCTGCTCGGCCATCTGCTCGGCGGTGGCGGCGGCCTTGGCGCCCGACAGCGTGCCGCCGGCCTGCATCTTCTCGAGCACCGGGCCCCAGGCCGCAGCCATCGGGTCGCCGGCACCGGCGGCGGCCTTCTTGACCGCGGCGAACAGCGTGTCCTCCATCTTCTCGAGGTCGGCGAGCGCCTTGCTCAGGTGCTTCTCGCGCAGGTCGGCGCCCTGGGTGGCCAGCGTGCTCAAGGCCACGCGGTTGGCCTCGACGGCCTTCAGCATCGCCGCGTCCATGCCGGCCACGGCCTGGTCGAGCAGCGCCTCGGGATCGAGCTGGGCCGTCACGTTCTTGGCCACGCCGGCGCCGGCGGCCTCGGCCACCTGCTTGAGCGCACCGCGCATGTTCTTCAGCGTCAGCTCGCGCCCCTGCAGCGCCGCCAGCGTGGCCTCGGTGGTGGCCTTGCGCAGCTGTGCGCCCTGCTGCGCAGTGGCCGTCTCGAAACGGGCGATCAGGGCTTCGGCGTCGAACATCGGCTTGGACATGGCAAGGCGCTCCGTGGTGGTGATGGTGATGGTGATGGTGATGGTGATGGTGGATGCTGGCACTGCGACGCCGGCGCGGCAAGCGGGCCGTGCGCCGGTGACCTGCGATCAGGTGGCCAGCGCCGCGGCCGGCGTGAGCAGGCGCTCGATGAGCTCGCGCACGCTGCGAATCTGCGTGCCGAAGGGCAGCTCGCCGACGCCGCGGAAGAACAGGCCCTTGCTGACGTCGCCCCGCAGCGCGGCGGCGAGCTGGTTGTCGATGCAGAACTGGCCCCAGCCCTCGAGGCCGTCGCGCAGCCCGCATTGCGCCAGGCAGTCGAAAGCCTTGGTGCAGCGCGACCGCGCGTGCGCCTTGGCCTGCAGCCGCGGCTCGCTGGCCAGGTACTTGCGCAGCCAGGGCGTGCCCACCGCGCGCGCCGGCAGGCCCGCGACGCTGGTGAACTCGACCATGTCCTCGTCCTTCGCCTCGGCCAGCACGCGTTTGAACTCGGCGTGGGCGTCGCTCTCCAGCGTGACGGCGAAGGGCGTGCCCAGCTGCACCGCCGCCGCGCCCAGGGCCTGCAGGCGGGCGATCTCTTCGCAGCTGCGGATGCCGCCGGCCGCGATCAGCGGCACCTCACGCTCGAGCCCGGCGCTGCGCAGGAAGGCCAGCGACTGCGGGATCACGTTGTCGAAGTCGAAGCGCGGGTCGCCGAGGTCGGCCACGCGGGCCGCGCCGAGGTGGCCGCCGGCCAGCCGCGGGTGCTCGATGACGATGGCGTCGGGCCGGCGCTTCTTGCGCTCCCATTTCTTCACGATGAGCTGCACGCCGCGTGCGTCGCTGAGGATGGGGATGAGCGCCGCCTTGGGGTGGTCTTGCGCCAGCTCGGGCAGGTCCAGCGGCAGGCCGGCGCCCACCACCACGGCGTCGATGCCGGCTTCCAGCGCACGCTTCACCGAAGCCGCATACGCGCTGACAGCGCGCATCACGTTCACCGCCAGCAGGCCACCGCCGCCGCTGATTTCGCGTGCCGCGGCGATCTCGCGCGACAGCGCCTCGAGATTGGCCTCGTCGATCGCCTCCTTCGCGCCCTGCCTCGGGTCCAGCCCCGTCGTGCGTTCCATCAGGTCGGGGTGGTGGCGACGCAGGTCGACGCTGGACAGCGTGCCGACGCCGCCGGCCGCGGCCACCGCACCGGCCAGCCCGTGGGCCGAGATGCCCACGCCCATGCCGCCCTGCACCACCGGCAGCAGCTGGCGCCCGGCGAGTTGCAGCGGCTTCAGCCCGCTGCGCTGGAGCAGCGCCCACAGCCCGCCGTCGACCGTCGCCGCGCAGCCGCCGCTCACCGCAGCACCAGCACGGGCAGCTTGCCGCGCGTGATCACGGTCTTGGTGTGCGAGCCGTAGAGCAGTTCGCCGAAGGCGCCGCGGCCGTGCGTGGCCATCACCAGCAGGTCGCAGGCGAACTCGGTGGCGGCCTCGACGATGGCGTCGTCGACAAGCTCGGTGCGCTTGAAGCGGCCTTTGAACGGCACGCCGGCTGCGGCCGCCGCCGACGAGAAACCGGCCAGCACGTCGCGCGCGTGGGCCTCGGTGCGCCGGCGGAGCTCTTCGGTCTGGTTCAGATAGGTCGTCATGCCGGCGCTTTCGGTGGGCAGCGGCGCCATCGGTTCGACGACGAAACCGGTGATGCGTGCCCCCAGCTTCTGCGCCAGCGCGACGCTGGTCTCGACGGCGTGCTGCGAGAGTTCGCTGCCGTCCACCGGGACGAGGAGATGGGTAAACATGGGCGCGCCTTTGCTGCCCGGAACCAACCCGGGGAACCAGCGCCAAGTCTAGGAAGCCTCTCGTCGATCGGCCTTGACCCGTGTCAAGCACCCGCCCCCGCCACCGCTGCGCCGGCGCCGCCCTTACGTGCGGGAAAACGCGCTGGCGGCACCCCGCACCGACGCCGGATCATCGCGCCCACCCCATGGCGGCGAGGAGGCCCCAGAAATGCGCATCAAGTCGGCAACACGCCTGCTCTTCACCCTGGTTCTCGCCGCCGCGGGCGCCTGGCTGGCGCTGGCACAGGCCACCAACTACAGCCTCTGGATCAACGGCCGCACCGGCGGCGGCACGGTAGGCAACCACGCCGACTTCCGTTACTGGGGCCCGGCCACCACGGCCGCTGGAGTGAACAAGAAGTCGGTCAACTGGGACGGCTACAACCGCATCAGCACCACCAACGGCAACATCCGCGACGCGCTGGACTGCTACTGCACCGGCCCCAACTGGTGCTACGTGGCGGCGCATTCGGCCGGCAACCTGCAGATCGGCTACGCGCTGGCGCTCTACGGCACCAGCAGCCGCAGCATCAGGACGCCCACGCCCGACAGCGCCGGCCAGTGCAGCAACAGCGGCGCCGGCACGCAGACGGGCTGGAACATCAAGTGGGTGGACGTGGCCGGCGGCGCCGGCGGCGGCAGCGAGCTGGCCGACAGCGGCGACTGGCTGCTCAGCGAGCCGCTGGTCAGCGACCTCAAGACCAGCACCGCACGTGCGCTCTACAACCACAACAGCACGACCGGCAAGTGGTTCTACATGTTCGCCGGCGCCAAGGGCACGCTTTACAGCTTCGTGCTGCCGGGGCAGGACGACGAAGCCATCGCCTACCACTCCAGCGGCGGCGTTTCGGGCAGCAGCGGCGACTCGTACTGCAACCCGTCGGACTGGCTGTGCAACGACCTCACGCTGGGCAGCGCCGCCAACCAGGGCGGCCGCACCAAGTGGAGCTACCACTCGGTGGCCTTCCGTGACGACAGCGAGCAGCTCAACCACTACACGGCGGGCAACTGGGGCGGCATCGTCTCGCAGGCACGCGCCGACATGGTGACCTACGCCAAATGAGGGGGCGCACCCCGGCGCGTGGTCGCGCCGTCGGGGTGCTGCTGGCGCTGGCCTTCGGCGTGGCCGGCCTGCTCGCCTGGTGGCTGCGCGCCGACGCGCCTGACCCGGACACCACGGCTGCGGCACCGCCGTTCAGCGACGTGGAGCCATCGCCCACGGCTGCCGGCACCCTGCCGCCGGCACCACCGGCGGCCCGCCCCGGCCCGCCGCTGAGCGCCCTGGGCCGCGCCGAGCAGGCCGGCCAGCGCGCCCTGTGGGAGGCCCGGCTCGAACGTGCCCGCCATTCGCTCGACGCCTACCGCGCCGCGGCGCAGTACCCGCACGAGTCGCGCCCCATCGCCGAGCACCCCGACCAGCAACGCCCTTTCGAGCCCATCGCCGAGGAACGCGCGCTGCGAATGCCCGGCGGTGGCAGCGCGGCGCCCGGCGTGCGACTGCGCACGACGCAGGAGCGCATCTTTGCCAGCGGCCTGGAGAGCAGCCGCGTCACGCTCACGCTGAGCGACGACGCCGGCCGCGCGCTGCCGCTGCGCGTGAACCGGGCCGTGCTGAAGGAAGTGACGCCCCCCGGCCAGACGGCGCGCACCGCCGAGGTGGCGCTCGACGTCAACGACGCCGGTCGCCAGGGCGATGCGGTGGCCGGCGACGGTACGCTGACCGCGTTGATGCAGCCCGGCGCGCAGGGCTTCGGCAGCTTCGCCGGCACGGTGCGGCTGGAGCTGAACCTCGAGCACGCCGGCCAGCCCGGCTTCATCTACTTCGACCTCGTCTACACGCCCGAGGTCGCCGGCGCCTGGCTGCCCGGCGTGCGCGAGGCCGCCAGCCCCGCCGGGCTGGAATTCTTCGTCAAGGCGCGGCTGCTGCTGCCCGGCCGCTACGTCGTCAGCGCACGCATCGACGACGCCGCGGGCAAGCCGCTGGCGCTGGCGCTGTTCAACGGTGAGGTGGGCCAGGGCGAGGTCGAGTTCAGGCTGCCGGTCTTCGGCAAGCTGCTGCGCGACGGCAAGCCCGTGTTCCCGCTCGTGCTGCGCGACATCGAGGCCTTTTTGCTCAAGCCCGACGCCTTCCCCGACCGCGTGATGCTGCCGCGGCGCGTCGGCGTGCAGCACCGCTCGCGCGAGTACGCCCTGGCCAGCTTCTCCAACGCCGAGTGGGCCAGCGAGGAGCGCACGCGCTACCTCACCGAGTTCGGCAAGGACGTGGCCGAGGCCGAGCAGAAGCTGCGCCAGCTCGGCCCCTGATCGGCTCATGATCGGCCCGCCGCGCGCCGCCTTCGGCGCGTGCGCATTCGGTATGCTCGGTGCCCCATCCCCGCCGGAGCCCCGTGCCATGACCCGCGTCTTCAACTTCAGCGCCGGCCCCGCCGCCCTGCCCGAAAGCGTGCTGCGCCAGGCCGCCGACGAGATGCTCGACTGGCACGGCAGCGGCATGAGCGTGATGGAGATGAGCCACCGCGGCAAGGAGTTCATCGCCATCGCCGAAGAAGCCGAGGCGCTGCTGCGCGAGCTGCTGGCCGTGCCCGCGAACTACAAGGTGCTGTTCATGCAGGGCGGGGCCATCGCCGAGAACGCCATCGTGCCGATGAACATGCTGCGCGGCCACGCTGGCGCCGACTACATCGACACCGGCGAGTGGAGCAAGAAGTCGCTGAAGGAGGCGCGCAAGTACGGCCGCGTCAACGTCGCCGCCAGCGCCGCCGCCAGCGGCTACACCACGATCCCGCCGCGCGAAGGCTGGCAGCTCGACCCGAACGCCGCCTACGTGCACATCTGCAGCAACGAGACGATCGGCGGCGTCGAATACCACTTCACGCCCGACGTCGGCAGCGTGCCGCTGGTGGCCGACATGAGCAGCAGCATCCTGTCGCGCCCGGTCGATGTCGCCAGGTACGGGCTGATCTACGGCGGCGCGCAGAAGAACATCGGCCCGGCCGGGCTGACCATCGTCATCGTGCGCGAAGACCTGCTGGGCGGCGCGCTGCCGATCACGCCCTCGGCCTTCGACTACAAGGTCGTCGCCGACAACGGCAGCATGTACAACACGCCGCCCACCTACGGCATCTACATCGCCGGGCTGGTGTTCAAGTGGATCAAGGCGCGCGGCGGCCTGGCGGCGATGGAGGCGCACAACCGCGCCAAGGCCGCGCTGCTGTACGACCTTCTCGACCGCACCACTTTCTACTCGGCGCCGGTGGCGCGCGACTGCCGCAGCCTGATGAACGTGCCCTTCAAGCTCGAGGACGCCGCGCTCGACGATGCCTTCCTCGAGGGCGCCGAGGCCAACGGCATGGTGCAGTTGAAGGGCCACCGCTCGGTGGGCGGCATGCGCGCGTCGATCTACAACGCCATGCCCATCGAAGGCGTGCAGGCGCTGGTGGCCTACATGCAGGACTTCGAGGCCCGCCATGGTTGAGGGCACGGCCGGCGCGCGGCTGCAGGTCCAGCTGCTGAGCAGCATCTCGCCGGTCGGGCTGAAGCGCCTGCCGGCGGAGCGCTATGCGGTCAACCGCTTCGCCGCCGAGCCGGTGGCCATCCTGGTGCGCAGCACCGACATGCACGGCATGACGCTGCCGGCCAGCGTCTGCGCCGTGGCGCGTGCCGGGGCCGGCACCAACAACATCCCGGTCGCGTCGCTCAGCGCGCGCGGCATCCCGGTTTTCAACGCCCCGGGCGCCAACGCCAACGCGGTGAAGGAACTCGTGCTGGCCGGCATGCTGATGGCAGCGCGACACATCGCGCCGGCGCTGCACTTCGTGGCCGGGCTGGACATGGCCGCGCCCGACCTCGAGTCGCAGATCGAGAACGGCAAGAAGGCCTTTGCCGGCAGCGAGCTGCGCGGCCAGACGCTGGGCATCGTCGGCCTGGGCAAGGTGGGCGCGCTGGTGGCCGAGGCCGCCATCTCGCTGGGCATGCAGGTGCTGGGCTACGACCCCGAGATCACCGTCGACGCCGCCTGGGGCCTGCCTTCGCAGGTGCGGCGCGCCGCCAGCGTCGACGAGGTGCTGCGCGGCGCCAACTTCGTCAGCCTGCACGTGCCGCTGCTGCCCAGCACACGCGGCCTGGTGGGCGCGGCCAACATCGGCCTGATGAAACCCGGCGCGGTGCTGCTGAACTTCAGCCGCGACGGTGTCGTCGACAACGCCGCCGTCGTGCAGGCGCTGGGCGCGCAAGGCCTGGGCGGCTATGTCTGCGACTTCCCGCACCTGGGGCTGATCGGCCACCCGCAGGTGGTGGCGCTGCCCCACCTGGGCGCCAGCTCGCGCGAGGCCGAGGAACAGTGCGCGGTGATGGTCATCGACCAGCTGCGCGCGTTCCTGGAAGACGGTCAGATCAGCAACGCGGTGAACTTCCCGTCGGTGCAGATGGCGCGCGAGGCGCCGTTCCGCGTCGCCATCGCCAACGCCAACGTGCCCAACATGCTGGGGCAGATCAGCACCACCATGGCCGGCGCCGGGCTGAACATCCACAACATGGTCAACAAGAGCCGCGGCGAGATGGCCTACACGCTGGTCGATCTGGAGTCGACCGTGGGCGACGACGTGCTGGCCGCGCTGCGCGCCATCGATGGCGTGCTCTCGGTGCGCTACCTGCCCGCGGCGGGCTGAATGGCCGACGACGCCGGCGGCCCGCCGCGCCTGCAGGTCGACGCCGCCGGCTGCGCCACCGTCACGCTGCAGCGCCCGCGCCACCGCAACCGCCTGCACCGCGAAGACCTGCTGGCGCTGCAGGCGCAGTTCGCACAGGCCGCCGCGAACCCCGCCGTGCGCCTGCTGGTGCTGACGGCCACCGGCGCGGTGTTCTGCGCCGGCTTCCACCTCGGCGAACTGGAAGCCAGCAGCGCCGCAGACGCCGTCAGCGCCGACCCGCAGCTCTTTGAGCACACCGTCGACGCGCTGGAGGCCCTGCCGCTGCCCACCGTGGCGCGGCTCAACGGCAGCGTCTACGGCGGCGCCACCGACCTGGCGCTGGCCTGCGACTTCCGCGTCGGCGTGGCCGGCATGGAACTGCGCATGCCGGCGGCGCGGCTGGGCCTGCACTACTACCCGCGCGGCCTGCAGCGCTACGTCACGCGGCTGGGGCTGCAGGCAGCCAAGCGCCTGTTCCTGCTGGCCGAGGCGGCGCCGGCCGACGAGCTGCTGCGCATCGGCTACCTCGACGCCGTGGTGGAGCCCGCGGCGCTGGACGCCGCCGTGGCGCGCCTGGCGCAGGCGCTGGAGGCCGGCGCGCCGTTGGCGCTGCGCGGCATGAAGCAGTCGCTCAACGAGATCGCGCGCGGCGTCTTCGACGCGGCTGCAGTGGAAGAGCGAATGCAGCGCTGCGCCACCAGCGACGACCTGCGCGAGGGGCTGGCTGCTTTCGCGGCGAAGCGGCGCCCTTCCTTCACCGGGCGCTGATCAGCGCAGGCGATGGTTCCAGCTCGTTGCACGGCGGCCGACGCCTTGCGGCCATCAGCAGTCATAGCCGTTGTGTCTCCATAGCGGACAGCCCTCATCGATGTCGACACGATCATGGGCACGCCGTGGGGCACTTCCGACATGCCCCGCCGAAAGCCCACAGACCGACACCGCGAATTGCTCAGGCAAGGCGAGCCGGTCAGTTACGGGACGACGGCCGAAACATCTCACGGTGCAAGCCCCAATGCTCGACCGCGGCGATCAGTACGCTCGATTCGCCGTCGTCAACATGCGCGTCGACTTCTGTAAGTTCGACACACAAGCGCAGCAACTTCCGCCGTAGCGCGGAATCCTGGACTTCACCCATCAGGTCCGCCAGCGTGCGCTCGTCCACCGGGCAGGCGTCGGCCCACTTCAACTGGTCGCTGGAGAGCAGATCCTCGCAGAAGGTGTCCAGCAGTGCGTGCAACTCATGCCGCGCCAGACCCAACCGCTCATGCACGGCAAGGCGGTCGAGCCACTTGATCTCAGCGTCGCCGATGTCGCCATCGGCGACCACCGTCAGTGCGACGATGCGGGCTGCGGCCTGCGGGCTGTTCACGGGATAACTGCGCATCATGGGTCTCCCTTGGGTGCTGCGGGTCGCGGGTCAGTCGAAGATGTTGCTCAGCCAGGACTTCTTGCGGTTGCCCTGCTGGCCTCGACCATGCTCGTAGTCGGAGTCTGCGAATTGCGGCTGCGATTGCACGGCCGCGTTGACGGCCGGGGCTGGCGTCATCGCTGCCGATCGCTCGATCAGCTTGTCGAGTTCGCCGCGGTCCAGCCAGACTCCGCGGCATTGCGGGCAGTAGTCAATCTCGACGCCCTGGCGATCGCTCATCACGAGTGCGGTGTCGGTGCAGGTGGGGCATTTCATGGGGTGTTCCTGGTGAGGGTTCATTCGTCCGAGCTGCCGAAGCCGAACAGGCTGAGCAGGCTCGTGAACAGGTTGAAGATCGAGACGTACAGCCCGACGGTGGCCAGCACGTAGTTGGTTTCGCCGCCGGTGACGATGCGACTGGTTTCGAACAGGATCAGGCCGGCCGACAGCAGTGCCACCATCGCGGCGACGGCCAGGCCCAGCGCAGGCATCTGCAGGAACACCGCGCCAAGGCCCGCGATCAGCGCGATGACCATGCCGGCGAACAGAAAGCCGCCCATGAAGCTGAAGTCGCGCCGCGTCGTCAGCCCCCAGGCCGACAAGGCCAGGAAGGTGGCACCCGTGGCCGCCAGGACCATCGTCACGACCTGCGCACCGCCGGGCAAGGCCAACGACTTGGCCAGCACCGGCCCCAGCGAGTAGCCCATGAAACCCGTCAGCGCGAACACCGCCGGCAAGGCCCAGCCGCTGTTCTTGAACTTGTAGACGGCGAAGAGCAGGCCGAAGTAGCCGCCCAGGGTGAGCAGGATGCCCGGCGCCGGCAGCTGGAACGCCACGCTGGCAGCAGCGATAGCCGCGCTGAACAGCAGCGTCATCGACAGCAAGGCGTAGGTGTTGCGCAGCACACGGCTCGTACCGGCGACATCCGCGGGTGTCGCGTTGCCTGCGGCGATCGGCGCCGAATGCGCGGTCTCCGGGCGAGTGGTCGAGGGGATGGGCGTCATGGAGTTCATGGTGTCGAGTCCTGGGGTCGTTGGAGTTCAGCGTTCGTGACTGATGAAGCGTTGGCGCATGCGGCGCGAGTCACTGCCGCGGCGCCACAGGCGCATCAGGAACCGCGCGGCACGCGCCAGCGCGTTGTCCAGCGCCGTGCGCCAGTCGCTGGCCACGGAGGCAACGACCACCGACCCGGCGCCATCGGTCCGGAGTTCCACCTGGCAGCGCTTGTCGATGCCGCCGCGCGGTCCGTTCACGTCCGACATCTGCACCTCGGCGCGTGGCACGAGCCAGCCCAGGCGTCGCAGCACGAAGCGCACGCGGCGTTCGGTCAGGTCGCGCAAGTCAGTGGCGTGCGGATGGCGGGACTTGAAGAGCACTTGCATCACGGATCTCCATCGGTTGAGGGACAGTCGGAATGTGGGGTACCTGGCGGTTCTGGAAAAGCAGTCTTTCAAGAACGCGAACATCGGATGGCGCTTCGGCCGCAGACTTCGGGGTTTGGCGGCTCCGGCCGGCACGCGGTGCAGCACGCGAGCCTTCTGGCACGTCACCCTTTGGAGAAGCACCCGATGCCCAACGCTCGAACCGCCAACGCCGTCCGTCTGGAGTTCGCTCCTGACTCCTTGGTTCAATCCAATCTGTCCGGTGCGGCCTTCACCGGCGAATGGCTCTGGGTGGCGGGCGACGAAGCCTGCGGCCTGGACCGCCTGCGCCTGCTCGACCCCGTGGGGCGAGAAGCCTTGCGTTTCGGCGAGGTGCGCGACTTCCCGCTTGCCGATCTGCTGGACCTGCCCGGCACGGCCGGGGAAGAGGCCGATCTGGAAGGCATGGCCGTGGCCGACGGCTTCCTCTGGGTGGTCGGCTCGCACGGCCTGAAGCGCAAGAACGCCAAGCCGGACCGAGGCGATGCCGACAACGCCAAGCGGCTGGCGAAGGTGACGCTGGACGGCAATCGTCGCCTGCTGGCCTGCCTGCCCATCGAGCCTGACGCCCAGGGTGAGCCCTGCCTGGTACGGCAGGCCCAGGACGGCCGACGGGCGCTGCGCCTGAAGGGCGATGCGCAAACGAACCTGCTCACCCGTGTTCTCGTCGATGACCCCCACTTCGGGCCCTACATGGCCATCCCGGGCAAGGACAACGGCTTCGACATCGAAGGCCTGGCCGTGGACGGCCGCCGGCTGCTGCTCGGCTTGCGCGGCCCGGTGCTGCGCGGCTGGTCGGCGCTGCTCGAGATCGCGGTGGAGGCCCGCGGTGATCAGCTGCGACTGGCGCCCCTGGACGACGGCGGCACGCTGGTCCGCAAGCATTTCCTGCAGCTCGCCGGCCTGGGCGTGCGCGACCTGCACTTCTCCGGCGACGACCTCTACATCCTGGCCGGCCCGACGATGGTGCTGAACGGCGACATCCGCGTCTTCAAGTGGCCTGCCGCCCGGCCCTTGCTGGCCGCCAACCGCCAGCCGGTGCGATTCGAGTCGGCGCTGACCGAGTCGGTGCCCCTGCCACATGGCCGCGGCACCGACCGCGCCGAGGCCATCTGCGACCTGCCGCCGGCGCTGTCAGGCGGCAAGGCGCGCTGGCTCGTGCTGTACGACGCGCCAGGCACCGATCGCAAGGAGGGCGAGCACACCGTCTTCGGTGACCTGCTGCGCCACGATTGAAATCGTCCGCCCCGGTCTGTCTTGGCCGCCTGGGCGAACTGGCCCGAGCGGCGCACGAGGCTGCAGCCGGATCGCTGTTTGAAGTCACTGTCAGCTCTGTTTCACGGCAATCAAGAATGGAAATACTCCTTTCAAGGGTCGGGTCGCTGCTCTACGGCATGAGATTCACCATGCTGTTCTTCTACGTCGGTCTGGTAGGAATCATTTTCGGAGTTCTCGGAAAGTTCCTGCTGGAAACCTACAAGCTGATGAACACCCTGCTGTTCGGCGAACTCGAGAAGATCGACCTGATCATCAAGGTGCTCGAGCTGGTGGACATGACGATGGTCGCGCAGCTGGTCTGGGTGGTGGCACTCGCCGGCGTGTCGCTCTTCGTGACCACGGGGCACTTCGACAAGAAGGACATGAAGAAGCCCGACTGGCTCGACCACGTCAACACCTACAACCTGAAGTTGAAGCTCGCGTTCGCCATCATCTCGATCTCTGGCGTGCATGCCTTGAAGACCTACCTGAGTGGCGACCTGAGTTTGGAAGACATCCAGATCGTGACGATGGTGGCGGTCATCCATTTCACCTTCGTGCTCTCCGCCATCGGCATTTCCTTTGCTGAGCGTTTGACTCGGGAGAAGACCTGAGCGCGCCCGGGGCCATGGCCGCTCTCCCGGAGATCGACCCCGCATCTGCGCTGCAGTTCATCGTCAATGCGGCGGCGGGCAGCAGCGACGCGGAAGCGAAGCGCGAAGTCGTCGAAGCCGCGCTGCGGACGGGTGGACGGCGAGGTGACTTGCTGTTCTGCAGCCCCGCCGAGTTGACCCGCGTGTCTCACCAGGCCGCGGCAAGGGCGATCGCCACCCGCACTGCCGTGGTCGCCGTCGGTGGCGACGGCACCCTCAACACGGTGGCGCAGGCCGCACACGCCGCAGGCTGCGCCATGGGCGTGGTGCCACAGGGCACGTTCAACTACTTTGCCCGCACGCACGGCATACCCGCAGACCCGGCCGATGCCGTCCGCCTGCTGCTGCTTGCGGCGCCTGCGCCGGTTCAAGTGGCCGGCATCAACGAACGAGTGTTCCTGGTCAACGCCAGCCTCGGGCTCTATCCCGACCTGCTGGAAGACCGGGAAGCCTACAAGGCCCGCTTCGGTCGCAGCCGCTGGGTGGCGTTCGTGGCAGCCTGTGCGACTTTGCTGCGTGCGCAGAGCCGCTTGCGATTGCACATCGAGATGGGTGGCAAGGTGCGCGACATGCAGACCTTGACGCTCTTCGTGGGCAACAACCGCCTGCAGCTGCAGCAGTTCGGCGCGGAGCCCGATGACACCCTCGCCGGCACGCCAGGCGACGGCAGCATGGCCGCGCTCGTACTACGGCCTATCGGAACGCTGTCGATGATCGGCCTGATGCTGCATGGCGCCATGGGCAGGCTGGGTGAAGCTGCAGGCGTCGAGCGCTTCGAGTTCGAGCACCTGGTGGTGCGGCCTACGCTGCCGCAGGGCCGCAGCGGGGTGAAGGTGGCCTTCGATGGCGAAGTGACGATGATGCGCGCACCGCTGGACTTCCGGGTGCTGGCCAAACCACTGTACCTGCTGATGCCACAGCGCGACGCTGCCGTTGTCGACGCCCGATCCAGCGCCGAAGGGGCAGCGCCTTGAGCGTCCTGCTGCAGATTTCCGACACGCACTTCGGCACCGAGCAGGGCGCGGTCGTCGAAGCCCTGGGCACGCTGGCCCACCAGCAGCGTCCTGATGTGGTGGTGCTGTCGGGCGACATCACGCAGCGCGCTCGTCCGGCCCAGTTCCGCGCGGCACGTTCGTTCGTGGACCGCCTGGGGGCACCAGTGCTGGCCGTTCCAGGCAACCACGACATCCCGCTCTTCGATCTGTGGGCGCGCCTGCGCAGCCCGTATGGGCGGTACAGCGCCGCGTTCGGCATAGACCTCGAGCCGGTGCACCGCTCTCCGGAGCACCTGGTGGTGTGCGTCAACACCACGCGACCCTGGCGACACAAGGATGGTGAGGTATCCGCGCTGCAGATCGACCGTGTAGCGCGACTTGTGGAGCATGCCGACCTGGCGCAGCTGCGCGTGGTCGTGGTGCACCAGCCTATAGCCGTCACCCGCGCTGAGGATGAGCCCAACCGACTGCGCGGGCATGCGGTCGCGCTGCGGCGTTGGGCAGAAGCCGGCGTCGACCTCGTCATCGGCGGTCACATCCACCTCCCCTACGTCATGCCGCGGCAAGGTCTGGCGCGTCCGCTGTGGGTCGTGCAGGCGGGCACGGCCGTCTCGTCCCGAGTGCGGGATGGCATGCCCAACTCGGTGAATCTGCTGCGCTGGGGCGCGGATGCCGCGCAAGGATGCTGTCGGATCGAGCAGTGGGACTACCAGGCCGACGACCGAGCTTTCCGGCTCGCCAAGGTCAGTGAGGTCCGGCCGGACCGGACGTGAGTGCGGCTTTGCAACGGGCGCGCCGTCTTCCGGTGAGTTCGTATTTTCCTGAGTTGGAGTCTCGGAAGTGCCGCTTCTTCCGAAGTAGGACTGGATGCACATTCCAGCCTGTCATCACTTCCGAGCTCACCCGCCATGAAACCTTCTTTGCGCTTTGCGTCCCTCGTCATTGCCCGGATCAAGCAGAGCCTGCGCTTGCTGAAGGACGATCTCAGGCAGTGGGTGCCACAGCAAGCGCCGGTGCTCGTGCCCATCCCGATCCCGGCCGAGCGTCGTACACGCCAGTCGGACCGCCGGCATCCCGCCCGGGGCAACTGAGTCCGAAACCCAGTTTGTCACCTCAGACTGACTTATCTCAACGGAGACCCATCTTGCGCAGCTATCCCCGCAACAGCCCTGAGGCCGCCGCCCGCATCGTTGCGCTGGTCCTCATCTCCGACGGCCATGTTTGCAGCTCCGAGTTCGACATCCTCAAGCAGCTGGGCGCCGAGCGTGAACTCGGGCTGGAGCCCCATCTCCTGCCGCACATCGTTCACACGCTGTGCGAAGAACTGCTCGCCTGCGGGTACGAAACAGGGTCGCTCATCAGCAGCGTCAATGACAGCACCTTGGCGTCATTGATGGCCGAGATCTCGGATCCGGTGCTGCAGAAGAAGGTGCTGCGTCTGTCCCTGGCCGCGGCGCGGGCAGATGGCCACCTGGCCGACGGCGAAACGTTGGTGGTGGAGGCCGCGCGACACCACTGGAGGCTGGTCGATGGCGAGGAGCCGAGCACCACGAAGGTGGCCCATCGCCACGCTGCCTGATCGGAGTCGAGCGAGACTCCTCTAAAGCCGTGCCGCAGCTACCACCTGCATCACCAGGGGGTGGTGCTGGCCGCGACGCGAGCGGATGGCGTGGATCTCTTCCTTCACGCCATCGCTGCTGCCTAGCAAGCGCAGTCCTCGCATCAAACCGACGTCGTCCGCGCCGAGCCGGCTGACCGGGAACACGCCAAGCCCGCGGGCCGAAAACACCGCCAGAAGCGCACTGTCTTCGAACTCGCCGACGATGCGGGGTCGCAGGCTTTGCGTCTCGAACCAGTGATCCAGCGTCGGGCGCAGGGCCGAGTGCCCCGTGGGCAGCAGCACAGGGAGGTCGTTGAGGCTTTGTGGGAAGCTGTCGCGCTCGGCCTTGCCGACCAGCCGGGCCGGGCCGTACCACTCGACCGGCGAATCGACGAGCCGCTCGCTGGTGAGGCGTAAGTTCGGGTTGCGCGGGGCCGCCTGGCCGGCCAGCACCAGGTCCAGGTGGTGCAGCGCCAGTTCGCCGAGCAGCTGCTCGAACTCTCCTTCGTGGCAGACCAGCCGGAGGTTGGGGGTGCTCAACACGGGTTCCAGCAGCGCATGAGCGGCCAGCTTTGAGATGCCGTCGGAGAGCCCGACCGCCAGCCGAGCCACCTTGCCGCTGGCTGCTTCGCGCACCTCGTCAGGGATACCTTGACCCAGCTGAAAGATCTCCTCGGCGCGCGAGAAGGCGGCCTGGCCCGCCTCGGTGAGCGCCACGCCACGGCCCGACGGCTTGAGCAACTGGTGGCCCAACGCCTTCTCCAGCTCGCGCACCTGCGCGCTGATGGTCTGCACCGCCATGTCCAGCCGTTCGGCGGCACGGGCGAAGCCGCCTTCCTTTGTGACAACCCAGAAGTAGTGCAGATGGCGGTAGTTCAGCATGCGTCCTCCGGTGCGGGAAAACCGAAGTTTAAGTGCGTGAGATTCTGGTTTGCGCGAAGCGCATTGATCCCGACACTCTATGCCATTCAAGCACCCTAGAAAGCTCGGTCATGTTCTACGCCCTCAGTTGGCTCTTCGTCGTCGCTCTGCTGGCACTGTGGTCGCTGGCCGCTTGGGCGCTGCATTCCGTTGCGGTCTGGACGGTCTCGAACGCGGGCGCGCTCACAGGGGCTGCATCAGGCGCCGGCAAGATCACTCTGCCGGATTGGCTGGCCCCCTGGGTGCCCCCCGAAGTCGCGCAGTGGGCAAGCCAACTGATGGCAGGCTTTGCGCCGTTCGTCGACGGCCTGCTGCAGGCTGCACCCGCGCTGGCGGGTGGCTTGACCGTGGCGACCTGGGTGATCTGGGGCATCGGCAGCGTGCTGCTCGTGCTGCTGGGCGCCGGGCTGCACCTGCTCATCGCGCTGTGGCGCCGCCGCGGCGGCAGCGGATCCGGCCCGGGAGCCGGCTCTTCGCTGGCGGCAGTCTGATTCCGCCGGCATCAGCGTCACCTCCAAAGAGCCCTCAATTCCAGATTAACAAAGTCATCATGGACACCAGCACGCTTCTCCTCGGCATCCTGACCCTCTGTCTGGCCGGGGTCACCTTCCACGCCTGGCGTCTGGGCAATGAGAAGCGCGATGTCGTGCTGCTCGGTGTGTCCAGCGCCCTGTTGGGCACGGGTACGGCCGTCGCGGCAATCCTCTAAATTTAAGAACAAATCATGGACTTCCTCCTTTCCTTCCTCACAG